>NZ_JBKESZ010000002.1:0-389734 GCF_056355775.1 Bifidobacterium sp. LH_743 | reverse complement strand
CGACGCCAGATACGACTCGAGGGACGCACCCCGGAGGAGTTCCGGGGCATGTCCCTCGCGGTCTAGGGCTGTATCCTAATTAACAGCGTCCAACAATCGGGGCGCAGTTCAGTGCTTCTTCCCCTCTTTCGTACACCGGCATCTCTGAGCCATCTCGCGGCGGCGGTTCTGCTGACGTTGTATCGGATGGAGAGTTTTTGCAGGCTCTCGCCGGACTTGTAACGGAAGATGAAATCGTCGATGTCAGGACAAGGGATTGGAGCGGTCAAGTATATAACCTTCAGACTGGGGGAAATTGGTTCGTCGCTTCCAATTATATCGTGCATAACTGCAAGTGTACGGTCGCGCCCATCACCGCGTCGAACGACCCGGGGTTGAAATTGAACTCGGATGATTTGATGACCATCTACAAGGCGGCGGGGAAGACGTCCGGCAGGGATTATTCCACGGATGCGACGGATTTGACGAAGCTTCGCGTGAAGGTCGTGAACAATAGCGAGCTTGGCCCCGTGCTGCTGCGCAAGGATGCTCCGGTGAACGCGAACGCTCCCGAATGGCATCTGCCCGACATGAAGATGACCCGTGCGCAGATGGAGCGCATGTGCGCCCGTGCGACGGAGTTCGACGCCCGGTACAGGGAGTTGTTGAACTCGGATTCCGATTCGGTTCAATTTCGTTTCGATGGGCGTTCGTATGAGTTCAAAAAGACAGTCCACACTAGGCAGGCTTGGCAGTATGTGCGCAGTCTGCTTGCTTATTCTCGCGGTTTTCTTGGACTGGCCGCATAAGTATTAAGGAGATTGGGTCTTATGGCCTCTCAGGATAATGAAGTCGAATCCGAAAAGGACGAGACTGTTGGACAGGCCGGAACGGTCGGGGATTCCGTGAAGGATGCTCAGACCACTCCGGTTGATGAACCCGCCGCCGTTGAGCATGACGCTCCGGCTGTTGAGAAGGGTTCCGATGATTCTTCCAAGCCGTCCGATGGTGACGAGCTTGCGAAATGGAAGGCGATGAGCCGTAAGAACGAGGACCGTGCTTCGGCTAACTATAAGGCTTTCCAGTCCGCCGACGCGGAGCTTAAGGCCGCTAGGACGCAGATTGCGCGTCTTGAGGCCAAGGCGAAGTATCCGCAGATCACGGATTCTGTTCTTTCCGACCTCTGCCCCGCAACGGAGCCGGAGGCCATCGCGTCGTGGGCTGAGAAGTACGCGGCGTACAACCCGATTGACACTTCCCAAGTGGAGAGGAAGCCGCAGCAGTCGGAACCGGCTTTGGCCCGCAAGGTTGCCATGCAGGCCGAGTTCCCGTCCGGCACCTCGCATCCGAAGCGTCAGCCGGGTGACGCTTACAAGCGTGTGATGGAACGTCAGAAGGCACGTAAGCGCAGCAAGTAGTTTCCTATTGATTCTTTCGAAAGGATTGAGCGTATGACTCAGGAAATGGTTCATTCCTCCGGTGTGGTGACCGTTGAGGAGGACAATTCTTGGCGTTATGGCGAGAAGAACACCAATGATTCGGTGTCCGTCACCATCGTGCCTGAATTGTTCAAGACCGATGACAACAAGTATCTGACCGGTGTTGGTCCGAAGGCCACCACCATTTACATTCGTTCCGGTATTCCGCTGGCGAAGATTACCTCCGGCACGAACGTCGGCTCGTATGGCCCGTATGACAAGACTGCTACCGATGGCCGTCAGACCAAGATCGCTGGTCTGTTGGAATCCATGGTGACGGTGAACATCAACCTGTCGGGCTGGGATTTGGACGACCCGACCGTTGGCATGACCTATCGTGGCGACATCGTTGCCTCGAATCTTCCGGTCAAGCCGGGTTCCGATGCCGTGTGGGGTGGCGAGTTCTACGACGTTGAGGATGACGTCGTGAAGCCGCTGTCCGCCACCACCGGTGGCGCTGGCACTCCGGGACCGGCAGGCAAGGACGGCACCAACGGTAAGGATGGTGCGACCATCACCAAGATCGAGCTGACTCAGGACCCGTCGTCCAAGGCCATCACAGCCGGTAAGGCGACCCTCTCCAATGGACAGACCGTGAACATCACGATTTCCTGATTGACGGTCTTCAACCTCTAAATATTTTTGTGAAACCCACCCACTGCGGTGGGTTTTTGCGTATCTAAGGAGTTTTTCTTGGCTATTGACAAGACTATCATCCCGCCGTCCGAGGCGACCGAGGTCGCTCAGGCGGGACATGATTACGTGAACGGCATCCTGCCGTTGTCGAATATTTTCCCGGTCACTTCCAATGGTGGTGATTGGACCGCTTCTTGGACCCCGGTCATTCCGAAGTCGAAGACCCGTGCGATGAAGCATCGTGCGTTGGACGCCGAGATCGGGCATACCAAGTCCGAGACCTCGACCGCCGAGATTCATACCGGCCTGTTGCCGTTGTCCGGTATGGACCATATTTCCGAGCGTGACATCGCGAAGCATCAGAACGATACCGCCTTCATCCACGATCAGGCCGAGGCGAAGTTCGAGGCTTTGGGCCAGCAGGCCGGTGTGACCGAGGAGTTGGAGCGTTTGCAGTGCTTGGTGACCGGCAAGGTGGTCATCAAGGAGAACGGCGTCGATGTGACGTATTCGTTCAAGCGTCCGAGCAGACAGCAGGATGTGAAGCCTACCACCACTTGGGATAACGACAAGTCGAACCCGTGCGACGACATCGAAGCCTGGGCGAAGATCATGCGCAAGGCTTACGGTCGTAAGCCGCACGCCGTCGCCACCACCGGTGTGGTCATCGATGCCATGCGTACCAACGAGTTCTTCCGTACGCAGGTGTCCGGCATGGATTTGGAGCATTCGAAGACCAAGCTGTCCCGTCAGGAGGTGTTGGACGTGCTTCGTATGCAGTCCGGCATCACCGACGTGCTTCTGGTCGATGAGGCTTACGAGGATTTGAAGCTCGACAACACCTTCGACATGGATGCCGATGTTTCCACCGCGTTCCCGGACAAGACCTTCATCCTGCTTCCGTCGTTCAACGATTCGTCTCTTGGCGCTACCCTGTCCGGTCCTACCGCAGAGGCCCAGAACTCCGAGTACGAGATCAACAAGAGCGTGAACGATGGTCTTATCGGCGCTATGTTGTCGCATCAGGCTCCGTTGAACTACGACATTTGGGTCAACGGCAATTATCTGCCGATTCTGAAGGAGGCCGTCTCGACCTTCAAGGCGGACGTGTTGGGCAAGTAGCCTTCTTGAAGCTTAGGGGGTTTCGCTGATGTCGAATGGTGTTACCGATGCCGTCGATTGGGTGGAATGCTTGGAGCTTCATTGCCTTCCCGACGCCGACGTGTTGAAACGGTATCCGAACGCTTGGCTCACGTACATGTGCCATCGTGCGGAGACCGTGGCGTCCACTTCGAGCACGAACTGCTTGCCACGGTTGAAGTCCGGCGACCTTGACCTTGAGGATTACGAGTTCGTCATCTGTTCCATGGTGTGGCGCGTCATCCGCTATTCGGATATCAAGACCGAATCGAACGGCACGTACCAGTTCACGCGTTTCGACCCGCAGGACAATCCGCCCGGCAAGGATGCGTCGCCGAATCTGTATCTGTCGAAAAGGGAGAAGCAGATTCTTGACGGCTATGCGAATGGGCGCGGGCCTATCGGAACCGTTGGCGTCGGTGTGAACCGTATTTATGGAATGTGATGCCTATGTCTCGTGAAACATGGGATTTGGGGCATCCTTACGATAAGTCCGGTTCCGATGCCGTTGTGGAGCATCCTTACAAGGATGTCACGGTTCCTTGGGTGAAGCCTGATTCGATTCTGTATCGGGACAAGGTGATCGTCGTGTTGTACACGGTCCGTCGTGGGCCTCATGGCACGACGTATGTGCCCGGCAAGGCTTACTGGTGCTGGTGTTCCATCGAGGGCCGCGAGCAGCAGGCTGGCATGTTTTCCATTTCCGGTGCCGAGGATAAGTCGCCGCAGACTTGGGGTGGTTTGCGTGAGGTCACGCCGTCTCAGGTCGTTGCCGTGGAATGGCATGGCGATATCCATACGGAGGTCTGGTATCAGGGCGACTGCTATGACGTTGACGGCGCTCCGACGTTCCGTCAGCATGGCGAGGTTCCACACTATGAGATGCATATTCGGCGTAACGCCGACTATTCGCAGATTCCTGTGTGGTTGCGTCCGAAGCCTCCTGAACCGGACCCTGACGACCATGTGTGGGGTGAGTCCGATGGCAAGAGTTTTCATTGACCGTGATCTGAGCACGAAGGTGGCTGAATGGTTCGGTCCGCAGGCCACGTCGGAGAAGGCCGACGAGGTGCTTGCGGATGCGAGGATGCTCGCCGCCGCGCGTGCGGTTGGCCGTGACCCGGGTATTCCGGTCGCCAAGGATTTGAGTCTTGAGAAACGCTACCACGGCATCGACACGGATGTGTGTCTTGATGTCGAGGGCCGTGACGGGTCGAACGTGGCCGTCGAACACGAGTGGGGCGCTTGGAACGTGCAGCGCCGCCGTTGGGTCGAGGGCCATCATGTGATGCGTGACGCGGCCCGTATGAACGGTGGTGTCTGATGCCGCTGATTCAGCCTGATTACGAGCGTTACCCGCAGGAGCGTCCGATGGTCGATTTCGATTCGCTCGTGTACACGCTTCTCACGGCTGGTTTCACTGACAATGCGGATTGGCCTGACGTGCATGTGCTCAACGAGGTCGATGTGGATGTCGATGCGTGGGCCTCGTTCTCGAACATCGTGTTGTTCCATTCGAACGCTCCGACCATGGCTACCGGCAATCATTCGACCGGCGTGTGGGATTGCGATATCGACATCATCGTCGCCACGAACGACGCCGACCGCTCTTTCGGCTTGGCGCAGGAAGTGTACCAGCAGATCATGCAGTGGCCGCGTTACGGGCGTACCGAGTATGGGCGCGTCATCCGGATTGTGGGAAGTCCCGGCTTCGGCAAGAGCGCTGGCGGCAAGCAGGCCACCGGCAAGAAGGTGAAGCAGTATTCCGCTTCCTCGTTTACCGTCCGCGCGGAGGATTCGCTTCGCGCTGGATGAGTTTCCCTTTTTCTAGTTTTCGTTTTCAAGCCTCGCTTCGTGCGGGGCTTTTCTTTTAAGGAGATATGAGATGGCGTTTAATGATGACGCGACTCTGATTGCCACTTACGGCACATTGTTCTACGCTCCTGTCGGCACCGCTCTTCCGGCGTCCGGCGCTAAGGCGTTCCAGTTGAACTCGGACACCATTCCTGCTGGCAGTGGCGGCGGAACATGGAAGAATCTGGGCCATACTTCCGCAGACAACAAGATTTCGTTCTCGTTCGATGGCGGCGACGCTACCACGCATAGTTCTTGGGCGCGTAAGAACCTGCGCACCACCTACGCGGATTCGACCTGCACCATCACCGCGAAGTCGTTGCAGCTGGATGGCGACACTCTGAAGCTTATCTACAACGGCGTCGATGAGGACAACGGCGTCGGCGTGGACATCACCAAGAAGCCGCAGACGTTCAGCCTGTTCCTTCTGGCGCAGGAGTCCGCCGACAACAATTCCGATATTCGTTTCGGCGCTTTGTTCCGCAAGGTTTCCGTGACCTTCGATGGTGGCCCTGACTTCTCGGGCGATGATTTCGTGGAGCAGGGCATGACCGGCGAGGTCGAGACCGTCGCTGGCAAGAAGCCGATTGTGTTCTTCGAGGCTTCGAAGATGAAGCAGTCCTGATATCAGGCTGTTTCCTCTTCGTCTTGACGCCGGACCCCTGTTTCTCCTATCCGGGGGTTCCGGTCTTTTCCCGTTCTTCATTGGCGGAAGATAGGAGATTTTCACGCTTTTTCAGATAGGAGATTGAAATGGTTGACGAGGTTGCCGACAAGACCGCTGATGTTGAGGATGACGGCGAGTTCCACATGCCCGAGTCGTGGGCGGAGATGTGCGAGGGGGAGCCATTGTTCTCGCTGCTGCCGGATTTGGCTCCTGCGGAGAGTCTGACGTTCCGTCAGTCCGCCGAATTGCGCAAGCTGTCCGGCATGGCCGGTTTCACGCTTCGTGACGACATGGAGGGTCCGCAGGCGGTGTCGTTGGATGACATCGAGTCGAAGATCGACGAGCGTATGGAGTTCGTCGGCAAGGCTTTGGATTGGGTCAAGTCGTTGACCGACGAGCCGGGCAAGGTTGACGAGTGGACGACCGGCATCGGCTTGGATGAGCTGTTCTGGCTGGTCGAATCGATTCTCATGTTCTATACGGACCAACTGGGAAAATCGCTCGTTTCGAAGCGCAGGTCCGCGACCACCCGGTCGAACTGACTTCCGACTTCCAACGTTTCTATGGGCTTGACATAACCGGCGTGAGGTTGAATCCCACTCGCGCCGAACGTCTTGCCGCTGGGCTGATGGCGATGCCTGACAGCCTGTATCGGGCGCGGATTTTGGAGGATGAGCCTCCGTCCGGCCCTGATGATGATTCCAAGTCCGGCAAACCGACCGTGCTGCCGTGGCTTGGCTGGGATTCGAAGACGATGGTCGCCGTTGACGTTCGCAACATGGTGAACGCGGTGGTCACCGCGAAATACGGGGGCAAGAATGCCAAGCCGCATCCGCTGCTCCCTCCCGGCGCTGACAAGGAGCCGCCTCGCCGGGAGAACGAGGGTACTGCCGAGAATTTCGAACGCATGTTCTCGAAGTTCCACATGACCTGATTCCCATAGCCCCCACTTTCCCGTGGGGGTTTTCTTTTCTCGTTTTTCTTTCTGGGGGTTGCTTATGGCGGGCGAGCATCGCGCCGGTACAGTCGTCGTTCGTATCACTGCGGATACGAAGGGGTTCCGCCGTCAGGTGGAGGAGGCCGCGCGTGGCATAGGCGACCTTGAGGCGAATGTCGCGTTCAATCCGGATACCGCCCGTTTGGAGCGTGCCTACCGTGAGTGGAATGGCAAGGATGCCACCGTCCACTTGGATTTCAAGCCTGATACGAGGAATCTCGACCCGTGGATGAAGCGGTTCGAGAAGCAGGAGGAGAACCTTCGTCGCGGCCTGTCGCTCAAGCCGAAGCTTGATTCGACGGGTTTGAACCGTGGCCTGTCCGAGTTCAATTCCCGTACCGACCGTGCTGTCCGCGAGAACGGCCTGTTGAACTCGAAGCTGGTCGAGAGGAATCTTGACCGTACCGTCAAGGCGTTCGACAAGAAGGGGCGAGAGCTTTCCGGCACGTCGTTCTTCAAGAGGTCGGCCCTTCCGAAGGCTGACGAGATTTCGTTCGCCACCAGTCTTGACAAGACCGTTGACGCGTACCGCGAGAAGAAGATGGACCTGTTCAAGCAGGTTCGCGGTCTCGTCAAGGGCAATGAGAATCTTACCGACGAGCAGGCGGGACAGTTCGAGAAACTGTCGAACCGCATCGTCAAAACCCGTTCCGCCATCCGTGGATTGAAGGGCGATCTCGCCAAGGCCACGCAGGAGGTGGACGCTCTCGACGCGAAGCGTCTTGAGGCGAAGGCGAACAAGCAGCCCACGTCCGACCTGTGGAAGCAGGAGCGTGAGGCCGCTAAGCGTGTCACCGCCGTGAACAAGGCGATTGCCGCGCAGGAGAAGGAGCTGGGCAAGCTCCGTTCCGCTCAGGATTCGCTCATCGACATCGCCACCGAGAGTGATGCGAAGCGCGTGTCAAAGCTGACCCGTCAGGTGCGCGCCCTTGAGGAGAGCATCGTCACGGCTGGCGATTCGCTGTCGAACTTCTCCAAGGCACGTCATACCGCGTTGGACGACAGGTCGAAGGCGAAGACGTACAAGGACATGTTCGACAACCTGTCCGTCATGCATTCGAGCTTCGTGAAGGAGCTTGAGGCGGAGCGTGCGCAGGCCGAACGTGAGGCGGCTGATTCCGCCATCGATTTCGTGCGCAAGCCGATAACCCAGTCCGATGTGGCGAAGACGCAGTTCGAGGCGTCCCGGCATGAGGCCGAGGAGCTTATCGACACGTACCGGAACGTGCGTAAGGAGCTTGAGTCCGATGTCGCCGCCATGAAGCGGAACAACAAGGACTGGTTCGACCTTGACGAGTACAAGCAGACCGTCAAGGCGCTTGACGACATCGACGCGCGTATCGAGAAGCTGAAGAAGAGTCCGGTAACGGATGCGACCCGTTTGGAGGATTCCGACTTCCAGAAGCGTCTCGCCGACCTGTATTCGAGGAACGGCGTCCGTAATCGTGAGGATATCCGGCTTCGTTTCGTCGCAGAGAATCTGAACGAGGTCAGGTCGAAGATCGAGGCGTTCAAACGTCAAGGTGTTGACGTTCCAGTCACGTTGAAGGCCCAGTTGCGGGAGATGTACCGTCAGCTGGCCTACTATCAGCGTCTTCTGAAGGATAATCCCAAGGCTCGTGTGAAGGTCGATGTCGAGGGTAATTTCGCCCGTCTGAACCGTGAGATTGAGAAGTGGAGCAAGAAGCGGGTCAAGGTCGAGTTCTATACGGAGGGTGCGAACCGCATCTACCGTGAGATGCGCGAGCTTGTCCGTTCCGGCGTCGAGGTGCCGGTCGAATACGTCGCGAAGTTCAGGAATCTTGAGAAGCAGTGGCGTGATTACGCGGCCAAGCTTGAACGCGACCCTAACGCGAAGCTTCCGGCGAAGCTCCATTTGGATACGAACGAGGCTGAGAAGGACCTTCGAAAGTTTAAGGACCAGCAGGTCAGTGTCAGATTCTATGAGGATGGCGCGGACGCGATTCGCCGCACCCTCCGCGAGCTTGAGCATAAGAGGCTTGACGTTCCCGTCTCGTTGAAAGCGGAGTATTCGCAGGTCGAATCGGAGATGCGCCGCTACGCGGAGCTGTTGAAGTCGAATCCGGATGCGGAGCTTCCGGCGAAGCTCCATATCGACAAGAAGCACGCCGAGGAGGAGCTGAAGAAGTTCCAAGACAAGAACGACACCCTGAACATGGATGTCGATCTTGAGACCGCTCTGGCCCGCGCCCATCTGGCCTACTTCACGCGACCGAGAACGATTGACATCTTCGCCAAGTTCCATGGCACGGACATCGGCAAGATTCTCAACGGCATGACCTATGGGGCTACCGGCCTCAAGGGTGTCGAGAACCAGTTCCAGAAGCTCGTGAATCTGATGGACACCTTGGATTCCAAGGTTCCGAAGTTCGCCCTGCTGGGCGGCGTGCTCACCTCTCTCGGTGCCGGTGCGACGAATCTGGCCGGTAGCGTCGGAGGTGTCGGAAAGAGCCTGAT
The DNA here is from genome assembly GCF_056355775.1 of Bifidobacterium sp. LH_743. Lineage (NCBI taxonomy): Bacteria > Bacillati > Actinomycetota > Actinomycetes > Bifidobacteriales > Bifidobacteriaceae > Bifidobacterium > Bifidobacterium sp. LH_743. Next base: position 380,505 of record NZ_JBKESZ010000002.1, on the reverse strand, counting down.
AAGCCTTTCCAAGGCCGCTTACGCAGCCCCAGCCGCATTGACCGGACTGCTTGGCGTGTTCGCCTCGTTCAAGATGATCTACGGCGACAAGGGCGAGACGTGGAGCAACCAGATTGACTTCGCCAACACGAAGCTGTCGCAGCTTTCCCAGAGCGTGCAGGACGCGTTCTATGGTCAGGCGAAGCCCGCGATCATGGACACGGCGAACGCGATAGGCGATTCGCTGGTGCCGGAGATGAGAACCCTCGCGAAGCATGAGGGTGAGATAGTCGCCGGAATGATGGACGCGGTACGCACGTCCTACAAGATGAACGAGCTGCCGCAGACGTTCGACTATGTGAACGAGTCGTTGGACAATCTCGTGCCCGGCGTCAATTCGCTCATCACTGCTTTGAGCAAGGTTGGCGCGGCGGGCGGCAAGTATTTGCCGCAGTTCGCGAACTGGGTGAGCCGTAACGCGACCTTGTTCGCCGAATGGGGCGACGCGGTTCTGAAGGATTCCGACCGTGTTGACAATGCGATGGCGGAGGTCAAGGAGCAGGCGGGCTATCTCGGCTCGTCCGTAAAGAGCCTCAAGGATATTTTCGAAGGGACCTTCGGAACTCTCGCATACTACGAGAATGGCATCGAGGGTATGGCGACGACGCTCGCCAAAATGGACCGTGCCGTCAATTCGGTGAAGTTCCAGCAGTCGATGAAGTATTGGATTGATGGCGCTCAGACCGCCCAGTCCGAGGTTCGCGCAGCGTTCTCGCAGGTTGGTGATTCCGCATATTCGCTTCGCAATGTCGTCAAGGTTGCTTTTGTTGACGCAGGTGCCGTTGTCAGTTCCACGTTGTCCAACGTGAGTCGTCTTCTTGGAGACTCACGTACCGGCATAACGGATTTCGTCAATGGTTTGGCGAATGGCTGGGAAAAGGCGATGGCCGAGATCGGGAACAGTGGCCCCGTGTTCAGCGAGCTGCTGTCGATGGTCGGCAGCCTGTCCAATGCGTTCGGTGGAACGTTCGCGGCTTCGTTGAAGGCTGCGGCTCCGCTTATCAAGACGATTGCAGAGGCCGCTGGCAGTCTTGCCGACGAGTTCGACAAGCTGCCCGCTCCAATTAAGGGCGCGTTGGGCCTGTGGATGACATTCGGCCGCGCAGGCAAGGCCGCTTGGACTTCGCTGAAGACCGGCGCGTTGGAGAACATCCAGAGCACCATCCAGTATCAGAACACGCTTCGTCAGCTTGGTATGACCGCTGACAGCACGAAGGTGAAGTTCACTCAGCTTCTTGCCGCGATGGCGCAGTTGGAGAGGAACAACAAGGTTGCCAATGCGACTGGTGAGGCTGCCGTATATGGCAATATCGCAGGTGTTTTCTCTGGTGTCAGCAAGGAGGCCGAGCATACATCCGAGTCGGTCGAGAAGGCCGGAAAGGCGCTTGAAGGAGCTGGTTCGAAAGCTGGTTCGTTTAAGACGAAGGCTTCGAGTGCATTGGGCAAGGTTGGTTCTGTTGCATCGGACTTGACTACCGTTGTCGGCGGTCTTGTCGGCGGATGGGCCGGACTGGCTGGCATGGCTGGTATCGGTGCTCTTACCGCCGCATACGCTGATTACGCTCAGCACGCGCAGAATGTCGAACAGGTTTCCCAGAGTGTCGCCGAGGCTATCCAGAACGTCGCTTCTGTTTCCACTGATGCGGCGTCTAATCTCGGCAATATCGGTCAGGCCGTTGAGAAGCAGTTCCGCACCAACGCTGATGCTGGTCTTACAAAGTGGGGCGCAAGCTTCATTGGCAAGGCTTTCGGAAGTACCGTGATGACCGGAACGTTCCAAGACATGTCCGATGTTATCGGCACTGCCAACAAGTATCTTGGCAAGAACAAGGTTTCTTTGGATGAGGTGTCGAAGACTGTTGTTGGTACGGATAAGGAGTTCAACAAGTTCAACAGCACGTTGAACAAGACTTTCGAATCGCATCGTAAGAACAATTCGATCAATCGTGAGGAACAGACTGCGTACAGCAATCTTTCCCAACGCATGACAGAAGTTCGCAAGCAGACCGAAGAGCAGTTGCGTGAGACCGCAGTGCAGAACGGTTATGACAAATCCTATGTGGACACACTGTTGAAGAAGGGTGATTCCTTGGAGGATATCGCCGTGATGACGCAGAGTGCCACGCAGTTGGAGGAGAACCACGCCAACGCTGAGAAGATGCTTTCTGAGGCTGCGACCAAGACGAAGAGTTCGCTTATCGCATTGAACTCCGCTGGCAGCTCCTACAATGCGACGCTCGCATCGATGGGTGATGTCTGCAAGGACGTGCAGACGTTGATGTCGCAGGGGCAGAATGCTTGGGATTCTCAGAAGCAGAACTTCGATTTGACCACCGAGGCTGGCCGCGAGGCTTCCAATGCGTTCAGCACGTTGTCCTCCAACGCGCAGAGCTATATCAGCGCGATGATCGACCATGGCGATTCTTTGGATACCGTCACTGCCAAGAACAATGAGATGCGGCAGTCGATTTACGACACAGCCATGCAGATGTTCAATAACAAGGACATCGCGAAGGCTTTGCAGGACCAGTATGCGCTCACCCCATCTGAGGTTGAGACTGAGTTCAAAGCTCATGTGCAGCAGGCGAAACTTGACTGCATGACGTATCTGAATCTTCTTCGTGACGAGTTCATCGGCGATGGCAAGCAGAAGGAATATGACATCATCATGAAGGCCATCACCAGTGGTGCCATCACTGATATCAATCAGGTGCAGACGGCTGTTGACGCTGTTCTTGGTGGTGCCAGTGCGAGGGACGTGACGATTCTTCTGCAAGCTAAGGATGGCGCGTCTGACAAGATTAAGAACGCCAAGTCGTTGGCTGAATCGTTTGGATTGACCAAGACTGATATTCAGATTCTTGCCACTGATGAGGCTGGCCCGAAGCTTGATGAGGTGAAGAAGAAGCTTAAGGACAAGGGGCTTACTGACGCTCAGATTCAGATTCTTATCGACGCTTTGGATAAGGCGAGCGACAAGATGAACGATATTGAGAAGAAGAAGGTTCCTGCGGCCAAGGGCGTCAAGTTCAATATTGATGCGAATGATGACGACGCTAACGTGAAGTTGGCGAAATATCAGAATCTTGATGGTTCGACTGTCGCCACTGCGCACACGTATGTGATTGGTGACGATTCGAGCGCGCAGAGCACTTTCGACAACACGAAAACGTATGATGGCGTGACTATCGCCCGTCCGTGGGGTCGCGTCATGGGTGAGCATGTGTTGGCGACTCTCGCGTTCGCGGCCATAGAGGCGTTCAATGGTGTCACTATTGCGCGTCCTTGGGGGCGAGTCATGGGTGATAATGATGACGCTCGTAGGGCGTTCAGAGAGACGAGAGTCTATGATGGTGTGACTTTGGCGCATCCTTGGGGACGTGTCAGGGGTGATGATTCCGACGTGCAGAACGTGTTCCGTCGAATCGCAAAGACTGATGGCTCCGTTTTGGCTACTCGATATGTGGATGTCGTCACTCGTAAGAGTGGTGACGGTTCTGTTACCGCTGCCACTGGTGGCCGTATCAGTGGCCCGGGTACTGGCACGTCTGATTCGATTCCTGCTTGGCTGTCGAATGGTGAGCATGTTATTCGTGCGGCTTCTGTGAACAGGCTTGATCGTACTGTCGGCCCGAATTTCCTGAACGTGTTGAACGCGACTGGTGATTTGGATAAGGCGGTTTCTCAGGCTCGTTCCTCGTATGCGCGTAGTGCGGTGAATATGAGTCGTAGCGCGTATGCGACTGGTGGGCGTGTGGAGAAGATGCTTTCCGGCATGTTTGAGGTTAACGTTCAAATGCCTGCGAATACGGGTACGACGGTCAATCAGACTTTCAATACGAAGGTTGTCAGAAGCAATGATGACCTGTACACCGCCGCGCCGATATTGCATCGGAACGCGTTGGCCGAGGCTAGGAGGTATCAGCGTTGAATGACGACCTGCCTGAACTGGTCGAACTGTCGAACGGGACGGAAACGTTGACGTTCGATGGTGGCGATGGCGTGAATCCTGATGATGATGTTCTCCTGATCGGGGAGGATGGTGTCGAGGGTTGGTTCGAGACGCCGGATGACAAGACGGTGATGAGCGAGCGGGGCCAGGGCGATGGGGCGCATGATGTGTGGGCTTCGGACATCCTGTATTCCGCTCGCGTGTTGACGTTGCATTTCATTGTGTCGGCCCACGACCGTCAGGGTGTTGTCCGGCTTCTTAACCGTGTTCGCCGCGTGTGTGCGCATAGCAAGGTGCGGTTCCGGTTGAGGGATGCGGGCTACGACTGTTACACGACGGGACGCGCCATTGTGAAAGCGTCCGCTAAGTATGCGCGTGACGGATGGTTGGATGACTGCACGATCACCGTGACGTGCGAACGGCCCGAGATATTGAGCATGGACGAGTACACATGCCAATTGTCGGCCATGCATGTTTCCGGCGGGAACGTCGGATTGAAATATGGCGTCAACCTGCGTAACGGTCTCAAGTATCCGTTGGATTACGGGCTGAAGTTGGATGGTGTCGGGTCGAACGTCGGATTGTTGTACAACAACGGTTCTTCCCGCGCGTATCCGACATTCATAGTGCATGGGCCTATGGATGGCGTGCGTTTGGACTTTCCGGGCACGCAGCAGTCGATTGTATGCGACCAGACGGTACGGGATGTGCCGTTGGTGTTGGATTGTCGTAGCCGCACCGCCCAGTTGGGCGGTCAGGATGTGAGCCGTCAGTTGGAGCAGCGTGGTTTCCCCACTATTCCCGCTGGAGGCTCGCTGCGTGTGGTCTTGTCGAATCTAGGCACCGGTTTCGTTGATTGCAGTGTGCATGACACTTACATGTAAAAGGAGTTTTGAATGAGTACCGTCGCTTTGGGCGTGTCTCCCGATACCAATGGCGCTGGTGTGACGCCTCTTGTGCATCGTCGCATCATCGGTGCCCAGTGGGCTAATACGGGATTGGTTGACGGGTTGAACGTGACCGGCCGCAGTGACTTGCGGTATAACGTTTCCGCTGGCGTGGCCGTCTGTAGCCGTGGCGATTCGGATGGCAAGACGCTCGCCTATTACGAGGGCGGTCGGACGAATGCCGTCGCGGCTGGCGACCCTTCCAATCCGCGTATCGACATCGTGTGGATTCAGGCCCATAATCTGATGGAGTACAAGGATTCGGACAATTACGTGACCGTGGGCGTCACGCAGGGTTCCCCGTCCGCGAGTCTTGCTGAGCCTACGATTCCGGCTGGCGCTACCATGTTGCGGAAGATGAAGATGCCTGCTGGCGCTTCGTCCACCGCCTCCGCCGTGCAGATGTGGAGCGCGGATTACGCGATACCGTATGGCGCTTCGTTGGGGAAGATTGGCGAGAATTGGGATAGGCGTGACATGACCGGCGATTCGACGGTCAAGAAATACTATTTCGAGCAGCAGATAGATTTCGATTTGCCTTCCGACCGCATGTTGGAATTGTCGTTCAAATGCAATCTGAGTTCCGCTGGCGCTACCTCGTGGGCGGATACGTCGCATCGCACCGAGTGGGCCATCGGCTTCCAGATCGATAACAAGGATTTGGACCATTCGTGCGCGAACTTCGTTTCGTATGGCGCGTGGGAGACGCATGAGACGTCGTATGTGACGGCTGTGAACAAGGGTCATCATACGGCACGCTTGCGTACTTGGTTGCAGAACGGCAACGCTCCCGTGTTCCATTACAATGCGTCGCAGGACAACAAGGACGCCTTGTGGTGCGGACGCCGGTTCATCATCTGGGATAGGGGACAGGTGGTCTGATGGCTTGGGTGGCGTACCTGTATGACACGGTTTCCGGCCAGTTGGCGCAGGAGATCGACATACCGTCGTTCACTTGGTCGATGACCGTTTCGGATTCGAGTTTTTCCACGACGAAGGACAAGGGTGTCGGCGATAACGAGGTTTCCGGCTTGGAACTGCCTTGGTCCCAGATACCGGGCGATGACCCTGCCGCCCGTGCAGCCGCGTTGCAGCCGTACAAGCGTGGCCTTGTGTTGTGTTGGAAGAGCGTGTTGGATGACGCCGCGTCGATGGGCACGCCGATATTGGCTGGCGCGTTGGGCGTGCGCACGTCCAGCTGGCATGATGTGAGCGTGCCTTACGTGAGCATGATGGGCTTGCTGAACGACCGGTATCTGGTGCATGAGGATGCTTTCGGCAAGGATGCGGGCCACACGTCCAAACGGTCGTTCCGTTGGGAGAACCTGTCGTGGCGTGCGTTGGCGTGCGAGGTAATCCGCCAATGCACGAGCGTCAAGCCGGGCGGTGGACTGCCCGTCGATTTGCCTTACCTGAACGAGACGGGCACGCATTCGCTGCCTTCTGATGGGTCGAGCGAGGATAAGAACGCTCCGAAGCAGAAGAGCAAGAAGCGTGTGAACACGGCTGACGGTTATGTGGAGACTTCCGTTGACGGTGACACGACCACGATCACGGAACAGCATGTGACGAAGAAGACGAAGCAGGTCACGGAGACTAAACCGTACACGTACAATACGCGCAAGGGCAAGGTTACGAAACAGCATACGACCGTGAAGACGTTGACCACGGCGCAGACCACGGTCGTGAAGAAGACGGTCACGAAGAACTACAAGGATTATTCCGAACGTACCGTGACCACGACCACCACCGTGTACTCGTTCGATGGGAATGGCAATCAGACCGGCAGCACGACTTCCATGGATGGGCCGCATAAGACGATTCTTCCACGGCAGACGGTCGTGGAGTACAAGGATTTCAACGTGTCGAACCATCGCGCTTCCGACATATTGAAGAACATTGCGAACGCGGATGGTGGGCCGGATATGCAGTTCCGGCCTTACTTGTCAGATTCGCAGCATGTCCGGTTCCGGTTCCTCGCCGGTTCGGACGGTGACATCTATTTGAATCAGGACAGGCGGCTGTCGTTGTCGTGCTCCCCGTATGGGGGCACGTTGGAGAACATCAAGATAGACCGTGCCGCGCCGTTCATGCGCGTGTATGCGACCGGCGCAGGTTCGGATTCGGGCACGATGTGCTGCCAGAGCGAGGATTTGACTCTAGTGAAACGTCAGGACCCGTATCCGCTGCGGGAGACCACCACGAGCGACACCGACGCGAAGACGTATGAGCTGTTGGCCGCCGCCGCGAACGGCATGTTGAACGCGAACCGCCAGCCGTTGATGCAATTGTCCGGCGAGATAGACGTGAACGACTGCGATGCGATGGGATTGCCGTTGCATCCGTTGGGTTCGTTCTGGCCGGGGGAGATGTTCGACATCGCCATAGACGGCTTCCCTGATCTGCCGGACGGCGTGTATCCGATGCGGTTGATGCAGATGAGCGGTGATGAGACCGGCAAGGTGACGGTGAAGTTCGACCCCGTGGCCGACCCGACTGCCTGAATCGAGGTGAATATTGGCGGACCATGTTGAACTCAGGCCGGATGATTCGGCTTTGCCGTTGACGTTGGCTGACATAGCGTTGCGCAACTCGAACATGCGGCTCACTTATCTGACCGGTACCATCGCCGTGGATAATGGCGATGGTACCGAGACTTGGATTGGCGGCGGTGAGAACGCCGGTGCGAACGGGCTTGTCCCGTGGGTCGGTGATACGACGCCTCCGGGAAAGCCCACTGGCGTCACCGCGACTTCGGCTCTTGAGATAGTGACCATCCATTGGGATGGCACGCTTGAGGGTGGCGTTCCAGCCGATTTCGACCATGTTGAGGTGTATGCGAAGCCCGATAGCACCGGTGAGACGATGGACTTGGGGCAACTGCCCGGAAAGGGTGAGCTTGTCACCGGCAGACTCCCGGTCGGCGATGTTGTCGAAGTGTGGGCCGTGGCCTACGACAACGCGCATGACGATGACGGCACGCTCAAACCGAACAAGTCCGAAGAGTCCGATCATGCCACGGTCATCGTGGTTCCGGTCGTATCCCAACAGGATTTGTCCGACGCCGCCGACGAGGTGCTTGCCGCAGCGAAGGATGACGCTGGTAAGCAGGTGAAGACCGTCAGTGACGGATTGACTGCGGCACGTAATGATATCGACGCGAACGCTAAGAAGTTCACCGGCATGGTCGAGGGCGCGGTCATCATCGGCAGCGAGTTCCGTGATAGCGAGAACGCCGATGGCGCCACGGTGAAGATCAATTCCGCTGGCATGTATCTTGGTGACGATTTCGCATATGACGTGAAGTCGAGGAAACTGAACATCAATGGCGCCATCCAGTCCGGTGGCGAATTGTCCGGCGTGAAGGTGACTGGTTCCATCGTGCAGACCTCGCCGGATGATTATACCGGCGTGAAGCTTACGTCCGGTGGTCTTGCCGCGTATGGCGCTGACCATAAGGCGAAGTTCGCGCTCAAGGCGTCCGATGGTTCGGTCACGATGGATGGGCCGGTCATCACGAACGGCAGGATAACAGCCGCCGCTTTCACTGGCGGCGAGTTCACCGGTGGCACGTTCACCGGCGCGTTGATTCAAAGCAGCACGTCCGACAAGGTTGGGTTCAAGCTCAATGATGGCGCGTTCGACTTCTACGATGGGAACGGCCAGCGTTCCATCCATTTGGATGGTTCCAACAATCTTATGGCCGGAACGCTCATGACCGCAATGGACGGGCCGCGCATCGAGATAGCGAACACCAATATCGACAACAAGATATTGGGGCGCATGGTCTCGTATGACAGTGAGGGTGTCGAATGGTATCTGCAAGGCGAAAGCACCTACACCAAGGTCACTGACGGCAGTCAGCGGGACCCCGGCTCGTACAGGCGTTTGAACTTCGGCATCAACACCAGTAAGGCGGAGTTCAGTGTCACCCAGTATTTGGATGGCAGCACGAGGAGCCAGATAATATCCGACCGTGTTGATATCACCCCGTCCGGCAATTCCAATGGTACGAAGTTCAATGGCGGCGTGTATATCGGCGGCAAGCGCATCGACCCGTATTCGCCGTCGAAGGCCACGGATTTCATGGTGTGGAAGAACAATTGCGTTGACTATTGCGGTACTTCCGGCAAGGACCCGCGAACGCACGTGATGGTGTTTGGACAGTATGTGTTCCTTCAGATCGAGGCGTCCAATAATCCGGGTTTCGACTCAAACTACATGGTTGTGGCGAATCTCAACGAGGATTACCGGCCTTTGCATGGCGTGAACATGCCTTGCACGTTCGCCTATGGTGGTTCCGGTGGCGCGTTCATCATCGGCGAGAACAATGATAAAGGCTGGAACCCGGGCGATATCGTCATGGGTGGCTGTTCCAGCACACGTCCTTGGGGTGCGACGTTGTTCATCTTCCAGTTGCATCCGGGTTCCGCGTTGTTGAACAGGTGATGAAGGATAAGGAGTTGGCATGGCTGGCGATGTGGTGGATTTGCGTCCGCCTTCCGAAAGCATGAAGTCCCAACTGTACCGGCTGGGATTGAAGTACGTTTTCTCGCAGGATTCCGGCGAGGTATGGCAGGATGATTCGCGTGGCGTGCGTGCCACGTTCAAGCCTGATGGTTCCGATGTCGTGTTGGAGGATATCTCCACGCATGAGACACGGACGTTGGATTTGGATGCCATGCGTGGCGTGACGCGAATCGATACGGTCATCGCGTCGGATTAAGGGGATTTGGATTATGGCTGATGTCACTGCTGACGCGAATCAGGTCATCGACCGGCTCGCGGCTCAGATAGGCACGCTCAGCAAGCAGGTAGCCATTCTACAGGCTCAGCTTTCTGCGGCGTTGGAACGCATTCCCGATGACGGGACTGCGGAGGATTGATTTTTTAAACCCGTCGATTTCGACGGGTTTCTCTTTGCAAGGAGGATATTTTGACTCAGATCAAGTTTGATTTCGGCCATCCGAGTGCGGATGGTATCGCTGACTTGGCGGGTGAGACGGTGCATGTGATTCCGACGAGCTATTTCAACAGCGGTAAGCGCATCGTGGTGCGTGACTCGTTCGAGGTGAAATTGGACGAGCATGGCACCGCGACCGTTACCGTGCCGCCGACCGATAACACTTTCGCCTACGAGGTGACCATCGGCGATAGCGCCGATTCCTGGCGGGTCGTTCGAGTCGTGCAGGTGCCCGATTCGGCCAACGTGTTGAATTTCACCGATTTGGTCGAAGTTGATTCGGCCACGTTGACTCCGGTCAATACCGGCAATCCGTTGGCTGATATCGACCAGTCCGATGTGGATTGGGCTGTGTCCGCGATCAATGCCTGAGTTTTTAGAGGAGGTTTGTTTTGGCTAATCCTGATAAGCTTTTGCGTGTGCGTGATTACGTTCGTCTGGAGCGCGCGCAGAAGGCCGGTGCCGTGGATGGCACCAAGTTCGCTTATGACACTGCGAAGAAGGTCGTGTCGAACGTGCGCGAGTATTTCGCCGCGCATCGTGATGGGCGCACGTATGGCGTGCGTTTCCCCTTGTATTCGTTCTCTAATTCGCCGGACGGCGTGAAGGTCGGCGACAATGCCGGTCTGACCGTCGTGCCGTCCACGAATTATCGTGCCGGGCGTGATGATTACGCTGGTTTGAGCGCGTTCCGCGTGTTCGACGCTAACGTTGCGGTGGCCGATGATGGCACTCCGGTCGTGAAGGCCGTCAAAGGCTTGGCTGGCAATTACGCGAAGGACGGGTCGAATGGCGACGTGTTCGTCATCACGACCGTTGGCTTCTATAAGTTCGAGTTCGATACGAACTATCTCACCATCTGGTATTCGGACACGCAGTATGACGGCTATTCTCCGATGCCGGGCGCTCTTCTGCCGGATGGCACGCTCCGTCCGTGCATGGCCTACGCGAAGTATCCGCTCAGCAACTTTGGCGGCAAGGCCGCGTCCGTCTCGGGTCAGGTTCAGGCCTCCATGAGCGAGCAGGGCTCCGTGGCCGTACCCGCCAGCAAAGGCAAGGGCTACAGTGGAAAGACTTCCGCCGACACGTTCTACATGCAGCTCATGTACATGCTCAAATACGCGTCCAAGGACATCGAACGCCACTTGGGTGGCGACTTCAACGGTTCCGGTCAGGTCAACGTCAGCAAGGCCGAAACCAACGTCACACGCGCGTTGGTCAAGGCCACTGACGCGGCAAGCATCGACCTCGGCTCCTATGTGAGCGTCGGCACCGGCACCGACCGTGGAGACAATAAGACCGGCGAGGCGGCGGCATGCCGCAAGGTCATTTCCAAGACCGTCGTGGACGCGGCCACCACCGCGATCAACGTGTCCGGTGCGGCCTTCACGACCACGACGGCCATGCATGTCACCCAGATGCCGTACCTGACCGGTTCGACGGACGGCGTGCTCGGCAACGACGGCATCCCACGCGAGGATGTGTCCAAAACCCATCAGCCGATCAAGTTGCAGGGCATCGAACTGTTCGCCGGAGTCTACGAGACCGAAGGCGACATCATCCTGAAGAACGTGAAGGACTCGGACACTTCCGGACATACAGAAGTGTGGAAGGTGTTCGACACCACCAAGGCGAGCGGCACCGCCATCACCGCCGACTACGTGCATGTGGGCGACTATCCAGCCGCCAACGACAAGACCGACAACCAGTGGCAGTGGCAGACCGACTTCACCGAAAAGCACGGATTCCTGCTGCCCACCGGCGTCGGCGCGACAAGCACCAGCGGTCTGACCGACGCGCTGATCATCAACCCGATCTCCGCTCCGGGACTGCATGAGTTGCGGCGCGGTGGCCATCTCGGGGATGGCTCGCGCTGCGGGTTGTTCCGCGCGCACGGCGGGGACGGCCTCTCGTTCGCTTGGTGGAGCTTCGGCGGTCGCCTATCCGTTCTTGGCCGCACGCACGCCTAGTGCGGGCGGTTGGGGGTGAGCGCCAGCGAGGGGGCGAAAGCCCCCTCATCACCCTCGTATGACTCTTGATAATATTTCGGGGATTCGTGACGGCTTCGCCGGGTTCCTCCTGCTTTTGCGGCGCGGTGGCAATCTCAGGGATGGCTCGCACTGCGGGTTGTTCAACGCGAACGGCAGGAACGACCTCTCGAACGCTTGGTGGAACTACGGCGGTCGCACATAAGGGTTAGCCATTTTCCGTCACGACTACCCTCCGCTTTCGGGGATATGCGAGAGGGCAAGCCTCGGCCATGCCGAAAATCGAATCAAGCACGCGACCGGTAGGCCACATGGCCGAACGCCGCCAACATTCCCCTTATAGCTTTTATGAAAACATATTGCAAACACAGTCGCATCACCGAACCCGCGTTCGTGCGCGACTGCATCGAACGGTTCCTCAAAGGCAAACGCTCCCGCAGGGACGTGAACGACTTCCTCAGCCGCCAGTCCGACTTGGATTCGCTTTCACGGCAGATAGCCGACGAGATAGGACGCGGCGAATACAGGTTCGCGCCCATCCGCTACTTCCGCCGTGTGGAACCGATTTCAGGCAAGATACGCATCATCGGACGCGAAAGCATCCGCCATCAGATCTACGATTACGTCTGCGGCACGGCGTTGATGCCATTGTTCCGCGCGAAGGTCGGCAGATGGCAGACGGCGAGCATCCCTGGCAGGGGCATAGCCGACGCGCGACGCGCGATCAAACGATGGGTGCGCGAACCATCCAGCAAAGCGTTCGTGAAACTGGACGTGCGCAAATGCTATCCAAGCATCAGCCGTGAAGTGTTGAAACGCCTGCTCTCGCGTGACGTGGGCGACAAGCGGCTACTGGATTTGACGTTCCATCTCATCGACCAATACGCGGGCGATGACGGATTGAACATCGGCTCCTATCTGAGCCAATGGCTCGCGAACTATTACCTCTCATACGCCTACCATTTCTGCGAACGGCATCTAAGCAAGGAGCGCGTGAACCGCAGGACGGGCGAGATGACCACGAGACGGCTCATAACCCACATGCTCTTCTACATGGATGACGTGCTTCTTATCGGCCGCTCGAAGCGTGACCTGACCATCGCAGTCAAACGCATCCGCGCCTATCTGCATGACACGCTCCGCTTGGAGATTCACCCGACATGGAACGTGAAGCATGTCGGCATGGAGCCAATCGACATGGTGGGCTTCACTTTCTGGCCCGACCATACCGGCGTCAGAGCGGGTATCTTCCTCCGCGCCCGACGCTCATTCCACAGATACGCGCGGAACCCTACAAGTCTTCGGCTCGCATACCGTTGCGCCAGCTACTACGGCTGGTTCAAAAACAGCGATTCCATCCAATATCGGCGTCGAAGCAACGTCGATCAAATCGTCCGCCGCGCTAGAAACACCGTCGCGGCAAGCCGAAAGAAAGGACAACAAGATGATTCAAAACGTCTCTTCCGCAACCCCGTTGGAAAAGGTGGACTACCATCTCCGCGATGACGGACTGGCCGATATCCGCATCCGCCGCAACATCAGGACCGTCACCCATCAGGCGACTGACACCCAGCCGGAATACGTGGAGTACACGGCCATCGAATCCTATCAGGTGCTCCCGTTGATGGAGCAGGAGGCCATTGATCAGGCGGATGCCCTGTTCGAAGGCGACACGACCAGTTCCAAGCCGGTGCTCGACCGTGTGAGCGCGTTGGAGCAGGCGAGTTTGGACAACGCGCAACTGCTGGCCGACCTGATGGCGGGCGAGGGCGGAGATACGACGGATTCCACCGATTCCGACACCGGCAAGACCGATGGCGATGTTAACGCCGACAGCAAGAACAAGGAGTGAAAACACAATGGTTAGATTCAATCATGCCGCCGCAGTCCGCATGTACACCCGTCTGGTGAAGGCCGGACGTAGGGAGTTGGATGAGGTGCCGGAGGAATACCGCGAGGAAGTTCAGAAGAACCTCGACCCGTGGGACTGATGTAAGAAGGTTTTGGTGAATCAGGAAACTCTCACCATCATTGTCGCCATCGTCGGTTCCGGTGGTTTCGGCGCGTTCGTCCCGTGGGTGTTGGGCAAGATCGACAATCGACGTGACCCGCTTCATGAGGGCGTGAAGGAGCTTCTGTTCTGCAAGTTGGAGACATTGCATCAGCAGATGGTCAACGATGGTGGCGTCTGCACCGTCGAGGTCAAGCAGACTGCGGAGCGCATCTACAGGGCGTACCACGGTTTGGGTGGCAATGGTGTCGGCACTGAAATGCGGAACGACATTCTCAACGCGCATATCAAGGGGAACTAGACGGTTCCCCTTTTTTGTTTCATACCCCCGCTTTATTCGGGGGTTTTCTTTTATCCAAGGAGGTTTGCTTGAAGATTTTCGATAAGAAGACTCCGAAGCATAAGAGGATTCCGCGTAACATGCGGTTGCCGTTGTCTGCCGCCGCGACGATTCTGTGTGTCGCAATCGCGCCTATCGCATCCGCGAACATGAATGTGATCGACGTGTCCGGTTGGCAGAGCGCTGATGTGACTCGCGTGGTGGATGCTGATGCGGCGATTGTGAAAATCACCGAAGGCAATGGTTATGTGAATCCGTCTTGGCGGAATCAGATTGACTGGGCCAAGCAGACTGGTAAGGCTTGTGGTGGCTATCATTATGCGGATGGCGGCAACGTCACCGCAGAGGTGAATAACTATTTGAACCAGTTCAACGGTTCCGTGGGGCAGTGCGTCCTCGCGTTGGATTGGGAATCCAACGGTAATGCGGCTTGGGGTAATGGTGACTGGGTGCGCCAGTGGGTTAATCAGGTCTATCAGCGTACCAAGGTTTGGCCGATTGTTTACGTGCAGGATAGCGCGGTCTATCAGATTCCGTCTGACGTGCGCAAGCATTGCATGTTGTGGAAGGCGCAGTATGCGAGCATGAACGCTACGGGCTGGCAGTCCACTCCGTGGAACGCCGGTAGCAAGGGCGAGGGCATGGTTCAGTATGCTTCTACCGGCTATCTGAATGGTGTCGGCCCGTTGGATTTGAACCTGTTCTTCGGTGAGCGGGACGCTTGGCAGAAAATCGCCGCTGGTGATCGTGGCAAGACGAAGGCCGAGGTGAAGGCCGACCCGGTGAAGCCGAAGGTCACGACCACGCCTGACTACAACGACATGGCCACGAAGGTCATTCGCGGCGTCTACGGGAACGGCAACGACCGTCGTACCGCTCTCGGCGGCGCTTACGACAAGGTCATGGCGATTGTGAACCAGCGTCTCGGCGGCACTGCTAGCGCTCCCGTGTCCAATGCGAATTGCGGTAGCGTGTGCGTGACCGTGGGCGCGGGTGACACTCTTAGCACTATCGCGGCGCGTAATGGTGGCTCGTGGAATCAGTGGACGGGTTATCGCAGTGGTAATCCGAACATCATCTACGCGGGCGAAACCGTGTGCCGTCGCGGTACGGGAAGTGTTGCACGACAGCCGGTCAGCAACACTTACAGCACGCATCGTTACACGGTGCGCTCCGGTGACACGCTCGGTGCCATCGCCGCCCGTTACGGCGTCAGCTACACGCGCATCCACGGTTATCGTTCGGGCAACCCCGCGTTGATCTATCCGGGCGAAACCCTCTACTGGTGATTGGAGTTTGATTATGGTCGATGAAGTCAAGGAGACTCAGAATGACGGCGAAAAGCCGGAAGAAGAAACTGGCGAAGAAAACAACTACCTCCTGCCGGACAAAGCGTACCAAGTGCTGAAATGGTTGGCGCTTATCGCCTTGCCCGCCTTGGCCGTGTTCGTGCATGTGGTCGGCCCAGCATGGAATCTTCCGTGCGTTGACCAGATTGTTACCACGCTGAACGCGCTTGCTGTCTTGGTTGGCGCGTTGATTGGCGTCAGCGAATTGAAGGCGAAGCATTCCGCCTGAGATTAATTTTCGGGCGTGAATCTCAAACTCGCGTCCGAAAATCAAACTCGTGTGGAAAAATCTAACGCATTTCAATGCTTGTGGAAATTTCTACACCCGATTTTTAACACAATGCCCCTCTCTCAGCATCATGCTGGGGGAGGGGCTTTTCCGCGTTTCGGGGCGTCCTATTCCGCATTTCGGTTGCTTTTGTCACCGTCTCCGAAGTCTATCTGCTGACCGTTTCGGTCATAATAGCGGCCACGGTACATGTCACAATGCTTTTCCCTAATGTAATCCACTACGGTTTGCACGGCGGCATGTTTTTCAATGTCCAACTGTCTTTCATCAATGGTTATCTTCTTCGGGAACTCGTCTTCTGGATGCCAACCATCGTAACCGGCTCCATTCACCACCATTCTGTGCGCGTTGAGCGCGAAACCGTAGCATTCTACCAGTCTCAACGCTTCATCGAATCCTCGCCCGAATCCTTCTCGATACGAAACTGCATCAAGCTCATGCGGCATTGTCATCACCCTTCTGTTCGATCTGCTTCAAGTCTAATGCGGCGTTCATCGTCTCCATTGCGGTCAGTCGTTCTCTCAATCCCGCATGACGGTAGTGTTCGACCATGAGTCGGCTGGAATGTCCCACGATTTCCTCCACCAAGCCAACGTCAACGCCCATGCTCATGAGGATGGTCACGACCGTATGGCGCGTCTCGTGGCGGCTACGGTGCGCCGCGTTGGGTACGCCCGCCTTCTCCAACAGGCTACGGAACTGCGCTATGTCCTCTTCCGGTTCGATGGGGGAGCCGTCATCATGACGGAACAGCAATCCATATGGATTCGGAATATCCTCAGTAGCTTCGAGATACGCTTCCAATGTTTGCGCCAATGCTGGAATGATGGGCACTTTCCTGCCGCGCTTCGACTTCGGTGGCGTGAGACACCATCTGCCCTGCATCTCGATCATGTCGAAGCCGTCTGGAATCCGCCACCGCCATTGAGGGCACGCGGCACCACGTTTGAATCCGCACGGGTATACGTCGTCCCGGTCTGGATTACCGCACCCATGCTCCTTCTTGAGCTCTTCCAGTTTCCAGTTGACGGTGTATTCACCATAGGGCACGCCGTTCAACTGGCCTAACTCAAGGTCTTGAATGGACGCACCCAATATTTCACCCGGACGCATACCAGTGCAGAGTCTGAACCATTCCTTGGCACCATCCCTTATGCCCAGTTCGTTCGCGGCTTGGAGGATGCGTTTGGCTTCGTCCACGGTGAACGCTGTACGCTCGTGCGCTTCATTCTTGCGCGTATCCAACAGGCTAATGTCCTTATCCTTCGGAGTGGGCACGCCGCCCATCGGATTAGTGGGGAGTATCCTGTCAGACACCGCCGCATTGCATATCTGGTTCAACGTCGTGTGGACTTGACGGCGGAGGCTGAGACTAGCCCTCACGCGCGTTTCACTGCCGTTGACCTTCTTCGTTATCTGCAATCCGTCGACGATGCGATCACATGCGCCGCTGGTGAGGTTCGCCAGTTTCTGCCGGTGATATGGTGCGAGATGCTTGCGGACGATGGTTCGATAGTTGGCGAAGGTCTTAGGGTCTGCATCACGCTCTCGACGTGCGAGCCACTGTTCCGCGTAGGCTCCCAATGTAATAGTGCTGGTGTTCGTGCTTCCGAACTTGGCTCGCTCTTGGAGCAGGTCGGCCAGCAGCTTGTTGGCGTCCGTGTATTTTTTCCTCGAATACGTCTTGCCGTCAAGCTTGAACTCGTAGCTTTGATAGACCATCACCTTTCCGTTAGCGAGCTTCTTTTTGCGTTCGACCCGATAGGGGTAGACGATTCCGTTTCTTGCTTGCCTTGACATTTGATTTCCTCCTTGCACCGTCCATTCTCTGACATTCTCAGACTTCCATTTACCCCTCACTTACGGGGTAAGTACACCGTAAGTACGGTGAAACCGTTGGAATGAAGCCGTTTTGCCCAGTCGTTCCAACGGTTAGTTTATCAGAATCTCTAACTGTTAATCGGACGGTCACTGGTTCAAGCCCAGTCGCAGGAGCCATGTGAACTCCCCTTGGAAACAAGGGGAGTTTTCTTTTTTGATAGACTTTGCTTGTTTTTGCGTTTATCCGTCGGCGGAAGCCTTCGTTCCACCAGGCGCGCATGCGTATGATGAACGCACCGGTCAATCAAGCAATGGAAGGAAGTCCATCATGTGCACTGGCGTTCGTTTCTCCGACGATGAGGGAAACATGTATTTCGGCCGCAACCTCGACTGGAGCTTCTCATACGGCGAGAGCATCCTGGTCACCCCGCGCGGCTACCACTATGACAATGCCTTCGGCGCAAGCAGCAAAGATAAGCCGAATGCGGTGATCGGCGTGGGAGTGGTCATGGCGAACCGTCCGATGTATTTCGACTGCGCCAACGAACACGGCCTGGCCATCGCGGGACTGAACTTCCCCGGCTACGCCTCGTTCGCGCACGAAACGGTCGAAGGCACCGACAATGTCGCCACCTTCGAGTTCCCGCTGTGGGTGGCCCGCAATTTTGATTCCGTGGACGAGGTCGAGGAGGCCCTGAAGAACGTGACGCTCGTCTCCCAGGTTGTGCCCGGACAGCAGGAATCACTGCTGCATTGGATCATCGGAGACGGCGACCGCAGCATCGTCGTTGAGCAGATGGCCGACGGCATGCATGTGCATCATGACGATGTCGACGTGCTGACCAACCAGCCGACGTTCGACTTCCACATGGAGAACCTACGCAACTACATGTGCGTCAGCAACGAGATGGCCGAGCCGACCACATGGGGCAAGGCATCCCTGTCCGCCTGGGGCGCGGGCGTGAGCATGCATGGCATTCCGGGTGACGTGAGCTCTCCTTCACGCTTCGTTCGCGTGGCCTACGCCAACACGCATTATCCGCAGCAGAACGGAGAGGACGCCAACGTATCCCGTCTGTTCCACACGCTCGCCTCCGTGCAGATGGTAGAAGGCATGGCAAAGATGGGCAACGGCCAGTTCGAACGCACGCTGTTCACCAGCGGCTATTCGTCCAAGACCAACACCTATTACATGAACACCTATGAGGATCCCGCCATCCGTTCCTACGCCATGACCGATTTCGACATGGACTCCGCGGAGCTCATCACCGCCGTCTGACCTCCGATTCGACGGCTACATTGCTGACGGGCATCGCACGCTCCTGCGATGCCCGTCAGTGCGACACGAGGCTCCTACGGCACGGTCAACGAAGACGGAGCCGACGGCGAACACCATCAGAACGAGACTTTTTACGGTCTTGAGGCAGCATGCTTCTCGAAAACGTAATCCTGAAGGCTCTGACGCGACACGCCCATATATGGACTTCGAGCGCTTGAGGTTTTTAGAGTGCGGGGTATGAGCAATACGACAACCACCTGGCACACGATCCGCGAGGCGTCCATGCTCTCCGGATTGTCCGAATCGACGCTGCGGTATTACGAGCAGATCGGCATCATCGACCCGATAGCCCGCGACCCGAGTTCGGGACACCGCGCCTATTCCGACGAGGATATCCAATCGCTGGTCACCATATCCTGTCTTTCGGCCACGGGAATGCCACTCGAATCTATGCGCGAATACCTTCGGAACCGGTTCGACGGCCCCGAAGGTGCACGCAAGCAGATCGAGCTGCTTGACGCGCAGGCGTTGCGGCTGGCCGCGAAGGCCGAAGCCCTACGAATCCAGCAGGCTTACGTGTCTCTGAAATCGCTGTACTGGCGTGCCATCGCCGATGGGCATGAGGATGAGGCCAAACGCATCCTCGAAGAGAACAGGGACGTCATCGAAAATGTCAAGAAACAGCAATCGCACAAGTGAAGGAGCAATTATGAAAGCGGCGATCTATAAGGGAATCAAACAGATGGCCTGCGAGGAACGTCCGAAGCCGGTCATCGTCGACGACGGCGATGCGATCATCCGTGTGGTCCGCGCCTGCGTATGCGGATCGGATCTGTGGTTCTACCGTGATGGCGGCAGGGCAGTGGACAGCCAGGCCGGCCATGAGGCCATCGGCGTCGTCGAAACCGTCGGCAAGGACGTCACGATCGCCAAGCCAGGCGATTTCGTGATTGTTCCGTTCCCGTACAGCTGTGGCAAATGCCCGGTGTGCAAGGCCGGATTCGAATCCAGCTGCCCCCATGGCGGCTATTTCGGTGATGGGGACGGCATGGGATGCCAGGCCGAGTACCTGCGCGTTCCGGAAGCAGATGGCACTTTGGTCGTGGTTCCGGGAGACGCCAAGACGTTCTCCGATGAGATGCTCGCATCGCTGCTGACCCTGTCCGACGTGATGGCGACCGGCTACCATGCCGCCGCATCCGCCGAAGTGAAGCCGGGGGATACGGCCGTCGTGTTCGGCGATGGCGCTGTCGGCCTGTGCGCCGTGCTGTCCGCCAAGCTCATGGGCGCCTCCCGCATCATCTCCATGAGCCGCCATGCAGATCGCCAGGAAATCGCACGTAAGTTCGGCGCTACCGATTTCGTAGAGGAGCGCGGCGACGAGGCTGTGGCCAAGGTACTGGAGATGACCGATGGGTACGGCGCGGACGCGGTGCTCGAATGCGTGGGGTCGGCGTTGTCGAACGACACGGCCATGAAAGTGGCTCGCGCCGGCGCCATCGTGGGGCGGGTGGGTCTGCCGCATGGCGTCGAAGCCGACATTCCGGGGCTCTTCTACCGCAATGTCGGTCTGCGTGGCGGTCCGGCAGCGGTGCGTACCTACGACATGCGGCGTCTGCTCAAGGAGGTGCTGGACGGCACCATCAATCCCGGCATCGTGTACACCAGCGAATACACGCTCGACGACATCCAGGAGGCGTATGCCGCCATGGACGAACGCAGGACCGTCAAGTCGCTGCTCCGCGTCAGCGAAGTCTGAGCCGCAACCGTCCGTTATCGCGGAGGCGGTAGGATAACCGCAATCCGAAAAACGTGGAAAGGAAGCAATGTTCGAGGAACTGCATAGGAAAATGAACGCGTTCTGGAACAATGACAGGACGCTGTCGCAGACCGATCCGGAATTCGTCAAACTGTTCTCCGACTTCGCCTATGATGAAGTGGTGAATGAACCGGGAGCCAACCATCCCGACCTGGATGACAAGACCCGCTCCTTGGCGATTCTCGCCGCATTGGTCGGCTGCCAAGGGCTTGACGCGTTCGAAATGATGCTGCCGGTCGCCTATGAGACGGGACTGGGTTCCGTGGCCATCAAGGAGATGGTTTACCAAGCGGCGGCGTATTGCGGTTTCGGCAGGATACTGCCGTTCCTGAAGAAGATCAACGATTTCCTCGGCGCGGCGAACGTGCACCTGCCGTTGGAGCCGCAGGGCACCACCACTCCGGAAAGCCGTGCCCAAGCCGGCGAGGCCAAGCAGGTCGAGATCTTCGGAGAGGGAATGCGCGGCTTCGCACAGTCCGGTCCGGAGGAGACCCGCCATATCAACAAGTGGCTCGCCGACAATTGTTTCGGTGACTATTACACGCGCGGAGGTCTCGACACCTGCGAACGAGAGATGATCACCTTCTGTTTCCTGGCCGCGCAAGGCGGCTGCGAGCCGCAGCTTACGGCGCATTGCAAGGCGAACATTGCGGTCGGCAACGACAAGTCGTTCCTGATCGCGGTGGTTTCGCAGTGCATGCCGTATATAGGCTACCCTCGCACGTTGAATGCGATCCGCTGCATTAACGAGGCGGCGCGGGATTGATTCCCGTCCATATGCAGTGAGGGGTCTCCCACCGTGTAATACGGTGGGAGACCCCTCACTGCATATGGGAGCGCGTGACGTACGAAACGATCACTCGCCCCAGACGTCCTTGACGATGGATTGGACGAGGGCGACCTTGGCCCACTGCTGATCCTCGGTGAGCTTGTTGCCTTCCTCGGTGGAGGCGAAACCGCACTGGGTGGACAGGCACAGGCGATCCAGCGGAATGTACTGGGACGCCTCCTGGATACGGGCCTTGATGGTGTCCGGATCCTCAAGGTCGGGCCTCTTGGAGGTGATCAGGCCAAGCACGACCTTCTTGTCTCCGGAAACCTTGGCAAGCGGGGCGAAATCGCCGGAGCGATCGTCGTCGAATTCGAGATAGTAGGCGTTCGGATGCTCCTCGCCAAACAGCACGTCGGCGACCTGGGCGTATCCGCCGGATGCGAACCACTGGGACTGGTAGTTGCCACGGCAGATGTGCGTGTTAACGGTCATTCCTTCAGGGACGGCGTCGATGACGGCGTTGTTGATGCCCGCATACTGGCGCTGGACAGCCTTCGGGTCGCGTCCGAACACACTGTCCTTGAAATCCTCGGAGACCAGCATGCCCCACGTGCAGTCATCGAGCTGCAGATTACGGCATCCGGCATCGAACAGGTCGCTGGCCACCTGGCTGTACGCCTTGACGAGCGCCTCTGCAAGCTCATCATCGTTGGCATACGGATTGGTGAAATCCTCGGCGGCGCCAGCCTGCAGCAGGAACAAGGTCTGCGCGGGGGACGGGACGGTGATCTTGGCTACGGTGTTGTCGTCCTCGAACTGCTTGACGAACTTGAAGTGTTCGATGAACGGATGGTTCTCTCCGGAGATTTCACCGGAAACGGCAGCGGTCTCGGTCACTTCGGAACCATTGGAGCCGTGAACGGCGACCGGATTGGTGCCCTTGGAAACGCCCTGAAGGCCCCACATGAAGTCGAGATGCCAGTATGCGCGACGGAATTCGCCATCGGTGATCACATGCAAACCAGCGGCCTTCTGCTTGGCCACGAGCTCGGTGATCGCCTTGTCCTCGACCGCCTTGAGCTCGGCCGCGTCGATCTTGCCGGCGGTGAAGTCCTCACGTGCGGTCTTGAGCTCGGCCGGACGCAGATAGGAGCCGACCACGTCGGCGCGGAACGGCGCGTTATGCTTGTATGCCATTGGACATTCCTTTCGAAAAACAGTGCTTGAATACCGTAGGAAGTCTACTCGGACGCCTCGAATCCGATGGACGGCGACGCGTGCATACGGTCCGCTCCGCGAGGCGCCTGACGGACTGTTCCAAGGCGCGAGTACGGTACGGCATGGAAGAACATGCACACGGGAAAAGGGGAGTGAGTATATGAACGTACTGACGTTGGCGCAGGCTTGGTGGGCCCAGCACACCATCCATCTCGATCCGGAGCCCACAGGCGAGCGTTCCGGAAGTGTGACCATCGACGGTGCGGAAGGCAGGTCGCTGCGTTTCGTCGCCGTGGGAGATTCCATGATTGCCGGTTGCGGTGTCGACGACCAGTCGGAAGGTTTCACTCCGGCGTTGGCGAAATGTTTTTCGCATACATTGAACCGTTCCGTCGATTGGGAGGCCCACGGCAGGCTGGGAGCGACCATGCGCCGCGTACGATATCGGCTGATGCCGGAAATCGAGGGACAGACCGATCTGATGGTCGTCTGTGCGGGATCGAACGATCTGATGGCACGACGCACCTTGGCTGAATGGAAAGCCGATTTGTCGGCTACCCTCGATGAGGCCAAGACGATCTGCGACAACATAGTCGTGTTCAGCGCCGCCCAGCTATACCGCAGTCCGTCCCTCGGCGCCGAACTGCGCAAGGTCATCGGCAGGATGACCGAAGAGCAGACCGCAGCGAGCAAAGCCATCTGCGAGGAGAAGCACGTCGAGTATCTCGACATGACCCATGAGGACGTACACGCCGATCTTGACTCCTTCTATGCCCATGACCGGTTCCATCCGGGGCGATACGGATACGAATACATGGCGCAGCGAGTGGATGAGCTGCTGGGGGAGTGGCTTAAATCCAATCTGTCCCGCGTCTGATTCGGCGGCTTTCGAATATCGAATACCATGGTGCCATGGTATTCGGCATTCGTGGTTGAATGGTGGGGCAACCAATCGCATTCGAGGAATGGAAAGGCAATGAGCGAATCTCACGATCCCGCAAGCGACAGTATGCCCACGGACAATGCGGCACGTCAGGAAAACAAGCATCAGGGTGCGGCCGTCAAAGCCGCATTGGGAGCGAACATCGGTGTCGCCATAGCGAAACTTCTCGCGGCGTTCTTCACCGGATCGTCCGCCATGCTCTCCGAATCGGTGCATTCCATCGCCGACTGCTCCAACGAGATCGTGCTGATGGCCGGAGGACGTTTCTCCAAGCGCAAGACCGACGGTGATCATCCGTTCGGCCTGTATCGGGCGAAGTATCTCGCCTCATTCGTCGTGGCCACCCTGCTGTTCTTCGTCGGTGGCTTCTTCTCAACGTCCGAGGCCGTGAAGAAGCTTGTCTCCCTTGCCGGCGATCCGGCTTTGCGGGACGTGAACCGGATGGAGCTGCTCGTCGCTTTCGCCGTGGTGGTCATCAGCGCCTGCCTGGAAGGCTACGGACTGCATCAGAGCATCAAGGAGGCCAACGAGCGCATGGAGCGTACGAACACGCCACGCATGGGCGTGTTCCGTTTCTGGCGACACACCAAGTCCGCGGAACTTGCCTCGGTGATCATGGAGGACACGCTCGCATTGATTGGTCTGGCATTCGCCGGTCTCGGCATCGGCCTTGCGATCGCGCTGGACAATGAGATCTTCGACGCGTTGGGCGGTCTTATGGTCGGTCTGGTTTTGATCGTCGGCTCGCTGCTGCTGGCGTTCAAGTCAGGTTCTCTGCTCATCGGCGAGGCCGTGGAGCCGGACACGCGGCGGAAGATCGTCGAGGCCGTCACCAGCACGCCGGGTGTCGAACGTCTGCTGAACATGCAGACCGTGCACATGTCGGAGGATGACATCCTGCTATGCGTCAAAGTGCAGACCAGCAAACTGGACCGTGATTACGACGTCGAAACCGTCGACAAAATCGAAAGGGCGGTGCGTGGCGCGCTACCGTGGTACAGTTTCGAAATCTACGTCGAACCGGATATCTACAGCGCCAAGCATGTGCATGCCTGACATGCGCGTCGGCGAAGACAGCCGTTGATGATGACAATGGCCCCGGACGGAATGAATCCGTCCGGGGCCATTTCGCATATCGGTGGACGTTGATGACTTTTACTCCTCGGCCACCAGATCCAGATAGGAGTCGTTCCACAGGTCCTCATCGCCATCCGGCATGAGCAGCACCCGTTCCGGGTTCAATGCTTCGACCGCGCCTTCATCGTGGGTGACCAGCACAATGGCACCCTCGTATTTGGCGATGGCCTTCAAAATCTCGTCGCGGGACGCCGGATCCAGGTTGTTGGTTGGCTCGTCGAGCAGCAGCACGTTCGCGCGGCTCGTCACCAGTGTGGCCAACGCCAGACGTGTCTTCTCGCCGCCGGACAGCACGCGTGCCGGCTTCAGCGCGTCATCACCGGAGAACAGGAACGATCCAAGGATGGAGCGCGCCTGCGTGTCGTCAAGTTCCGGCGCCACGTGGATCAGGTTCTGCAGCACGGTGGCGTCGAGGTCCAACGTGTCGTGCTCCTGCGCGAAATAGCCGATCTTGCATCCGTGTCCGTATTCCACGGAACCCGTGTCGGGCTTCTCCAAATGGGCAAGCAGGCGCAGCGTGGTGGTTTTGCCGGCACCGTTATAGCCCAGAATCACCACGCGTGATCCCTTGTCGATCGCTAGGTTCACTCCCGCGAACACGATGTTCGAGCCATACGCCTTGGAGATGTCCTTCGCCATGATCGGCGTGCGTCCGCAAGGCGCCGGCTCCGGGAAGCGGATATCCGCCACCTTCTCCTTCTTCTGCGCCTCGGACGTGTTCTCCAGCAGTTTCTCCGCACGACGCATCATATTCTGCGCGGCCACGGCCTTGGTGGCCTTCGCGTGCAGACGGATACCCTGCTGCATCAAACGCTCGGCCTTCTTTTCGGCGACCTCGCGTTCACGGCGACGACGTTCCTCGTCGACGACGCGCTGGTGCAGGTAGGCCTTCCAGCCGAGCGAATACATATCGATCTGGCCGAGCTGCGCGTCCAGATGCCACACCTTGTTCACCACTTCATCAAGCAGCTCGGTGGAGTGAGAAATGACCAGGAATCCGCCTTCGTACTTCTTCAGATAGCCGCGCAGCCATTCGATGGAATCCGCATCCAAATGGTTGGTAGGTTCGTCGAGAATCAGCGTGTCCGCGTCGGAGAACAGAATGCGAGCCAGCTCGATACGACGGCGCTGGCCACCGGAAAGCGTGCCCAGCTGCTGGCTCATCACATCCTGCGGCAGTCCGAGGCTGGCCGCCATCGCGGTCGCTTCGGACTGCGCGGCATAGCCTCCGGCCTTTTCGAAATCCTGCATAGCCTTGTCATAGCGGTTCATCGCCTTGGTCATGACGTCTGGATCGGGATCGGTCATATCCTTTTCGGCCTTGCGTATTCGTTTGATGATGCTGGCGATGTCTCGCGCGCTCATCATGCGGTCCAGCGCGGTCTGCTCCGGGTCTGCGGCATGCGTGTCCTGCGGCAGATAACCGAGCTTTCCGGAGACGCGAACCTTGCCTGCGGTCGGCAGCATATCGCCGGTGATCACACGGGTCAACGTGGTCTTGCCGGCGCCGTTGCGGCCGACTAGACCAATCTTGTCTCCCTTGGCAACGTGGAAGTTGGTAGGATGCAGCAACGTGCGCGCGCCGATCTGAATCTCAAGTCCCTGCGCCTCAATCGCCATGCCGTGACACCTCTAGTCTTTCGTATTCCTTCAAAAATCCTGCAAACGCCAATCGAACATCATAGCGAACACCCGCAACCGTTCCCTTTCGGCTCATGTCTCATCTCCGAGCAGGTGCCGTAACACGGATTCGCGATGGTTGATGAAGGTCCTGGTGATCCGATAGCTGTCCGTATCCTCGTAATCGCAAGGATGAACGCCAGTTTCGTCAAATGACAGAATCTCCGCATCCGGCAGGCCGAGCAGAATCGGCGAATGGGTGGCGACGATGAATTGCGATCCGTCGTCCGCCATACGGCACATACGTTCCAACAAGGTCAACTGCCGTTGTGGGGAGATTGCGGATTCCGGCTCGTCCAAGAGATAGAAGCCTCGTCCCGTGCGGGACAGGAGTATCTCCAGGAATCCTTCGCCATGCGACATCTCATGCAGACGGGCAAGTCCTCCGCCATGATCATATTCACGAGCCTGCGTCGCCAAGGTGAAGTAGCTTTCCGCGCGCAGAAAGAAACTTGATGGGCCAATCGCATGCCGACGGTATATCGTCATTGCTTCGGCGAGTTCGGATGTGTCGTCGTACGTGCTGAACCGGTAATTGCGGGTCCCACCTTCCGCGTTGAAACCACAGGCGACGGCGATGCCCTCCAGCAAAGTCGATTTGCCACTGCCATTCTCGCCGGCCAGAAAGGTGACATTCTTGCGGAATCCAAGTTCGTCAATCGAACGCAATGAGGGAATTCGACTGACGTATGAATCAGTCAGCATATTCCAATCGATGCGCAGCCCCGACACAATCAGATCGTCCATACTTTTCACGAAACCACACTTTCATATCCGGCAGAGCCGACCTACAGACCGGTGGCATGGCTCGATGCGCGCAACGGCTCCACCGGTCTCATATTTTCCTACGTGCCATCGCCTTCTCAGATTATAGGATGGGCCGTGGGAAAGGCACATATATCACGACGACGTTGTGGATGAAACGAATTATCCAATCGCGTGATTGATTCGCTACAGTGGTTTCGGAACCATTCAGGAGGGAAG
Source organism: Bifidobacterium sp. LH_743 (assembly GCF_056355775.1). Taxonomy (NCBI): domain Bacteria; kingdom Bacillati; phylum Actinomycetota; class Actinomycetes; order Bifidobacteriales; family Bifidobacteriaceae; genus Bifidobacterium; species Bifidobacterium sp. LH_743. The sequence continues at coordinate 352,974 of NZ_JBKESZ010000002.1, read as the reverse complement.
AAGCATGGCAAAGGCTTTGATTGTGGTGGATGTGCAGCCGACGTTCTGCGAAGGCGGCGAACTAGGCGTGCAGGGAGGCAATGCGGTCGCCGAGCGTATCGCGGATTATGTGAACGCGCATCGGAGCGAATACGCATATATCGCGACCACGCAGGACTGGCATATCGAGCCGGGAACCCACTGGTCCGAACATCCTGATTTCGTGGATACTTGGCCGGTGCACGGCAAGGCCGGAGCCGCCAATGCCGAACTGCATCCCGCCATTGCCGCATTGAACATCGAGCATCATTTCAAGAAGGGTCAGTATTCCTCCTCATATTCCGGTTTCGAAGGCTTTGAGGACAACACCGACCGCATTCCCACCCGCGAAGAAGTCTCCGCCGCCATGGCCGCGGGCAGGACACTCGCCAACGGGTTGAAGACCGCGGGCATCACACGTGTCGATGTGGTCGGACTGGCCGAATCGCATTGCGTCAAGGAGACCGCTCTCGACGCGAAGAAGCTGGGTTTCGAAGTGCATGTCATCGAAAACCTGACCGAACCGGTCAGTGAGGAACTTGGTATCGCAGCCCGTCGGCAGATGAGCGAAGCCGGCATCATACTCGACTAATCGGCTCCAATCAGCAGATGCCAATCCGACCCCCGATTTAAATCCTCCCAAGCAGATGACATCCGGGCTGCGCGGAGACGAGAAGTCAATCCGTGTGGTGCGGCAGGAGGACGTATGATTGCCCTTGTACCAATGCCGGAGCCAATCATCATCGTATGATTCCGATGCCTCATGGGGTATGATACAAGGTTTTTAATATCCTTCGTCAATGAAAATCCAGCCGTGTTCCGCCTGCGTGGAACCGGGATCCCACGCGTACCAGCTTCCCCAACCATTTTGGGACGTGTTCTGCGAGCCCGCACGGCAGGAGATGTCATTGGACAGGTAGATCACATTGTCCATCCCATATTTGTCGATGGCCGTGGAAATCGACGAACTGCCGCCGGAAGCCGTGACGCTATGTTCGTCGGCAAGCAGCGCGTCTGAACGCTTTGTGTCATATCGGACGGCATCCACACGGCAGCCGTTCCAAGATTTCAGCCTGGCAATATCCGCTTTCACCGCGTCGTCGATCTGGGACTTGTCAAACGCGCCTGTCGCGTTGATGCTGATCCGAACGTGACTGACATCGGCTGGACGCGACGGCAGGTAGATGAACCAGTATGCGGTGGCAGCGCATGCCAACGCGGCAATGATGACCTTCATGGTCTTCGCGGCTCGCATAGCCCCCCCAAACATGTTTCGTCAAACCATATGTCAGATACGTGACAAACGGAATGAATCTCAAGGATGGTGTTTGGCCACAGACCTATACGCACGACGCGACACGCCGAAGCTTGCATGTTCACCACCGCTCCTGTATATTTTCTATTCGTTGCCCACCACGGTGGAAAACATGCGGACATAGCTTAGTTGGTAAAGCGCAACCTTGCCAAGGTTGAGACCGCGGGTCCGAGTCCCGTTGTCCGCTCGATAAACGAAAGGCTCCCAGTTGGGAGCCTTTCGTTGTTTTGTTGAATCGGCTCGACAGGTGCGACATGTCGAGCCGATTGGCGGCCTGGGTATGACGCGACCACATATGGAAAAACGTTTGACCACGATGCGGACGTTTCCTTGAATCGAACGCGTTTATGAGTCAGACTTGTGATTGTTCCACGGATGTTGGCAAAGTCGCCAGGGGGTGTGGAACGAACGGAGGTATATAAGGAAATGAACGACAATATTGACATTGACACCACTTTCGTGCCGGATGATTCCGCCAGCCATTCCTGGACGGAACGGGACAGCGAACTCGTCGAGGAGTATGCGGCCCAGCTCATGGCGATGAGCATCTGACCGACGCGAGGCACGCAAGATATAAGGAAAGGCGCATGACCCGTTTTCCGGATACAGACGGAACGGATCATGCGCCTTTCCTTATCCGTATAATCCACGACAGGCGAAACACCGAAATGCCACGGGGAAGACAACATATGGGATAGGATTCCCGACCGGAGCGCACAACGGATCAAAGAAGGAGACCCATGACGGCGAACACGAGGCGGAAAGGCGGCATTGTCAGACAGATGCTCAGCTACGGCGGTGTATCGGCGATGCAGACCTTCGTGGAATTCGGCGTATTCGCCATACTGCAGCTAATCGGTCTGTCGTTCCGTCTGGCGAACACCGCCGCGGTCTTCTGCTCCGGTACTTTCAACTACGTTATGAATCGCAATGTCACCTTCAAATCATCGTCGAACTATGCGCGTTCCATCGCCATGTTCGTGGCCATGTACTGCTGGAACCTCTTGTTCTCCAATCTGATGATGGCTTGGATTCCGGGACTGCTCGGATGGCCCACCATGGTGGTCAAGATCGTCACCATGGGCATGCAGGCCATCTGGGGGTTCCTGCTATGCCGTTACGTCATCTTCAAATGACATCGCAGTGGAGAAACAGTTCTCACGCCGTGAATCACGTCTCCATGGCCGCCGTTCCCTTACAATGGGTTACGCATAGAAAAACCAAGCTGGGGGAAGGAAGGTCGTCCGTTGTCAGATGTGAGACGGGAAATGGAACGGCTCCGACCCGTATACGAAACCGGCGTGCTGCGATTGCTGCTACGTGGCAATTCCATGCTGTACGTCGCGCTGCTGCGCTCGACGTTCGATCCGCTCACCGGCGAACTGCCGCGCGAAATCGTGGAGGAACGCTTCGCGCGCAGTCTGGCAAGGCTCACGGAGACCGGCGACTACACACCCAAGGATGGGCAGACGAACGCAGAGGCCGCGCACGCGATCCTGTCCCAGCTGACGAAGGAAGGCGAAGGCGACTACGCTTGGCTCGCCAATTCGCTTGACGTCGCCTCGCACCGCTACCTGTACCGTCTCACGGCGCGAGCGCACCGCGCCATCGAAGCGCTCGACCGGCTTGAGGACACCACCAAGGCGCTGTCCGGCGCGCAAGCCAACAGCATCATCATGGAAATCGAACATGCGCGCATGCAGCTGACGGCCGACCCGCATGAACGCATCCGCCTGCTGGAACGCGACATCGAGGAGAAACAAAAGCAGATCGACGAGCTAAAGCACAGCGACACATTGGATAAACTCACCTCACAGCAAGTGGGCGACATCATCGGCGTCATCCACAACACATTGCGAGGCGTTCCGATTGATCTGCGCGAACTCGCGCTCGAGGAACGCGACCATGGCGACAACCTGCGCCGCAGCATGCAATCGGGAACCATCAGCGTTGAGCAGGCCCTCGGCACCTACCATGACGCATATCACAAATCATTCCACGAATCCGACAGCGGTCGACGGTTCGAAGACGCGTTCCAAGTAATCGTCACCGATGAAGGCCGGCGTGAAATCGACGACGCGGTACGCGACATAGCGCAGAACCCATATCTGGAAGGTGAACCGGGCATCCTACTCACCCAAGTACGTGCCGAACTCAACCGCATCTACGAGGGTATCGAGGACGTACGCAGACAGATCCGCATATCCGACGAGGCCGTGAGCCGGCTAGTACGCCAGCAGACCGACACGCATTACCGCACCATGCTCGACAAACTCCACAGACTGTTCGTGCAAACTAACGACGACGCGAAAAACCATCCCGGTTCGGCGGAATTCCCGTACCATACGGACACCGGCATGGCGCAGTTCCAGGCATTGCCGTCGCGTCCGGCGAAATCAATGGTACGTGCCACAACCGCCAGTCTACAAGACGCGCCCACAACGGGAATCGACGCGCCCGACCTCAAAACCATGGTCGAGATGTGCGGACCAAGGCTGACGCATATGATTTCGCTCATCAGTCACGATCCGGTGAAGACGTCAGACGGCATGTTCGTGGATATCGCAGCAAGCTTCAACAGGCTGCCACGCGCCGAACGACGTGAAAGCGAACTGATAGGATTCCTCAGCGCCATGCGGGCACAGGACGGTTCGGCGAACGTGGCATGGCATTGCGTATCGATTGACGGTGGAGAACGTGTATGGCGCACCAGACCGGTTCTCGCCAGCGAATCGACGCTTGATGGCATCATCGAGGAAGGATGAGCATGACGGATGATATCGACGACCAAGGTGCCGGCGCCGAAATGATTGATGGCATGGAACCCGAACGCCCATCGGAGGAGCCTACCGCACCGCAGACCACGCCGGCGCTGTTTGACGGCGACACCGGAGACATGCCGCTCGAGGCGCGCAGGGCCGCGATCGCGCTCAAACGCGAACGGTATATCGACGGCAGCCTTTATGAGCGCGCGTGCGAATACCGTGAGGCCGTAGAGCGTTCGTTGAACAACGACATGCTCAGATTGGTAGACAACACGAAATACCGGATTATGTACGCGTCTCCCGTCACCGATTCGGAAACGAACATCCGCGCGCTGAAAACGCGTGTGAGCCTCACCCGGGAGGAGGCCGCCACGCTTGCGGCCCTGCGTATCAAGGTGCTGGAGTATGAGAATCAGAAAGCCGAACCCGGAGACTGGCTCATCAGCTTCGACGACATTCGTGCGATGCTCGCCACCGGTGCGGGATTCCTTGCCGCCAGCAATGACGAGGAGGGCACGGCGAAGAAGATCGCTTCCATCATCTCGCGCATGCGTACCTACGGATATCTCGCGGATGCCGGCGAGGAGAACATGTATGTGCTCACTCCGCTAGTGCCGATGGTGCTCGACCGCAACCTTGCCGACGAATGGCTTGGCTCCGGGAAGATGGATGACGCTGGCGGCATGGACGATATCGAGACCGAAGGCTTGTCCAATTTTGACGATGAAAATGACATGGCCGATTCGAATGGGATTCCGGCATCCGACGTCAAACAGGACGCGTTCGACTTCGGCATGGCCGATGATTTCTTTGATGGAGGGGAAGACCGATGACTGAAGACGGCATGAAGATCGTTTCTGACCGGTGGATGCTGCGGAGCCGGCAGATTGTCAACTGGGGCTCCTACGGCGGCTACCACGTGTTCCGCCCATCCATGGACGCGGATATGCCGGTGACCTTACTCGCTGGAGCCAGCGAATCGGGAAAATCCACTCTCGTCGACGCTCAGATCTCTCTCCTGTACCCCTCCGGCACGCCTTATAACAAGGCGTCGAACTCCGGACGCTCGGAACGCAACGATTACACGTACCTGCGCGGCATGATCGGTATAAGTGACGGCGATGACGGCGAGACTCCGATCTTCCTGCGCGGCAGGGATGCGGACGGCAAACCACAGAACATCTGGGGTGCGATTGTCGACACCTATGTGAACCGTAGCGACGGCGGCATACTGTCGTGCGGCAAATTCCTGTACCTGACCGCCGGTGACGGGCCAGACGGGCTGCGTCGTCAGTTCATCACACACAACCAGCCCATCGACCCGCGGCTCATGGACCAGCATCGGAACGCGCCATTCACCAGAAGCCTGATGGAACAGACATATCCGGGCTGCACGACCCATGTCAACGCAGCCGTGTTCCACGCCTCCATCTGGCAAGATATGGGATTGAGCGCCGAAGCCTGTCGGCTCCTGCACAAGATACAATCCGCCGACGCGCCTTCAAAACTCGACGACATCTTCAAACAAGGCGTCCTCGACGTGCCGGAATCCATTCGTCTCGCCCGCGAAACCGTCGATGACTACAACCGATTCAGCGAAAACTTCCATAGCATGGAGGAAAAAGCGGCCCGCGTCGCCATCCTGCAGAACATTCAGACACGCTACGGCGAATACGCCAAACAACTCAGCGAGCGACGTGACTACGAGCCCGTCAACCCGGATAACGAACGCGGGGAGGCCACGCTCGCCGCATGGACACGTTCACGCATGGCCAGCGAAGTGCGTTCCGGACTGCCTGCGGCGCAGAACAAAGCGGAGGAATCGCAGGAAGCCCTCAATAGGGCGCACCAGCGCATCGACAACCTCGACTCGCAGATCGAAGCCGTCAAGGAGCGCATCCGCGGCATTGATGGCGGCAGCCTGCAGCAGCTTGGCAAAGATCTCGAACGCGCGCGTCAGGACGCCGACGAGGCCCGCCGTCAACGGCACGACATAGCCGAACGGTTCGAACGCATCGAAGGCAAACTGCCCACCGATGAACGTACGTGGGACCTCAAGCGCGCCGCATTGACCAAATCGGCCGACACGTATGGCGAACGATTGGATGAGGCTCAGGTTAAATACCGGCAGCTGGTGGGGGAGTTGCATGACAGGCAACGCGAGCGCGACGTGCTTCAACGGGATTACCGTCGCAAACTCGACCACAGGACGCGCATCAGCGACGAGATGGACGATGCACGCACGCTGATCGCGCAGGCGACCGGCTTGGATGAGACACAGCTGCCGTATGTGGCGGAATTGATGGATGTGAACGAGCATGACGAACGGTGGCGTCTGGCGATGAATGTCACGTACGCGCCGATTGCGCAGACCATACTCGTCGACAAACGATACGAACAGGGATTCGCCGCGAAGGTCAGCACCATTGATCCGACACGTATGACACGCCGCACATGGCGTTTCGTCGACACGGACACGCGGTACGAGTCCACCCGCAATGAAGGATGGATGTCGTCGAAGCTGCGGTACAAGGAGGATTCGCCATTCGTCGGATGGCTGAAGCAGCAGACGTCCTCAGATCGTTTCGACGCGCGTTGCGTGGACGCCATCGATGACATGGACCGAGATGAACGTCAGGTGCAGGTCGATGGGCAGATCAAATCCGGCAATCGCGGCTTTCATGGTGTCAAAGGCATGCATCAGGTCATCGGCTTCATGAATGAACGCTACCTGTCCGAGTTGAAACGCCAGCTTGACGAGGCTGAGCATGCTGCGGAGGACGCCGACCGGCGCAGTCGGCAGATGGCCAATGCGATCGCCCTGCTGCAGGACGAGCATGAGCTCGCCCGTGTCATAGCCGACATGCCGTGGAGCAAAATCGACGTGGACGGACTTGAAACGAAGGCGGAGCAGATTCGGCGACAAATCGAACGAATCGAAAGCAATCCCGAACTGGGGCAATTGCAGGATGAACTGAAACGTCTTCGACAGCAATCGGACGTCGAAAGCAAGAACAAGTTTCAGGCCGAGGCCGACTTGGAAAGCGCCCAGCGTGCCGTCCACGCCGAGCAGGCTTGGCTCGAGGCATACGGCGACGCGGATTTCGACGATTCCACGCTGTCCGACATGGTATCGAATCTCCTGGCCGACGCGTACGAGAACTGTTTCGGCACGTCCGTGCACTTGCAGGACCGTCCTCAACTCATCGCCGGTGGCGCCGATCGTGAAGGGTCGATGCCATTCGACGCGCGTGTGATGCGCAACATCGGACGCATCATACGCATGCGAATCCAGGAGGCCGACGAGCGTGCCAGCAAACTACGCGCCGACACGGAAACCGCCATGGGCGATTATCTCAGGCGCCATGCCGCCGAGGACGACACCGTCACGGCAAGCGTAGAGGACTACCGGTATTACCTTGATGAGCTCAACATGCTCAACATGCTCGTCACCCGCTCCGCAACCGATGAGGAGTACGTGAACAGTGTTGAAAAACTGTATATGAGCTTCCAGCAGCTCAACCGTGCGCTCGATACCGACGAGGAGAGCGTCAGGGAGCAGCTTATCCGTATCAACGGCATGCTCAAGGATCAACAGTTCGGCCCACGTGGAGGTAGGCTCTCGCTTGGCGTGAAGTTCGGCGACGCCGACCGGCAGTTCAGAAGATCATTGGGCGGCCTCATGTCGAAACTGGATGATTGGACCCGTAACGGGCGTGACAATTCCATGGAGACCCGCAAGGCGTTCAAGGGCTGCGAGCCATTCATCGGCAGGCTGCAGGATGAACTCGGCAACATCCATGACACGAACGGCATCAAGGAGTATGGCGCCCGCAATCTCGATCCCCGTGTGCGCAGCTCGTTCTACGCAACCGTGCATCATGATGACGCGCCCGACGAACATATCAGCTCGACCGGCGGCAAATCAGGCGGCGCGTTGCAGGAACTCACTTCGTTCGTCTACGGCGCGGCCCTGATTTATCTGCTCGGCGGCGATTTGACAGGTAAGCCCACCTACACCACGCTGTTCCTGGACGAGGCCCTCATCAAAGCCGACGGACGCTACACCAAGCGCGCCCTCACCGTGCTGCCGCGACTTGGTTTCCAAATCATCGTGTCCGCTCCGGAAAGCAAAACCGCGGAAATCCTCAGCATCGCCAACAAGGCGTACGTGGCGTACAAGGACCCGTCCACAGGCAACTCGTACCTGCAGGAGCTCGACCGCGAAAACGCACAGGGCGAATCTCAGGACCCGGGCAAAGACACGGCACCATCAATGAAGGAGGAGTAGCCATGGCAGTGACCAGGAACGCCAAGGACGGCATGAGCATCCGTCGGGGACTTGACGAATACGTCGACGCATATCTTAACCGGCACATGTACGACACCGACGTTTCCTGGCCCCTGCGCAAAACCATCCATCTACCCAAACAAGCCGAGCTGGAAGGCAATTACATGCGTCTCCGCGCTCAGGATGACGCCATCCGCGACTGGGCAAGCCGACATCGATGCGGGACCAGCGAGAAAACCAAAATCGTTTCCAGCGGACTCGTCCGGCAGAAAAGCCAGCTTGTCGACTCGGTGACCATACCCGACCTCGACACGGCTCTCCGTATAGCCGCAAGAACCACGCGCGAACGCTATCTACGTGAACGCCGACGCATGCGTGAACTCGCAGACGAATTCGATATCAGCCAAGACATCGCGTTGAATGTCGTCAAAACGCTCAAAGACCATGATGACGTCGATTTCCGTCTCGTCATCCAAGCCGCGCATTATTTCACCAATCATGACTGTCACATCATGACCCCGCGCATGGTGCCGATTCCCGGATTCAGCGCCAAATGGCTTGGCACCCCCAATTCTCGGCGCCGCAAGGCGATATGCATGCTCACCGGACAGGACAGCCTCGACTTCCAAGAACGTCCCGGCGAACTCCGACTACGATTCATGGACGCCGAGCACCACGGCCAACCAGACCTCATCATCACCCGTCCGTGGATCCGCGACAGACCAACCGGCATCGAGCATGCCATTATCATCGAGAACAAAGACACCTACCAGGCCATGCCCGCCGTCGAGCGCGCCATCTGCATCTTCGGCAGCGGATACGCCACCCTGAAACGCATGGCGACCCTCTTGCCATGGGTCACTGATATTCCCGACATCATCTACTGGGGAGATATGGACGCTGACGGACTCGACATCCTTTCCAAATTCCGTCAGACCGGCATCCCGTGCGCATCCTTGTTGATGGATCCCGACGCCTACAAAACTTACGAACGATACGGCACCATGTTCGACACAAGGAACAAGCCACTTGCCACGCGCGAGCCCAAGCCTACGCCCAAACTCACTTTCAAGGAACGCAGACTCTACGAAATGCTCTGCACTGGAACCAATGCGACATACCTGCGCATCGAGCAGGAACGCATCCCCATTGCGGATGCCACGGTCATTCTGCACGACCAATACCAATGGCCCATCGCCATGCCCGACAACACCAGATAGAACACCTGTTCGAAACCGGCGCAAAAATACGCTATCCTATACACCTAGAACAGGCAAACAAAAGCGGAGGGGAAAGTGGCCGCCAAACGAAACAGCACCGCACATAATGAAGTCGTGGTTGAACGCGTCCTCACCAGCGACGCGTTTTTGACACGCGAAATCAAGAAAGCGCCGATGCGGATGAAAGACGGTTCGCTCGTAGCGGATCTGAAGCATCTGCCCAACGACCTCAAAATCGTCATTCAAGGCGCCCGCGAGCATAACCTCAAGAACGTCGATCTGGAATTTCCCCGTAACCGCATGGTGGTGTTCACCGGTCTGTCCGGTTCGGGCAAATCCTCGTTGGCGTTCGATACGTTGTTCGCGGAAGGGCAGCGTCGTTATGTCGAATCGCTGTCGGCGTACGCACGTCAGTTTCTGGGCCAGATGGACAAGCCCGACGTCGATTTCATCGAAGGTCTGAGCCCTGCCGTTTCGATAGATCAGAAAACCACGAACCGCAATCCTCGTTCGACGGTCGGCACGATTACGGAAATCTACGATTACCTGCGACTGCTGTTCGCACGTACCGGCATTCCGCATTGTCCGGAATGCGGAGCTTTGGTGAGCGCGCAGACACCGCAGCAGATGGTGGACACACTGCTGAAGTATCCGGAGCGCACACGTTTCCAGATTCTCGCGCCTGTCGTACGTGGACGCAAGGGCGAGTTTGAGGATTTGCTCGAGCTGCTGCGCGGTGACGGCTACGCGCGCGCCCTGATCGACGGCGAGATGCGGCAGCTGTCGGATGACATCAAGCTCACCAAGCAGAAGAAACACACCATCGAAGTGGTGGTGGACCGTCTGGTGGTCAAGGACGGCATCCGCCAGCGACTGACCGATTCGGTGGAGACGGCTCTGAAACTCGCCAAGGGCGTAATCGTCGCCGACTTCGTCGATCTGGACGAGAAGGATCCCAACCGGCGCAAACCGTTCTCCGAGAAACGTGCTTGCCCGAATGGCCACCAGTTGGAGCTCGACGAGATCGAGCCTCGAACCTTCTCGTTCAACGCGCCGTATGGAGCCTGCCCGGAATGCACGGGTATTGGCTACAAACTGGAGATTGACCCTGAATTGGTGATTCCCGATCCGGACAAAACACTGAACGAGAACGCCATAGAGCCGTGGGGTATGACCAAGGGCACCGGCGAATACTACCGGCATGTGCTTGAGGGTCTCGGCGAGGAGATGGGATTCGACCTGGACACGCCTTGGAAGGATCTTCCCAAAGACGCGCGCGATGCCATCATGTACGGACGCGATTTCAAAGTGCAGGTCTCATACCGCAATCGTTGGGGGCGCGTCCGCGAGTATTCGACGGGATTTGAAGGCGTGGTCCGCACGCTGATGCGCCGGCACGACGAGACCGATTCCGATCAGATGAAGCAGTATTACGAGTCGTATATGCGTGAAGTGCCATGCCAGGCATGTCATGGCCGGAGGCTCCGCCCCGAGGTGCTCGCCGTCACGGTGGGAGGAGAATCCATCGCGGACGTGTGCGACATGTCGGCCGAACGCAGTCTCGCATGGATCAACGGTCTTAAGCTTGAGGGCTCCGCCGCGCAGATCGCCGGCGAGGTGGTCAAGGCGATTCGCGCCCGGCTCGGATTCCTCAACGACGTCGGCTTGAATTATCTGACGCTATCCCGCGCGGCAAAGACCCTGTCCGGTGGTGAGGCGCAGCGTATCCGTCTGGCAACCCAGATCGGATCCGGTCTGGTAGGTGTCATGTATGTGCTGGACGAGCCGTCCATCGGTCTGCATCAACGCGACAACGAACGGCTGATCACCACACTGCATCATCTGCGCGATCTCGGCAATACGCTGATTGTCGTCGAACATGACGAGGACACCATCAAAAGCGCCGACTGGGTCATCGACATCGGTCCGGGAGCGGGTGAGCATGGTGGCGAGGTCGTCTATTCCGGCCCTGCGAAGAAGCTCATCGACGCCCCTCGTTCCATCACGGGAGACTACATCGCCGGCCGTAGGCGCATCGAAGTGCCCAAGACACGTCGCAAGATACGCAAAACCAAGCAGTTGCGTGTGGTGGGCGCCCGTGAGAACAATCTGAAGAACCTCAATGTCAACTTCCCGTTGGGCGTCTTCACCTGTGTGACGGGCGTGTCCGGTTCCGGCAAATCCACGCTGGTCAACCAGATTCTCTATCCCGTGCTCGCCGACAAGCTCAATGGCGCCCGCATCGTGCCGGGAAAGCATACGCGCGTGGAGGGAATCGACCAGTGCGACAAAGTGATTCACGTCGACCAGAATCCAATCGGCCGCACGCCACGTTCCAATCCTGCCACCTATACCGGCGTGTGGGACAAGATCCGTACACTGTTCGCCAAAACGCCCGAAGCGCAGGTGCGAGGCTACGGTCCCGGACGCTTCTCGTTCAACGTCAAAGGCGGCCGCTGCGAGGCCTGCCACGGGGACGGCACGTTGAAGATCGAAATGAACTTCCTGCCGGACGTGTACGTGGATTGCGAGGAATGCCACGGACAGCGTTACAACCGCGAGACCCTTGAGGTAAAATACAACGGCAAATCCGTGGCCGACGTGCTGAACATGCCTATCGAGGAGGCCGCACGGTTCTTCAAGGCTTATCCGTCCATTTCGCGTTATCTTGACACTTTGGTACAGGTCGGTCTCGGCTATATCCGTCTCGGTCAGCCGGCGCCAACGCTGTCCGGAGGTGAATCGCAGCGCGTCAAACTCGCTACGGAGCTGCAACGCCGTTCCACCGGCAAAACCGTGTACATCCTCGATGAGCCGACCACCGGCCTGCATTTCGAGGATGTGCGCAAGCTGCTGCTCGTGCTGCAGGGTTTGGTGGACAAGGGCAACACGGTCATCGTCATCGAGCACAATCTCGATGTGGTCAAATCCGCGGATTGGATCATCGATCTGGGTCCCGAAGGCGGTGACGGCGGCGGTACCATCGTCACCGAAGGCACTCCGGAGCAGGTCGCGCAGTGCGAGCAGTCCTGGACGGGCAAGTTCCTCAAGGACATGCTGTGAGCGATTTCGAACGGCACAGTCCGGAAGTATGGCGGAAAACGGCGAACTCGTTGCGCGAGGCCGCCGGACAAACCGCCGATGTTCGCTCGGACTTGGAAGGCAGGGGAGTGAACAGGAACGGCGCGCCTCTGTTGGGCGACACCCGCGATCTGTTCCGCCCGAAGACCTCCGATATCCCCGCTCAGCCGGGCGTGTACAAGTGGCGCGACGGGGAAGGCCGCGTCATCTACGTCGGCAAGGCCAAGAACCTGCGCAACCGGCTGACGAATTACTTCCAGCCGCTCTACCAGTTGCATCCGCGCACCCAGACCATGGTGCTGACAGCACGAAGTCTCGAATGGACGGTCGTCGGCACGGAATTGGAATCACTCACCCTAGAGTACACGTGGATCAAGGAATTCGATCCACGGTTCAATGTGGTGTTCCGCGATGACAAGACCTACCCGTACCTTGCCATCTCTTCCGGTGAGCGCGTGCCGCGCATATGGGTGACACGCAGCCGCAAACGCCGAGACACCCGGTATTTCGGACCTTATGCGAAAGTATGGGATCTTCGGCATAGTCTCGATCGGCTGCTTAAAACCTTTCCCGTGCGCACCTGCTCGCAGAACGTGTTCCATAAGGCAGAGATTACGCACCGGCCCTGCCTGCTGGCATCGATAGGGAAGTGTTCGGCACCGTGCGTAGGGCGGATCAGTGCCGAGGAACATCGCAGGATGTGCGAGCAGCTGGTGGGCGTGCTGACCGGTCGAATCGGCAAGTCGTACATCGCGCAATTGACCCGTGAGATGAAGCTGGCGAGCGACGAATTGGAATTCGAGAAGGCCGCCCGTCTGCGTGACCAGATCCAGATGCTTCAGACTGTGGTTGAGCAGAATGCCGTGGTGTTCGATTCGGACGTTGACGCCGACGTGTTTGGCATCGCCTCCGATGAGCTTGAGGCGAGCGCGCACGCGTTCTTCGTGCGCGCCGGTTCCATACGAGGCGAACGCAATTGGAGCGTCGAGCGGGTCGAGGATATCAGTGATGAGGAACTGATTTCGGACCTCATCACACAGGTGTATTCGGAAACCGCAGGGGAAAATGCTTCCGCGTCCTCATCCACATCCACCATCGTCACCGAGCAGCGCAACGCGATCGGTTCGACGCAGACCGTGACAGCCGTGGATGCAGCCGCCCGCGCACAGGCCACGAAGGAACGCAACGAAAGGCAGGAGCAGACGGGACGTGCGGATCTTCTGGCTCCAATCGCTCCTGTACCACGTGAGGTGATCGTCCCGATTGAGCCTGCCCGGCGTGAGGACCTTGAACAGTGGCTGAGCGGATTGCGCGGAGCAGCCGTCACCATCCGAGTGGCCAGCAGAGGAGACAAGAAACAGCTCATGGACCGCGCAAACGACAACGCCCAGCAGGCGTTGCAGCGCAGCAAGATGAGTCGCATCAGCGATATGGGAGCCCGTTCCGATGCAATGAACGATGTGGCGCGGGCCCTTGGTCTCGAACAGGCGCCGTTGCGCATCGAATGCTACGACATTTCCAATACCGTCGGCGGCGCGTATCAGGTGGCGTCCATGGTGGTATTCGAGGATGCCATCGCGAAAAAATCAGAGTACCGCCGTTTCGCCATCCGTGGCGCGGATGGGCAGGGCGCGTTGGATGATTTGAGCGCACTGTACGAGACGCTGACTCGTCGTTTCCGTCACGGCAACATCGCAGGCGATTCCGGAGAGAGCATGGACAACGAGAAACGCGTATCCAGGCGGAACGGCTTGCCGGATGAGACGGACGCATCCACAACGACGTCCGTGCAGCAGAACACGGACCGTCACCATTTCGCCTACAAACCGAATCTCGTCGTCGTCGACGGCGGCAAGCCGCAGGTCATGGCCGCGGCCAAAGCGCTTGCCAACTGTGGCGTGGATGATGTGGCGGTCTGTGGATTGGCGAAACGTCTGGAGGAGGTGTGGGTGCCGGACGATGATTACCCGATCATTCTCAAGCGTCAGTCCGAAGGCATGTATTTGCTGCAACGGGTACGTGACGAGTCGCACCGTTTCGCCATCACCTACCATCGCCAGACAAGACGTAAGGGCATGTTGCGTTCCGCTCTGGATGATATTCCAGGTATCGGCGAAGCCTATCAAAAGCGTCTGCTCAACCATTTCGGCTCCGTACGTGCCATGCGTGAGGCAAGCGTCGAGGATTTCGAACAGGTCAAAGGCATCGGGCATGCCAAAGCGGAAGCCATACACCGGGCGTTGCATGCTTCCGGCGAGAATGTTGCCGAAAATGGGAATCCTGGCAATGGATCGGATGCAAGTCCGAAAGATGGAATAAAAACAGGAGCAAAGCACGCAAAATGACATTCACGTTGCTAGCATGATGGTGGAAAACATCAAGGAGGGAACATGACGAATGTCGGCCATCGGTGCGCGGTCCTCGGCAAGCCCATCGCGCACTCGCTTTCCCCCGTGCTGCATAATGCCGCCTACCGGGCGTTGGGACTGAACGGATGGTTCTATGACAAGTATGAGGTAGGGGAGTCCGAACTTGAGGGTTTCCTGGAATCGCTTGATGACAGCTGGGCGGGACTGAGCCTGACCATGCCGTTGAAGAAGACCATCCAACCGTATGGTGTGCCATGCAACACCTGGGCCAGAGAGCTCAAGGTGGCCAACACCGCCATCTTCGACTGGACCGGCACATGCCGCAACGGCGATATCGACATCCCCGCCATCAAGCTTTACAACACGGATGTTAAAGGCATCGAGCTCGCCTTTCAGCATTCATATATGGAACGTGGAGCACGACCGGAATCCGAACACACAGGCGAAGCGGTAATCTTCGGCAACGGAAACACCGCCACCTCGGCATTGGCCGCATGCACCGCAATGCCGTCGATCGGACATGTCACCGTCGTGGCGCGGCACCCTGACAAAAACGCCGCGCTCAAGCCTTTGGCCGGCAAATATATGGGAGAGGGTTCCCTAGACATCGTCGGCATGGATCAAGCGATACGAAAGCTGAATCATGCCGACGTCGTCATCAACACCATTCCGGGACTCGCCGCCGACCCAATCGCCGAAACGCTCGCCTCGGCGGGTTTCCTTGTGCACGGGACCCTGCTTGACGTGGTATACGACCCCCGCCCCACCAAACTCATGCAGGCCTGGAAGTCACACGGCGGCACGGCCATAGGCGGCGAGGAAATGCTGCTGTACCAGGCCATGGTCCAGGTCTGGCTGATGACCGGCATATGGGATGACGATCCGCCAAGTCATCCAATCAATCAACAAAAAGTCGATGCGCTGGAACATGACATGCGCGCCGCACTTGAGGAGGCTCTGTGATGAGTGACCGGAAAGATACCATCCATCAGACGGGCAAACATGTGAGTCCAACGCCGCCCGCCAAGGATTTCGAAGTGCTGCTCATCACCGGTATGAGCGGTGCCGGACGTTCCCATGCCGCCAACAGCATTGAGGATATGGGCTGGTATGTGGTGGACAATATACCCCCGAAACTGCTGGTTCCGCTGGTTGACATGATGACCAGTTCCGGATCGAACATCCATAAGCTCGCCGCGGTCGTCGACGTGCGGTCCCGCGACTACTTCGACGATCTGTCCGCCGTGCTGAGTCATTTGGACGATCTCGGCGTAAAGACCCGTATCCTCTTCCTCGACGCCAGCAACGAAGTGCTCATCAAACGGTACGAGTCCGTGCGCCGGCCGCATCCCCTGCAGCAGGGCAATCGCCTTATCGACGGCATTCTCGAGGAACGTGACCTGCTGAAGAATCTCAAGGAACATGCGGACATCGTCATCGACACCTCGACGCTGAGCATCCATCAGCTATCCACGAAACTGTATGAAGGTCTGCTTGGCTCCGGTCCGACCACGGTTTCCGTGCATATCTTCAGCTTCGGTTTCAAGTATGGCATTCCAATCGATGCGGACTTTGTGGCCGACGTCCGATTCCTGCCCAATCCTTTCTGGGTGCCCGAGCTTCGTTCATTGACGGGCAAGGACAAGCCCGTAAGCGATTACGTGCTGTCCAGCGAAGGAGCTGAGGAATTCCTGGACGCGTATGAAAAAGCCATCGCCATCGCCATCGAAGGATACGCGCAGGAGGACAAGCATTACGTGACCATCGCCATCGGATGCACCGGAGGACAGCATCGTTCCGTGGCCATGAGCGAAGCGCTGGCCAAGCGTTTGCGTGCCAGAGGTCTCACTGTCTCCGTTTCGGCACGCGAACTGGACAAGCGCGCGACGGAACAATGACCGCATTATGAGAAAACAAGGTCCGAATATACGGAAAACACTTCATCTTTGTCCAAGATATTCGGTATCACAGTAAGCCGGTAGCAATGCGAGTCGACCTTGCGACTCGCCTGAAATTATAGGGAAGAACAGGAAAGTAGGAGGTTGGCTCTTGGCTCTTCTGGATGACGTCAAAAGCGAACTGGCCGCGATCGACAACGAATTGCCCATCGCGAAGAAATCGCAGGCGACCGCGATGATTCGGTTCGGCAACGGCTTGCACTCAGTGGACCGCCACATTCTCGTACAGGCGCAGTTCGACTCCCAAGATGCGGCCTTGTGGCTGCAGGACACCATCAGGAACCTTTATGGCCACGAAGCCACGTTCACTCCGGTCTCCAGGCAGACCCCCGCGGGCATAGTGCAGCGTTTCGTGGTTCGCGTGCCCAAAGGAAGCGCTGCGCTGGTGTTGCAGACCGGCCTGTACAGCAGGTACACCAAGACCATGGTGCTGGGTCTGCCGAGCGATATCATCAACGGTAAAATCACCCAAATCAAAGCGGCTTGGCGCGGCGCGTTCCTCGCAGCGGGACATTTGTCGGATCCAGGCAAGGCCAGTTATCTTGAAATCGTCTGCCCGAATCATGAGGCAGCTCTGGCTCTGGTATCCACCGCACGGCGTCTGGGCATCACCGCCAAGCCGCGCAAACTGCGCAGTTCCGAACGCGTGACGTTGCGTGACCCCGATGCGATAGAACGCATGCTCATCCTTATGGGCGCCCCGCATTCCGCCCGCGAATGGACCGGCAAGCGTTCCGACGGTGAGGCCCGTGGAAAGGCAAATCGTCTGGCCAATTTCGACGACGCAAACATGCGTCGTAGTGCCAAGGCTGCCGCGGAGGCCTGCGACAAGGTCCGTCAGGCGTTCGAAATCCTCGGCGACGACATTCCGGACAATCTCAAATCCGCCGGTCAGCTTCGACTTGACCATGCGGATGCGTCCCTTGAGCAGTTGGGCCGTCTGGCCGAGCCGCCGATCACCAAGGATGCAGTCGCCGGACGTATCCGTCGACTGCTCCAATTGGCGGAGAAAACGGAAAAGGCACGCCGTCAAGCCGCCTGATTCGAAAGGCCGTGGATACGAAACACCATGCGTGTTTTCCAACGCATGGTGTTTTTTGTTCGTTTGGGCTGTATTATGCATAAGTGGCAATATGGCCATTCCACGCTTACAAGCGGCTAGGAAAGGATATACATGAAGACACTCAAGGATCTTGGAGATCTCAAGGGCAAGCGCGTTCTGGTTCGCGCCGATTTCAACGTTCCGCTGGACGGCACCACGATCACCGATGACGGCCGTATCAAGGCCGCCCTGCCGACCATCAAGGCTCTGCGCGAGCAGGGTGCGAAGGTCATTCTGATGGCTCATCTCGGCCGTCCGAAGGGCAAGGTCGTGCCGGAACTGTCTCTGGCTCCGGTGGCCGCCCGTCTCGGCGAGCTGCTCGGCATCACCGTTCCGCTGGCTGCAGATACCTACGGCGAGGACGCACAGGCCAAGGTCGCCGCGATGAACGACGGCGATGTCGTGCTGCTGCAGAACGTTCGTTTCAATCCGGAGGAGACCAGCAAGGATCCGGAGGAACGCGCCGCATACGCCAAGAAGATCGCCGCTCTCGGCGAGGTCTTCGTGTCCGACGGCTTCGGTGTCGTACACCGTGCACAGGGCTCCAACTATGACGTCGCAGCCGATCTGCCGGCCGCTGCTGGCCTGCTGGTCGAGAAGGAAGTCAAGGCGCTGTCCCGCGCTACCGTGAACCCCGATCGCCCGCTGACCGTTGTGCTTGGCGGTTCCAAGGTTTCCGACAAGCTCGGCGTGATCGACAACCTGCTGGACAAGGCCAACCGTCTGGTCATCGGCGGCGGCATGGCGTACACCTTCCTCAAGGCCAAGGGCTATGAGGTCGGCACTTCCCTGCTGGAAGAGGATCAGATCGAGACCGTCAAGGGCTACATGGAGCGCGCTGAGAAGAACGGCGTCGAGCTCGTGCTGCCGACCGATGTCGTCATCAACCCCGTCTTCCCGAAGTCCGATGAGGACATCGCTCCGGAAGTCGTAGCCGCCGACGCCATCCCGGCCGACAAGATGGGCCTGGACATCGGTCCGGAATCCCAGAAGCTGTTCCATGACAAGATCGTCGACTCCAAGACCGTCGTGTGGAACGGACCGATGGGCGTGTTCGAGGTTCCGACCTTTGCCGAAGGCACCAAGGCCGTGGCTCAGGCTCTGGTCGACGCCACTGCAGCCGGCGCGTTCACCATCGTTGGTGGCGGCGACTCCGCTTCCGCGGTGCGTAACCTCGGCTTCCCGGAGGACGGCTTCTCCCATATCTCCACCGGTGGTGGCGCTTCCCTCGAGTTCCTCGAGGGCAAGGAACTGCCTGGTCTGAAGGTGCTCGCCTGATTTTCAAATCATGAAGAGGTGCTTCCTCATCGTCAAGTGGGGAGCACCTCTTTGCGTACTTCGCGTACAATGTCACAGGGCGAAATCTTCGTCCTGATGAATATGGATGATGGGAGCGGCGATTACTATGACGTCAAAACGAATCCCTTTGGTGGCCGGCAATTGGAAAATGAATTTCGACCATCTCGAGGCAACGTATTTCATCCAGCAATTCGCCTGGAAGCTCCGTGCCATCCACTTCGACCATAGGCGCTGTGAAATCGCGCTGATGCCATCATTCACCTCATTGCGTAGCGTGCAAGTGGCTGTCGAATCGGACAACCTGAAAATCCGATACGGTGCGCAAGCCGTGTCGGTCACATCACAGGGGGCCTTCACCGGCGATGTCTCCGCGGATATGATCGCGCATCTTGGATGTTCATATGTAATCGTCGGTCACTCGGAACGACGCAAATACCATCCTGAGGACGACGCGAACATCGTCGATCAGGTACGTGCGGTGCTTGCAGCCGGTATGCAGCCGATTCTATGCGTTGGTGAAAGCTATGAGGAACGCCGGAAAGGAATCGAACTTGACTTCGCCGTCGGTCAGGTGCATGACGTGACCTGTGACTTATCTGATGAAGAAGCGGCGAAACTGATTGTGGCATATGAGCCGGTATGGGCCATTGGCACCGGTATGGTGGCCACACCGCAATCAGCGCAAGACGCGGCCGAAGCCATACGGAATGACTTATCGGCCACGTTCGGCACGGAAGTCGGCGAGACGGTACGAATTCTGTACGGCGGTTCGGTATCGTCGAAGAACGCCGTGGAATTGATCAGAGAGCCTGATGTGGACGGCTTTCTCATTGGCGGAGCTGCGTTGAAAGTCGACGAACTAACTCGAATTTGCAAGTTGACCATGGACGCGACATCCTGAAAAAACTTTGGGAAACCCGGTATGATGCTCGCTTTTTTCAACACCATGCGCTATTGTTAATAGGAGTGTTTACGAACTGGAGGTTCACCCGTGTCCGCTATGGCTACCGTTAAGCTTGTGCTGCAGATTCTTCTCGTCATTCTTAGCCTCTTGCTCACCCTGCTCATTCTTATGCACAAGGGCAAGGGCGGTGGCCTGTCCGACATGTTTGGTGGAGGTCTCACCCAGAATGCAGGTTCGTCCGGCGTCGCGGAAAAGAACCTGAACCGTTGGACCGTCATCATTGCTCTGCTGTGGGTGGCCATCATCATCGCACTTGGCCTGATGACGAAATTCAACCTTATCTGAGCAATGCAACGAGTTTGGCCCATGACCGATTCCCGCGGTCATGGGCCAAACTCGTTTTCTGGGCATGACTTTCATAAAAGGACTGATATGAACTCGACAAACAACAGACATGACGTGACCATGGTCGTCGCCGACTTGGACGGCACGTTGCTGCATGACGGAAAGACCTTCGAAGACCGTTTCCTGACGCAACGTTCCATCGACAGCATCAACCGCATGCATGACGCAGGTATCAAATTCGTGGTGGAGACGGCCCGACCGGTCAGTACCGGCTATTCATTCATCCAGAAGCTCCCCGTCGATGCCGTGGCCTATCTCAACGGGGCCCTGCTTGATTTCGATCCGTCAGCCTCCGATTACGATATGCTCACATCACCGAGACTTCCGGATGATGGGCACCTGCAAAAAATCGGCTTCTCCTCAAAACGTGCCTGCGAAGTCTGCAAGTATCTACTGGACGAGTTGCCCGGCATGGAGGTGGGCATCGTCATGGATGATGTCAGGTACACGAATTTCGATGTCACGAAATATTGGAAGACACAGA
Source organism: Bifidobacterium sp. LH_743 (assembly GCF_056355775.1). Classification (NCBI taxonomy): domain Bacteria; kingdom Bacillati; phylum Actinomycetota; class Actinomycetes; order Bifidobacteriales; family Bifidobacteriaceae; genus Bifidobacterium; species Bifidobacterium sp. LH_743. The sequence continues at coordinate 331,763 of NZ_JBKESZ010000002.1, read as the reverse complement.
CTTGGCGCTATACCGATTTCAACGATGTGCCGGAAGGTACCGCCGACAAGCTGATCCTGTTCCCGAACAAGGAACAATGGAATCAAGTAGGCAAAATCATTCCCGACGATTTCGACGTGCACATCTCCGAGGGTTCATTATGGATGCTGATGAATCCTCAGGCCAATAAGGAACGGGCTCTGGGTATTTTCGCCGACCATATGTCCACTTCATTAGAGAAGACCGTTTCGTTCGGTGACGATTTGGTGGATATCGCCATGTTGCGTGAATCCGGCAGGGGAGTGGCTGTGGCCAACGCCAATCCCGATGTGCTGAAAATAGCCGACGACATATGTCCCACGAACAACGATGACGGTGTGGCTCAATGGATTGAGCACAATCTTCTTTGATACATATTACGCAATTGAACTTCCTGCTTGGCGATGTGATTTATATTCGACCATGAATTGAACTTCCCGCGTTTTATGGTGGCGCATCATGCTATTCTTTGAACTGGTGTTTGACGAAATTGAACCGAAAGGATAGGCATGACGGAATCATTCTCAATCAGATTGAACAATGCCATGGCATTGCGCGAACTCAAGCAGATTGATTTTGTACGCGCCGCCGAAAAGTTCAATATCAAGCTCGGCAAAAGCCATATGAGCCAGTACGTCAGTGGAAAGACCGTTCCCCGTGCGGATATCGCGCATTTCCTTGCCGCATATCTGCATGTCAATGAGGATTGGCTGATGGGCGCGGACGTTCCCATGGAGGAACACATCGCCAATCTGCCAGAGCCTTCCGACGTGGACTTCCAAAGTGATGATGTAACGACCGAGCAATCGACAGAAGGAAAAAAGACCATGCGCACCTTTACCAAATCCCACAAGCTTGACAATGTTCTCTATGATGTTCGTGGACCGGTCGCCGACGAAGCTGCGCGCATGGAGGCTGCCGGAACCCATATCCTGAAGCTCAATATCGGCAATCCGGCGCCGTTCGGATTCCGCACGCCAGACGAGGTCGTCTACGACATGTCGCAGCAGTTGCCCGACACCGAAGGCTACTCGCCGTCGAAGGGTCTGTTTTCCGCACGCAAGGCCATCATGCAGTATGCGCAGCTGAAGAACATCCCCAACGTGTCCATCGATGACATCTACACCGGCAACGGTGTCAGCGAACTCATCAATCTGTCCTTGTCCGCATTGCTGGACAATGGCGACGAGGTACTTGTCCCTTCTCCGGACTATCCACTGTGGACCGCATGTGTGAACCTGGCTGGCGGCACCGCCGTACATTACATCTGTGACGAGGACTCCGAATGGTATCCGGACATTGACGACATGCGTTCCAAGATCACCGACAAGACCAAGGCGATTGTCATTATCAATCCGAACAATCCGACCGGAGCCCTGTATCCGAAGGAAGTGCTTCAGCAGATCGTCGACCTCGCACGCGAACATCAGCTCATGATTTTCTCCGATGAGATCTACGATCGCTTGGTCATGGATGGTTTGGAGCACGTATCCATCGCGTCCCTTGCTCCCGACCTGTTCTGTGTGACGTTCTCCGGATTGTCTAAATCCCACATGATCGCGGGTTGGCGTGTCGGATGGATGGTGCTGAGTGGCAACAAGCGGCTCGCCAAAGATTACATCGAGGGTCTGAACATGCTGGCCAACATGCGCATGTGCTCGAATGTGCCCGCGCAATCGGTCGTGCAGACCGCATTGGGTGGACATCAAAGCGTCAAGGATTATCTGGTTCCCGGCGGACGTATCTACGATCAGCGCGAACTGGTGTACAACATGCTCAATGACATCCCGGGAATCACCGCAGTCAAGCCGAAGGCTGCGTTCTACATCTTCCCGAAGATCGATGTGAAAAAGTTCAATATCCATTCTGACGAGCAGTTCGCGTTGGATCTGCTACATGACAAGCATATTCTCATCAGCCATGGCGGTGCGTTCAACTGGCACGAACCCGATCATTTCCGCGTGGTGTATCTGCCTCGCATCAGCATGCTGAAGGAAACGATCGGCGAAATCGGCGACTTTTTCAGCACATACTGGCAGGCGTGATTTTCGGATTGCTTCGATTCCCCGCTGAAGGCCGCGATCGTAATATCGCGGCCTTTTCTTTCCCCTATGGAATTTCCATAGATACAAAAAGGGTTCCCATTCGATATGGAATGGGAACCCTTTGATCTATCCGTTTAACGGAGCTGTATCAGCGAATGATTCAGCCGTTGACGCGGTCGATGCCAGCCTGGACGTCGGCAAGGACGGTATCCCAGGACTTGATGAAGGCGGCAACGCCGTCAGCTTCCAGCTTGTCGGTGACATCCTTGATGTTGATGCCCAGCTCGGCCAGCTTGTTCATGATGGCGTGGGACTCTTCGTAGGTGCCCTTGATGGACGGAGCGCCGTTGCCGTGATCGGCGAGAGCGTTCAGGGTCTTCTCCGGCATGGTGTTGACGACGAACGGAGCAACCAGCTCGTCGACGTACTTGCAGTCGGAGTAAGCGGCGTTCTTGGTGCCGGTGGAGGCCCACAGCGGACGCTGCTTCTTGGCGCCCTTGGCCTCGAGCTCGGCCCAGCGCGGATCGTTGGCGAACTTGTTCTCGAACAGTTCGTAAGCGAGGCGAGCGTTGGCGACGGCGGCCTTGCCTTCGAGGGCCTTGGCCTCATCGGAGCCGTTGGCTTCCAGCAGCTTGTCCACGGCGGTGTCCACGCGGGAGACGAAGAAGGAAGCGACAGAGCCGATGTGCTTCAGGTCGTGGCCGTTGGCGGCAGCCTGGGCGATGCCCTCGATGTAAGCGTCGATGACCTGCTCGTAGCGTTCCAGGGAGAAGATCAGGGTGACGTTCACGGAGATGCCCTTGGCCAGGGTGGCGGTGATCGCCGGCAGGCCTTCGAGGGTTGCCGGAATCTTGATCATGGCGTTCGGACGGTTCACCTTTGCCCAGAGTTCCTCAGCCTGCTTCTCAGTGGCCTCGGTCTCGTGAGCCAGACGCGGATCCACCTCGATGGAGACGCGGCCGTCAACGAAGTCGGACTTCTCAGCGACCTCGCGGAAGATGTCAGTGGCGTTGCGGACATCAGTGGTGGTGAGCTCGCGCACTGCGGTCTCGACATCGACCTTGCCCAGTTCCTTCAGCTGCGGATCGTACGGGCCGACCTCGTGCAGAGCCTTCTGGAAGATGGACGGGTTGGTGGTCACGCCGACAACGTTCTTGTTGGCGATGAGATCCTGCAGAGAGCCGGACTCGATACGGGAGCGGGACAGATCGTCCAGCCAAATCGAGACACCGGAATCAGAGGTGCGCTGAGTTGCTTCAGTCATTATTTTTCTCCTTGATACCTTTTTGGATCAAATCTTTGTTTATCAGTGAAAGGGGAGAGGCGTACATGTCCGCGCCTCTCCCCGTGACATCACTTGGCGGCTTCGGCTTCGGCGATGGAGGCCTTGGCAGCTTCCACGACGTGCTCGGCGGTGATGCCCAGATCAATCATGTTCTGAGCGCCATCACCCTGCAGGCCGAACTGCTCGATGGACACGGGCTTGCCGTAGGAGCCGAGGTACTTGTACCACGGCATGGCAACGCCAGCCTCGACGGAGACGCGGGCCTTGACGGCGACCGGAAGCACAGCCTCCTTGTACTCCGCGTCCTGCTCCTCGAACCATTCGAGGCACGGTGCGGACACGACGCGGGCCTTGACGCCTTCGCCGGCCAGGGTCTTGGCCGCGGCCACGGCCCACTGGACTTCGGAACCGGTAGCCATGATGATGACATCCGGAGTGCCCTCGGTGTCGACGAGCACGTAGGCGCCCTTACGCACGCCGTCCTTGGCCTTCTCAGCAGTCTCGGCGAGAACCGGGACGCCCTGACGGGTCAGAACCATGGCGGTCGGCAGGGTGTTCTTCTTCTCGAAGAAGTAGCGATAGGCCTCAGCGGTCTCGTAGGCATCGGCCGGACGAGCGACCTCAAGCTGCGGGATGGCGCGGAAGGAAGCCAGATGCTCAACCGGCTGGTGGGTCGGGCCATCCTCGCCGACGGCGACCGAGTCGTGGGACCACACATACAGGTTCGGGATCTGCATGAGGGCGGCCAGACGCACGGCGGAACGCTCGTAGTCGGAGAACATGAAGAAGGTGCCGCCGTACGGACGGGTGTGGGAGCCCAGCAGGATACCGTTGGTGATGGTGCCCATGGTGAACTCGCGCACGCCGAAGTGCAGCTGACGGCCGTACGGGCTGCAGACCGGCCACTGCTTGGTGGCGCACTTCGCCGGAGCGAAGGTAGCGGCACCCTTGAGGTCGGTCTTGTTGGAACCACCGAGGTCGGCGGAGCCGCCCCAGAGTTCCGGCATGACAGCGGCGATGGCGTTCAGGGTGGAGCCGGAGGCGCCACGGGTGGCGACATTCTTGCCGACTTCGAAGGTGGCCTCAAGGTCATCGATGGCCTTGTCGAAGCCTTCCGGCAGCTCGCCGGCCTTGATGCGGTCGTACAGGGCGGCCTTGTCCGGGTTGGCCTTGCGCCATGCGTTGTACTTCTCGTCCCATTCCTTGTGGGCTTCCAGACCGCGCTCGGCGACCTTGCGGGCGTGGGCCAGAGCCTCTTCGTCCACATGGAAGGTCTCTTCCGGATCGTAGCCGAGGAGCTTCTTGAGGCCTGCGACGGCCTCGGCGCCCAGCTTGGAGCCGTGAGCGGACGGATCGTTGGTCTTGCCCGGGGTCGGCCAAGCGATCAGGGTGTCCACCTTGATCAGCTTCGGCTGGTTCGGAGCGGCCTTCTGAGCCTTGGCGATGGTGTCGGCCAGGCCCTCGACGTCTTCCTTGTAGGAGCCGTCGGGCTGGATGAAGCTGAACTCGTCGGTGTACCAACCGTAGGCCTGGAAACGCTTGAGCACGTCCTCAGCCAGCACCAGGTTGGTGTCGCCTTCGATCTGGATGCGATTGGCATCGAAGATCACGGTCAGGTTGCCGAGTTCCTGGTTGGCGGCGAGGGAAGCGGCTTCACCGGAGATGCCTTCCTCGATATCGCCTTCACCGCAGATGACCCAGATCTTGTGGTCGAACGGGGACTCGCCTGCCGGGGCCTCCGGATCGAGCAGACCACGCTGGAAGCGCTGGCCATATGCGAAACCGATGGCGGAGGCAAAGCCCTGGCCCAGCGGACCAGTGGTCATTTCGATGCCCGGGGTCAGGCCGTATTCCGGGTGGCCCGGCGTACGGGTGTCAGCGCCGCCACGGAAGTTCTTCAGATCGTCCAGGGTCAGGCCGTAGCCGGAGAAGTACAGCTGGACGTACTGGGTGAGGGAGGCGTGACCGCCAGAAAGGATGAAGCGATCGCGACCTTCCCAGTTGGGATCATTCGGATCGTGCTTGATGAAATGCTGATACAGGGTATAGGCGATAGGCGCCAGGGAGACGGGGGAACCCGGGTGGCCGTGTCCCGCACGCTCAACCGCGTCGGCCGACAGGACCTTGGCCATCTTGATGGCGCGTTCGTCCAGCTCGGTCTCCTTGAATTCGGTCATGGATTACTTTCCTTCCAATTGGTCGGGCCGCGTATCCGGCTTGTGCCGAGCGCATGACGCCCTCACATTGCGATTCCCATAGTAGCGACGTGAGGTGACGTTGCGGTGGAATTTTGGCGTGTTTTGGTAGTTTGTGTTCTGTTAACGCTCACAATTAACATTCGATTTCACAAAGGATGTTCGGTCGACACACATGTTAAGACAATGCTCAGGGCCGTCACACCCATGTTTGATTTGGAGAGGACAATGAGGCCAACCCACCTACACACGCGGAATCATGAAAGGATTCGCAAATGTCAAGTCCGCTTTATCCCATAATCAAGAGCAGGTTTTCAAAGGCGTTCGGACGAGAGAAAGGGCTGACGGTCATCGAGGCGCCGACCGGTAGCGGCAAGACCTATACGACTGCGGAAACCATAGCCGAACAGATGAAGCTCAATCATGGGAAAGAACGCCACATCTTCATCTATCTGACGCCATCGAAAGTGAACAGAGATGAGTTCTTCGAGAAAATCACTTGCCATCTGCCGGATTATGAGGAAATCAGACGTAGGGTCATTTCTGTTGAGGGCACGCTTGACGCGGTCTCAAACGCCATCTCCCTAGTAGATCAGGGCAAGCTAGAAATTCCGCCCTCCATCAAAAACGACGTGTTGTACAGAAGACTCAGAAGATTTCTGTTGAACTGGCAGAAAAGCGATGACAAAGCGGCCGATGAGCAGACGGGTCAGAAGTACGAAAAGGAATTCCGCCAATGGGTCAAGAAAAGCATCAAGAATGAGGCGCGGGAACTAAACGAAGGAAACAAGGAATCCGGACGAATCGACGCCCGCCAATATGTGAAAGGAAAAGGACAGGAGGAATGGGGGTGGATCGAGAAGTTCTGGCCCATGAGTCGTTCCCGTTCGGATTACGATGTGCTCATCATGACTCCGCAGAAATTCCTCTCTCCTGTGGATACCATCTTCGACGGAGTCTTGGATCTTACAGGCGACTCATTTCTTGAGAACGTGAGTGGAATCGTCATAGACGAATCGGATTACGTGAACGACGTGATGCTGGACAGTCTGTGTAAGGCCGCGGCGGATCAGGACTATGATCCGCTGGTTCTGCTGCATGTCATACACGAGCTGATGGGCGGCGCTAAGACCGCGGAGGAATGGTTCTCACCAAGATTCCTGCGCTTCGCCGAATACGGAAACGGATGGCAGAGCGTCTCCAGAAACCTGGACGAGATCATGGGCCAAATCCGGGACGTCTATGAAAAATACCATCTTGGCTGCAACCTCGTCATGGACGAAGACAGCGGGACGCGTCTGGGCAAAGGATTCATGTTCACATTCGAATCGGTCAATCTATGCGGAAGAAAAGCCTATGTCGTTTACGATGAAAAGTACGGGCAGAACGTCCTCAAGATTCCCGAACCGAAGCAGAACGAGAAAGAGGAAGGCGTCCGGCTCGACCGCATCATTCGTGAATGCCAAGTCGTCCTCCACCGGCTGGGCGCCTTCCTCGGCTATGCGGCGAAAGCCTATGAGAACGGCAAAAACTCATTGACGAATAGTTCTGCGGGAGAGACCGACGGCATGGGGAGCACGTCAGGTGAAAGGCTCGTGGATAGCGTCTCCGCCGTCGAAACGACCCTCAACGACCTCCATATCGGGGAATACAAGACGATTCGTCAAATGGCATCCACAGCCAGAAAGAACGGGTACGCGAACGGCAATTCGGTTAGAAAATACGGCTACAGGATGGGAGATATGAGTGTTTATTCGTGCGGCGTGTCTCTGGCCAGGGTGCTGCAGCACGCGTCACACGATTCCTATGTGGAAGTCAGACTGTCGGAATTGAAGGAGACGCCGGCGGACATACTATGCCGTTGCGCCGAAAGAACCAACGTCATACTGGTGTCCGCCACCGCGGGCGTCGATTCGGTGAAGAATTTCCCCGTCGACAAGAAGGGATACATACGAGCCCGGCTCGGAAGGGGTTTCATGGACGAAGACGAGTCCGAGCATTCCAGCATCATGAGGACCGCCGATGAGGCGAACGACCTGTTGAGGAAACAGTACCGGATCAACGTGTCCAAGATCCCCGGCATCGACATGGCCACTGCGATGAAGATGGAACCGGACGTGTTTTGGGGTAGCATATTCAGCAAGACGGAGAACATCCTCGCGGCCTGCAGCTGGGATAGAAGACTCAAAGAAGACACCAACGGCGTGTACAGGAAAGTCCGTATACGGAACCGTCTCGACGCCTTCAAGACCTTCCTCAAATCGGATGGCAGCGCCGGATTGATGTTCGTCGCGTCCCTCAACCGCGTTGAGATCGAAGCGACCATATCCCTGATGGAAAGACTCGCCAAGGAACTCAAGCCGGAAGACAGGGACTATTGGAAATGCGCGCGAAGTCTGAGAGCCGGCTCGTGGAACGACGTTTTTCCGCAGGTGCAGAAGGACTCCGCCCGGAAGCCAGTGTTCATCATCACGGCCTATCAGACCGCCGGACAAGGCAAGGACATCCTGCTGCCACATAACGGCCATATGGACGAGTATGCCCACATATCCGGAGGTGACGAGGATCACAGGGACATCGATTTCACCTATCTGGAAAAGCCCACTCACATCCTGACCATAAACGATTCGGTGTGTGCCGATACGAAACAGCAGCTCAAATCCATCGTCGAGGTGCGCGAGCTGATGGAAAGAGGCGAAATCTCACGTGGCGAATACTTCTACTGCATGAACCTGCTCGTCGATCCGGCATACGCGCGGAGCAATCCGGACGGCGATGAGATGGAAGACACGAATTTCTTCGCATACAACAGACTGCCCAGCTCCATGGCGTGGACGTCCAGAATCGTCTATCAGGCGATCGGCAGGACCACCCGGTCGGCATGGAGAAGACGGAACATCACCATCGTCCTTGACCCGGAAATGGTCAAGACCGCCGATGCGTCGGCCTTCGATGACACTCCGCTCACCTATGAGGCCCAGGAAATCTTCAACACCATGCATTGGGATGCACCGGAGCCGTCAACCACGATGGACAAGAGGATGGCGCGGAAGATCGCGGTTCGGTCCAGCAATGTAGGAGCCTACCTTCAGAAGATTGCTTCAACCTCCGGATGGAACGATGACGCCGTCATAGGCAATTGGAGGGAGATGCGGGAACAAGCGATGCGGGATCCGACAATCAGCCGTCAGAAACTGTTCGGTCTTGGAATGCTGAATCTCTCCATGGGAATGTACGCGTCAGTGCCCTCCGGCACACAGACCATCTACTACCGCACAGGCAAGGCGGAGGACTACCGGAAGGCGACCGAAGTGTCATTCAAACCGTTCCCGGACCTCATACGGGCGGAGAACCGCGACAGGAAGATACAGTCGATGATCTCCGAGGCAAACTCCAAACTGCCGACCCTCATGCTCAATCCGACGGTCTCGGAATATTTCGACCGTCATGGATACGCCAAACATTGGAACGAGAACAACGAGTTCTGGATGGTCCCGTCCGCGTACAACAACATCTACAAAGGAGCCCTCGGAGAAGCGGCCGGCACTGCCATCGTCGAAAAACTCTATGGAAAACTCGACACTCTGGATGATTGTCCGGAAGCCTTCGAAAAATTCGACGCCTATCTTCCTCCCACCTCCGGCCGGAACTCCGGAGTGATGTTCGACTTCAAACACTGGTCCGGCTACGACAAGACCGGCCGCCAGGCGGATGACTACATCGAATGGATAACGGAAAAACTCGCCATAGTCGACAAAGTGAAACCGACCGTCCTTGCGGTCATCGTCAACAGCCTGTTCACAGGACGAGGCGAGCCGCATCTCTACGATTCGCGGATACTGACCATACCCGGTCTGATCCAGCCGGACGGACACCTGCACGAACGGAACATCAGAATATTGTGCGATGCAATCGACAATCTGGACTAGGAGCATTGAATTGGAACAGAGGAACATCATCAACACATCCAAGGTGCGTCTCCATCTGAATGGAACCGAAGCCGACAAGAAATACGACCTATGGGAGCTGTGCAGGAAGAGGACAGCCGATCCAAGGAAAAGATACGTGTCCTGCGAGGAAATGTTCGAGGTCTTCCGCGGAAAGGCATGTATCAGAGGAATGATTCGCGGCTACCGTGCCGCATACGTCGCGACCGAACATGGACGCGCAAAAGAGGAAAACCTGCAGGAGCCTGAGAATACGACCATCCGGCGGGTCGGATGGAGCGACCTGGACGAGTGCGACGCCCTGCGGATGCTGTTCTCCTGTCTCGCCGACCGTTCGGACGAGACGGAATGCGATGAATGGACCCATTTCAATCTGGATGGCGCGTTACGACAGATCGTCGAGATCAAGGATAAAAGCAATGCCGTCGTCACATTGGAGCATTCCATCACACGTGAAGGTGACGCCCTTGTCTGGAACGCGGATGTGAAGACGTTCACCCAAGTTTCCTATCTGAGGGACCGCGATTTCAGCAAGAGCAAGCCAAAGGAGACCTATCCTCGTTTCATGCTGCACGAGGGGAAGATCATATGGGCGCATCAAAAGGACAAACGCGTCAACGACGATAACTCATACCTGCTCAGAGTACGGAAGGGAAACCGTAAACGCAACATGGTGGACGCCCTCGCCTTCGATGCCCGAGAAACCAAGGAAGGGAAACTCATGGCCTTGCGGGACATACTACGACTATTCGATCTCTGCTACGGGAAATTCGCACGGCTCGAATGGCTTGGCGTGCCGCAAAAAGATTCCATCCCGATCAACGTCATAGGCAAAAGCCTCCGCAAGGCGAACGGGAAGATAACGGTGGACGGTCTGGAAGATTGCGGGCAGGCGGTCGATGAGGTCCGGCAAGCCTTGCACGACGCGGGCGTGGAGACCAACGGCAGTCGGCAGGGGAGAATCATGATTCTTCATGAAGCGGATTATTACCGGTACGCGAACCGTGATCAGGACACGAATACGGTTGAAGACCCGTATCAGATGCTTGACAGAAGCATCCCCACCCAATGCATCAGCGTCGAAATGTGGAACAGGGCAAAAGCTCGGAAAAGCGATTCCATGAGGAAAGCCCTCGTGGCATCGGCCCTCAATGAGCTGAGAATCAAACAAGAAGTAGTGACGGGAACCACCGATGATTCCAGTGTGCGCGGATACTGCTTCGCCGTCCCATGCAAGACCGACGAGAGTCAGGAAACAAAAGGAATAGACGAACCTGAACCGTACCTATATCTGAAAATCGGACTCAACGGCAGATTCGAATTCCACAAGGACACCAGCCAACCCTCCCAGCCCTCATTCGAAATGGGAGATTTCATGATAGAGACGCGGGAGGCCGTCGCGTCCGCCGGTGAAATGTATGGGGCCAGAACCCGAAAGAGAGTCGAATGCGTGGTACGGAATCCTGATGGAAACGTGGCCGCCATCACAAGAACCAGCATGCATGCGATGCCCACGAATCTAAACAGGCTGATAAAGGAAATCGACACGATTCGAAGCGAGGCAGGACGTCCACGATCCGAAAAAACCGCCCATCCAAGAAGCAAGGAATTCGCGGGGAAGAACTACCCGAGTCTTCTCGGAATAAACATCGGCGAAGACGATGATGGAACAACCCTATATTCAGTCGGATACCAGAATACCAATCTGAACAAAAGAATGCCCAGAATGGTTCCAATCCGCAGAATAATCCAGGTCGAGGGCGAAAACTTCGACGACCAAATCATCGACATGTGCAATGTGGATTGGGTGAGAAGCACTTATTTGCCGAGCGTCCTTCCATGGCCGGTCAAATATCTCAGAGAAATGGATAGAAATGGAATAAGGCAGTTTTAATCAGCATTATGATTAAGCGGCTCATCCATTGTTTCCGGCCAGGCATGTTGGACCCTCGAGCATCTCCCCAACATGCTTTTTCTCGTGTTGATGTCAAGCCAGTGGCTGCCATGTTCCCGTGTAGCTGCAGGTATATAGCGGCCTGAATCGCCTCGCTTTTTCGTTATGCCAGAAACGAACCGATTAGCACTCCGCGGCCCGGAGCGGCAAGGTGATTTCTCCGGCTTTTGGATAGCCATGCTCGCAGCGGCGTCAGTATGGAATATCACGATTCTGCTTACTGTTCCATCTGTCAATGAACGTCTTTAAATAGGGAATGACATGCTGGAAACGCGACACCCGATAAAACCAAAGGTGTAAATCCAGACAACCGAAAAGAGGTACGACGATGGAGGATGGCACAAGGAAGAAGCGACATGGACGCCGCCGCTGGGGCACGGTCATCAAAAGAAAAGACGATGAAGGACAGGTCATCGCGTACGTCGCACGATACGTGAGTCCTTTGGATAAAAACAAGAAAATAGGCAAGCAGTTCAAACCCGAATACGAAGCACAGGCATACGAATGGCTCGACGAGGAGCATTACCTGGTCATCCTGCACAATAAGGGCATCAAGCAGTGGACACCACCCAACGAACGAGACAAGAGGAAAACCGATTCTTTGATGACGTTCGAGGAATGGACGCGGGCTTATTTCAACCGGTATAAGGAGAAGAACGGGCAAATGCGCGGACGCACCATGCGTCGCACGAAACTAGCGGTCAACAGACTCATGCCGTATTTCCGCACTATGCCGTTGAACGAGATTACCGAAAACGAAGTCGCGAGATGGAGAAGGAAAGCGAAAAAAGAGATACCATCTCCGGATGGATACGAAAAAGCCTCGTTCATGCTCAAACGACTGATGAACGCGGCCGTCAAAGAAGGACTCAAAGTCGAGAATCCCTGCAAATATTCCCTCACCAGAAGCAAACCGAAAAAAGAGGACATCCGGCCACTGGACAAGAACGAAATAAACGTGCTCGCGGACGCGTTCCCGGAATACACAAGACTGGCCGTGTGGCTGTCGGTTCTGGTGGGAGGATTGAGAATCGGAGAGGTCTGTGGCCTGCAACTCCGGGATCTGGATCTCGAAAACGGACTGCTCTATGTCCGCCACAGCGTCGATAGAGGAACGGACGATTGCGGTCCGTACGAATTATGTCCGCCCAAGACACGGAAAAGCGAACGTGTCCTGCCGGTATCATCCATCCTCATTCCGATGATCAGAAAACACATCGAACGATTCTGCCCCGTGAAAGAGCCCGACTCGATGTTGTTCACGGCCGTGAAGGGAGGAGTGCTCCCACCGCCCACATTGCAAGCCCAGTTCCGTGTGGCTCGAAGGAAGGTAGGACGAGACGATATATCGTTCCATACCCTGCGCGCGACGCATGCGACCCTGTACATGATCCACGGCGGCACGCTGCGGGAAACCATGAACGAACTCGGACACCACGACATCAACGTCGCAATCGGCTACTACCAGCGCGTGGTCCCGGAACACCAACGCGAGGTGGCAGAACGACTGGCGTCCGACTACCTGCCCATGGAAGACACTGAAATGGTGGAAGAAGCCATCGGCGAGATCAATAAAAAGATCGAACAACTCCAAGCTCGGAAAAGGGAACTTGAAACTCGTCTTGAGAGCTTAGCGGTTCGGACAGCGCCAGCCGCATAGATTCTGGTGTTCTTTCGGGTGCAGTGATTCCAATGAATGACGTTCCAGGGGAAACGGACACGGATGGGCGATAACGGACGATCCCCATGTGGGACGCATGACATCACCGAATGGCGCGCGCATCTCGCCAAAGCCATCCTCGACAACATCGACGCCGTGATGAACGAGCAAGCGGCAGAACGAAAAGGACAAGACGATGGAAACCGGGAACAAGACGAATAAGCGATCGACATCACGACTCCATGGAGACTCGCCGCAAACCCATGGAAACGTCATGCTCCAAACGGGGAGCCGGAGCGAGAACACTACGGACAAGACCGGAACGATCCCACTCATACCAGGCGATATGACCAGGATCGATACGGACGGCATGATCGTCACCGGTCCCGTCCACTTGGGATACCGCCGGATACTGGCCGACCCGGAACCGCCACATCAACCCATCCGCTACCGTCAACTGGCGGAAGGCCTGGAAGGAACCATCACAGGCGGGATCGATACGAACGACACCGGTAAGGGGACGGTCCTGGGCGTCTACGATCTGTGTGACGAACGAGACATCGCCCTCAAGGACCTTGTGGCCGGCTTTCTCATTGAGGCGACACGCGGCCTTGTTGGTCGGACGGCTGAACATGAGATAAGCGCCATGCTGTGCGGCCCACAGGTCGCAATACCGTTTGAGCCTCAATCCGATGCCCTCGGCCCGATGGTCGGGAACGACCGCGATGCCTGGCGTTTCTGCGATTTCCGTCCCGACCAAATACAATGCGTCGTCAAGGAGACGCGAAGGCCAGACGCCACGGCATGTCGCCGCCAACGCTGCGGAATACTCCTGTGCTGGACCGACCAGGGCCGCGCCTACCAGGCGATCATCGAGGAATGCCCCTACCAGCGTCGGCCCGAAACGATCATCCACGTTGACCCAGTCCTTTGGAAACGTTGCACGCCCCATATCGGCGATCTCCTGGACAAGAAGCCTCTGCGCCTTCTTTGCCTCACCCTTCGTCGATACCGTCCGGACGACAACACGATCATTCCCATCATCGACGACCGAATCGACCATCCCGACACCGTCCAACACATTCTCGAACGCTTCCATAAGCTCATTGACCTCCAATAACCAAGAAAGGCAATCCAATGGGAAAACAGGAAACCCAGGAATCAATCGACCGGACAGGTTACGATTCGGCATTCCTTCGGGCGTGGCCACCCATACCAGGAGACCACCATACGGACCCGGCCATCTTCGCCCATTGCATAAAGGCCGTTGGTCCCCGGTATTACGTCGACGGGTGGCCACTGTCCGACGCGCACGGACGGCGGATCCGCTATGCGGACCTGCCGGAACGCATTCCAGCCGGGATGCTCAGAGGAACCGTCCTGCCATGCGGCGATCGCGGGGGAACGGAACCCGGTTTCGCGGTCCTGAACCTGGACGACCATGCGGACGCCATCGCCAAGAACGATGTGGCCGGCACGCTCGTTCATCTTGCACGCCGCCTCATTCGTGGGAACGCTGAACATGAACTCGGCATCATGCTGCGCCGCCCACACGTCGCAGTACAGCTTGAGTCTCAAACCGATGCCCTTACCCCGATGGAGGGAGTCGACGACGAGTCCCTGCACCTCGGCTACGGACTTACGGAGAATCTCAGATGCCTTGCGCGCGTCACACCAGGGATGGAAGACACGGATGTTTTGCTCGAAGGCAACGGCGTAATCGCCGACTGGACCGACCAGGGCCGCGCCTACCATGCGGTCTTCGAAAAATGCCCCTACCAGCGTCGGCCGCAAAGAACCATCATCCTTCCCGACGAAGTCTGGAACACGCATATCCGACAGTTCTTCAATGTTCTGGGAAAGCAGGATACGGGCTTTCTTTGCCTCACCCTTCGTCAGCACAGGGCGGACAACCACAGATTCACCCAAATCACCCGTGCCGGATGGCCTTTGGCGGACATCGGCGCAGCGCACATCATCAACTCCGGACATCTCGATACCACCTTCCCGGCTGAGCCGATATCGGCAAGCATATACCAAAACAACACTCCGAGGATGCGTGGCCGATAACGGATGATCCCCATGTGGACGGAATGAAACTTCACCACACACCAGGAGAACAACCATGAGCCGGGAACCACACCATTCCGAAGGACTCAGTCTCGAAGAAGCGGCCAGGATAAGACAGGAAAGCGAACAAAACCTCGAACAGGCCCGCATGATGAGGAACATACGCGATATGGACGCCGCGGCAGCCATGGCATTCCTCATCATCGCCTTCGCCCTGGCCCTGAACCGGACCATCCTCGCGATCATCCCGACCGTCGTCGCGGTCATGCTCGCCGTCGCGGCGGGAGTCATGCAGGCCCTCGCGACGAAAACGTTACGCGGATACCACGAGACCAGGGCCAGGCTCGAGAACGAACTCAACGCGTCCGACTACCAGGACATCATGGGCCGGCCACACCCATGGAAAACATTCTGACCGACCATCACGACACACCCCTTCCGGAACAGGGGGAGATATCGACAAGAGGGCATGTGGAATGTTCGAAGGAAGCCGGAAGGGGCTTCTCCCGAGCGATGGTCAGTCATAGCAACAATCAAAACACGGCGAACAGACTCCCGTCCCTTCCGGTTTCCTCCAATCCAATCATTCATTTTCCAAAGGAAAACGAAATGAGGAACGGGACATACAGGCGACGCAGGATCAAGACCATGGCAATCGTGGCGATGAACCTGTTCACCGGCTGCTGCACATGCTACATCACGACCGTCGTCTGGTCGGTCTTCGACCCACGGATGATACGCCCAAGCCGGATGGTCGGGGACGTGTGCGGTTTCGTGTCCCTGGCGATCATTCCAATCCTCATCATCACGATCCTGACGGGAACAGGGGAAGGGGAGCAACATGGGAAAACTCATCCAACGGGCGGCCGAATTCACCGGACAGCTCGACGCCACGGTCCGGAACATCGACATGCTCGGCGAGGGGGACACGCACGGACTGCCCGCGGCGGCCGCGCGAATGGACCAGGCCATGCTGGAGCTCGGCATCGACCCGCGGCAAAACGGCATCGAAGAGCCCATAAGCCACAGCCAGGCATGCGAAACAGCCGAACGGCTCTACCACGCACTCGTCAAACAAGCAAAAAAACACGAAAACCACACGACCTTCCGGCTGGCGCAGGCCGTGAACCTGGCATGGGCGGAACTCACCGTCAGCGACGGCGCCATGATCCCCGACCGGTGACGGGACGGCGGACATGGAAACACGCAACCCACCGGCACGCGAAACATCCGGGATCGACTTGATACGCACGCAGACGCACTGCCTGGTCAGCGAGGATCTCGAATTACGCCACGCCATCGAAACCATGGAGCGGCGCCTGTCCGACATCCGCGGCCGGCTCGACCGGCTCAGGCCCAGCGGAAAAGGAGCGAAATGAACGATGACACGCTGTTCTCCATGAAGGAGACCGCGGCCGGCGCAAGCCGGAACGGGAGGACCATGATACGGGTGTTCCTGCCCGCCGATCTTGCGCGACAGCTCAAACAGCAGGCTGAACACAGTGATACCAGCGTGGACAAACTCATCATCGAAGCCGTGCAACTCCAACTCAGGCATGAGGACGCGCCTTCGGCCATCGCGAACAGCGAGGCGGGCGAATACGTGCGGAACCAAGCCATCAAATCACTGTTGGAAGCCCACCTGACCGACGAATCGCCGGCACAGGCATGGGTCATCGCATACGAGCGCGCATGGTCGGACGCGTTGTCGTTCTGCATCCGCGCGGAAATGGCGATCGACAAGAAGGAGGAAACCGAATGAGCGACGACGGAACGATGTGGGAGGACGTGCTGTGCCAGGCGCTCGGACCCGCGAACGACTACGCGCGTCGGATGCAGGAACGGTACCGGGTCACGGATCGGAACGACCGGTACGGCATCGACCACACGTTGAACATCATCAGCCAGGCGTTCCTCGCCGGTGTGGAACACCAAGCCGGCCAGGATGGGACGCGAACACGTTATGACGGCGAACGATGAGACCACGGTAGGGGAGATCGACGCGGCCCTCCGGGTGGGAAGCGCGCTCCTGGACGAACGGCTGCCCGTCAGATGGGATGGTGAGATCATCCACTGGATCGACCATTGGACCAACATTGGAGACATGCTGTTCCTCTGCGGGAACAACCGTCTGGGAACCCTCCAGGCATGCCCCGACACCGACAGTCGACGTCGATGGAACCGGGGCCGGCCCCACCTGTGGAAACCATGGAGCATCACAGGCCGCACGGCCCGAAGCAGACTACGGCTGATGCGCTGCGGCGTGTGCGGACTGACCATCGTGGAGGAACGCCCGTTCGACGGAAGCGAGGAGAAGACCTGGCAGTTGGACGAATCCGACTACGGGCCGGACGGCAGCCACGCCGTCATCCAAGGAGAACTCGACATATGACGAAAGCCAAAACAGCCGGACCGGAGGCCGGCAAGGAGGACAGGACAATGAACAGACCGAAAGTGAAAGCACGGCCACGCAACAAGCCATTCGACGCCGAGGAACGCCGATACCTGTGCGGTCTGGACGCGGTCGACGCGTGCAGCGAGAAAAGGATCACCTGGAACCGGGCGTTCATCGCGTGGGCGACGGCGAAACTCGACCAGGGATACGCTCCGAGCGGCATCTTCCGCAAAGCCGGCGTCGGCCCGGAGATCATCGGCAGCAAACGCGTCGAACGATGCGCCGCCCGATGGCGTGAGAACCTCGAGAAGCAACGTGAACAGGAGAAGCATGATGAACAGGGATCATGACCCCATCGTCAAAGCGGTCGTCATCATAGTGGCCTGCATCGCCGCGATCATCATGGTCTGCGCGGAATGCGCGCTGCTGCCACGATACGGGTGGCTATGGCTCATCCTGCTGCTCGTGCTCGCCGTGGCCATCATATTCTGCGCGGGCGTGATCATCCGCGCATGGCGGCAGGGAAGAGGAGGAAAACGATGAGCGACAGGGACAGATGCTGGTTCGGGGCCGTCATGGGACATACCGTGCCCATGGCGCGCATGGCCGTCGCCGGCATGCGGGCGACCCGATTGTCCGACACGGACACCGGAGTGGAACACTTCCTCGACCGGCACGCGGGACCGGACGCGTTCCTGATCGCCGACGTCTGCACGGCCATGGCGAAAGCGCTGCGAAGCCTCGGAACCGAAACCGGAAACCCTGAAACCTCCCTCGTGATATCGGAAGCGATCTGGATCGAACCGATGGGATGCGACGGCAAACCCGACAGCGACGACTACATCATCGCCGTCGATCCCTGCACCGGGGACTTCTGCTACGACCAACTCATGGTCGGAAACCCGCAGGCCCGTTCCGGCGCGGCGTTCTGCCTCGAGAAGATATCCGAATTCATCAAAGAAAGAATCGGGAGGGGACAATGAACAAACCGACAGACGAAACGCAATCACAAGACGAGCCATCAGACGATGACGATGAGACCACTGGTCTCGGATTGCCCGTTTCACTCAAAAGACAAATCGAATCGTATGCGGTGATGCATCACATGACGCCAACCCAGGTCCTCGCGGAAGGCGTGAAACTACTCTTGAAACAGGAAGCGTTGCAACAGGGCAGAATGAACCGGGCCAAACCGAAGGCAAGGCCATGCAACAAGCCATTCGATGCCGAGGAACGACAATACCTGTGTGGTCTCGACGCCGTTGACGAGTGCGGTGAGAAACGGATCACCTGGAACAGGTATTTCATCCGCTATGTGGAATACGAGCTCGAGTTGGGTGTCAGGCCGGTGGACGTGTTCAGAAGCGCGGGCGTCGGTCCGGAAGTCATCGGACGCAAACGCATCGAACGGTGCGTGAGCCGATGGCGCAGGCAAGCGGCGAAGGAAAGGAATGAACAATGAACGGAGAAGGTTCCTTAGCCAGTTCATTGAAACCGTCAACCAAAGGAAAGGGTACCGTCTGGAGCTCGCATACTGAACGAGTTGCCATCAGGCCGGATATCCGATCAGCTCACGGTCAGTCCAATCGATGAGCTCCGGCGTAATCCGGTCCACGTCCAACAGCCACACCTCGTTCCGGCGGGGGTTGAAGAAACCCAACCGCCGGATCGACTGGTATTCAGGGTGGACGGAATGCAATCCCATCCGCCAATAGATGAGCAGTTGAAGCGTGTACCGGGGATTCGGAGGATAACCACTCACCTTGAAATCCCACAACGTGTCCCCGGTGAGGAAATCACCGGACCCGCTCGTGATCCGGTCCGTATAGCCTCCCTCGAAATCGAATCCCTCCCATACCGCCGGACCATACTCGTCGAGGAACACGCGGGACCTGGCGACCATGCGTGTCAGATTGAAATACGTCGCCGCATCCGGAACCATCCGCCGCGGTCTCCAATACTGCGGTCCACGTCGTGAGGCCGCGTCGAAATCAAGCAGCAGGCACGCAGCGCGAGCCGAAGGAAAAGCGAAATCCACCGTTCTGGACAGCAACGATTCCGCATACTCACCCTGGCCGACCAGACGGGCGCCCAACAGGGGAATGCGGAACGCGACTCTTTTGGGCGCGCCCATCGCGATTCGCGTCATGTAATCTACGTACAGGCCGGCGATGTCCGGAGCGACCGTCTCCATGGTACGGGGATGCAACGCCGTCCGATCAGGCAAAGGCGTCCGGTCGAACAGGGATAGGGGTAATAATCCTTCCGGCGGCTGGTCGACCATGCGGATGCGGGTGGCCACGGCCATCGAATCGCGCCGGCGGCGCAACTCATCTATACGCGCGGCGTCCGCCTCCAACACTGCGGCGGGACGCAGATCCATGCCAGTGGACCCGTCGAATCGGTAGAAACGAGGCAAAACCGGACCTCCAATCCACAAAAGTCACGCGTGCGGAATGGAAACGGAACGGATACGGAGGCCTTCATGTCTACGGAAACAGGCCGATCGGCCATTTCCCACTCGTCTCGCAATAATTCGCGAAAAATGCCGTTTTGCTGTTCGTTCGACGGTTTCCACCATCAAATGTTACACCGGCGCCAACATAAAATATCCCAATAGTGTGATAATATTGGTGTTATCGGGAGGGCACAGGCCGAGCCCGAAACGGAAAAAGGAAACCGCATATGATGAACGTCAACTACCTCGACACCGAGTCCGGCGCCATCCTGCAGGACGAACTACGGGACTGGTCCCAAGCCGCCCTGAACCAACTCGACAAGGCCTACGGATACAAAGCATTCCGTGTCGGACAGCTCGAAGCCGTCAACACCATCCTCAATGGCCGGGACCTGGTCGCCGTCATGCCGACCGGCAGCGGCAAAAGCGTCTGCTACCAGCTTCCCGCCATGCGAGCCGGCCATCTCACGCTCGTCGTGTCCCCGCTGCGCGCGCTCATGCGCGACCAGGTGAAGTCCCTGCAGGCGAGGGGAGTGACCGCCGCGCTGATCGACAGCGGAGTGACGCCGAAGCAACGTCGAAACATCTACGACATGGCCCATGGGGGAGGTCTGCGCATCCTGTACGTTGCGCCGGAGCGCCTGTTCGCCGACGATTTCACCGCCTTCGCGCAATCCACGCGCGTGGATCTCATCGCCATCGACGAAGCCCACTGCGTGCTTCAATGGGGCCACGATTTCCGGCCAGGCTACATGCGGATCGGCGAATTCATCGCGGGCCTGCCTTCACGTCCCGTGGTAGCCGCGTTCACCGCGACCGCGACGAAGCGACAGGTCCCGGAAATCGCCCAAGACCTCGGCCTTGAACAGCCCATCATGATCGGCACCGGTTTCGACCGTCCCAACATTCGGTTCGACTCAATCGAACTCAAACCATCAGCACGCAGGAAATTCATCACGAAATGGGCCCAAAACCATGAGGGAAGCGGCATCGTGTACTGCACCACCATCCGCCGTTGCGACGAACTCGCCGAATGCCTGCAGGACGCCGGCATCGACGCGGAAGCGTTCTACGCGCCCCTCACAGACAAGGAGAAGGCCCGTATCCAAGACGGGTTCCTCACCGGATCGCCGCACGTGATTTGCGCGACCACCGCGTTCGGCATGGGCGTAGACAAGCCCGACGTTCGCTGGGTCCTCAACGACGGGCCCTGCGAAAGCCTCGAATCGTTCTACCAGGAAGCCGGTCGCGCGGGACGCGACGGCAAGCCCGCACGCAGCGTCATGCTCTGGGCCGGAAGCGACTTCATGAACTGGGAAAGACGCCTCGCAGACAACGCAGGCAACGCGCTCGACGATCCGAAAGACCGTTCCAAAGCGCAGCAGGCCGCGTTCGAGCGTCTCGACGCGATGCGCGGATACTGCGAGTCCGACTCATGCCTCCGGGGAGTGATCCTCGACTATTTCGGAGACGACCACGATGAATACTGCGACAATTGCGGCAACTGCACGTACATCGCGGACTGCGACCAGCCGTCCAGTACGGGCGGAAAAACCAAGAAAACCAAGCCCAAGACCAGCACGCAAGGCCTGGACCTCGCCGAAATAGACGCGACCATCGCCGGATTCGTGTACGACCGGGAACGAATGCTCGGCTTCGGATATGGCATCCGCAAAACCATCCGCAGTCTCATGGGCGACACCGGCGAAGGAGTCGACGACAGGGACATAGACCAGCTCGACGGATACGGCGCCCTCTCGGACCTGGACGAGGACGTCATCGAGGACCGCATCCACGAGCTCATCGACGACGGAACCATCTACGTCGGCAGCTACCACACGCTATTGGAGCCATAATGCCAAACAAAACAACAAGACTGGCCGGACTGAGAAGGAAAAAAGGGTTGAGCCAGATTGAACTCTCCCACGCCACCGGCATCAAACAATCCAGGATCAGCGAATTCGAAACCGGACGCATCCCCACTGCCAACATGACCCTGAAAACGGCCGTCACCCTCGCCGAAGCGCTAGGCGTCCACGCCGAAGACCTATTGGACTGAACCGTACAACCGTCGGGAACGCCGAAAGTCAGCGGACCATATCGAACTGGTACTCCCTGCCATCGTCCAACGAATCCACCGCCCTCAACGCCGCGCTGTTCCACAGGCTCGCCGGCCAGCCCGCCATCTTCGGCATCGCACGCGCGAAAGCCCGGTCCGACCGGTACATCGGCACATGCACCAGACCGTCCTCGCTTGCCTCCAATGATTCCACGAAAGGAAGCACGCGCCTGAACAACGCCTCCTGAATCTCACTGATCCTGTCGAACACCTTCGGCAGGGCGGACTGCACCCAATACGGCGGCTCCTCATGGCCGTTCACGCCTTCCTCCCAACGGGAGACGGTCTGCTGTCCCACCGGTTTGGGATCGGACGGATCCTTCGGTACGAGCAGGCCAAGAATCACACCCAGATCGGCCTGGCTCAAACCAAGCATGCGACGCCTCGTCTCCATCTCGATGCACGTGAAAACCATGATCTCCAAACCCCTTTTCCTCGAGGGAACCAGGCGGCCTCGAAGCCATCCCGGAAAACAATGGACAACCGCTGATTCTACACGCAAGAGCAGCAAAGAAGAGATGCGCCACGACGACGTCCATGGAGTTCGGATAAGCGGATAATCCGGATGCAGCTAGAAAAGACCGACGGCCCAACCCATCCCGACGAGACCCTAGGCAACGACGCCGATGCCGGCAAAATCCCGCCGCCGGAAAACAACGGACCCTCCGCTTGTCGCTTCGGGACTATTTCGACAGCGGACCATGCCCCGCCATGCCCATGCGCGGCAGGGCCGGGAAACGGAGCTCGCTCAGGAACTCCAGAAACTCATGTTCACCGACGCGGACCAGCAGCAAGCCCACTGATCCGGACCGTCCCCACGACGATATTGGCTTATCTTCTGCAGCGTAGTCTCGTCCGACCACCCATCGCGGACGCGGGACTGGCGTTATGGACGATCGGACGACGACGGTCCGGGCGCGCGTGACGCACAAGGCGTTCCCGTTTTCATGATGGCGGCCGGCATCCTCCCGACAGGGAGAGGCCGGCCGCCATCGTCTTCCCCCTCATAGTCCGGCACGGAAGGAAAAGGGCGGTGGTGCTGTCACATAAACCCCCTGACATGGATGCGGGAAACCGTTGAGGGCGAACCATGCGTGCGGGCCCGCACGACCTTCCTATGGCGGGCGGGAATAACAGTGCCGATATCGGGCCGGAAACCATCCGGCCATGTGAACGACATGGAGGAACAAGACCACGCATCCGCCTGAGGATGCAGTGGCCCATTTTCACGAAGAACAAAAAAGGAAAGGATACCCAGCATGGTACCGAAACCATTCAAGACCGCGGTCGGCGCGTTGGCCGCCATGGCGACACTCGCCATGGGATTCACCGGGACCGCGGTGGCCGCGGACACCCGCATAGACGCCGGCAAGCTCGCTGTCGCCCAGCCGATCACCGTCACGTCCAACATGGACATCAGCGGCAAGAACCTCGTCGCGGTCCAGCTTGCGAAATACTCGTACGCGCAGACCGACGGCACCAACATCACCGGCTTCGACCTCGTCGATTCCGGCAAGAAGACCGCCGTGGCGAACGCGTTGAAGAACGCGGGCATCAACACGTCCACGACCAAAAGCGGCGCGTACGCGTACAACGCGAACAATCCGATGATCTGGGTCGTGCAGAACCTGCTCGACTCGACCAACAACCCATGGACCGGCCAGCTGCGCAACTTCCTGAACAAGCTCAACCATGAGAGCGCGATCACCGGTGACGCGGGCGTCAAGCTCGCCAAGGGCGCGAATGCGAACACCATGACCGCCAGCGTCACGCCGGGCGTGTACGCGATCATCGACCGCACCACCACGGGCCAGGCGTCCATCGTCATGTTCAACGGCACCGGCATCGACGGAAAGACCACGCTGAAGAACGGCAGCACGAACTACACGCTTGGCACCGTGTCCTACAAGACCCACGGCACCACCGTGAGCAAAAAGATCACCGCGACCAGCCGCGGCACCGTCGAAGGCGGCGGCGCGACCGCCGAAACATCCATCGGAAAGACCGTGAGCTTCGAACTCACCAGTCAGGTGCCGAACTGGACCGGCTTCGACAAATACTATTACGCGCTTAACGACACGTATTCGGCCGGCCTCACGTTCGACCCGAGCACCGTGAAGGTCAACGTGAACGGCAAGGACCTCGTCAACGACTCCAGCCACACGTACTGGAAGGTCACCACGGAGTCCGGCAAGTTCCATGTGATCTTCGCGCCGACCGCCGACGCGGAGGCCGCGGGAACCGTGTCCGACATCGTCGCCATGGCCGCATCCTATCCGATCCAGACCGCCGTCAAGGTCACTTACACCATGACCGTCAACAAGAACGCCGTCCCGCAGACCGCCGACACGAACACCGTGAACGTGGAATACTCTCGCAACCCGAACACCGTGACCGACCACACCACCACCCCGGGCAACACCGTGAAGGTGTGGGTCGGCAAGCTCCAGCTCGTCAAGAAGGACACCAACAACCAGCCGTTGGCCGGCGCGACCTTCCAGATCTTCGAGAGCGGCAGCACGGCCGCCGTCGCGTTCGTCAAGAGCTCGGACGGCTACACGTACCGCAAGGCCGACCGGACCGAAACGACCGGCACGACCGACACGATCACGTCCGTGTCCGGCAACAACGGCGTCATTAACATCACCGGCCTCGACGGCGCGTACACCATGAAGGAGACCAAGAGCCCGTACACCGGCATCACGATCCTGCCGAACTTCTCCTATACGCTCAAGGTCAACCAGTCCACCGGCATCACGACGTTCAACCCGTTTACCCAGGATTCCAACAAGCTCGCGTCCAACACGACTCCGAAGGGCTCCAACGCGCAGACCACCGTCATCAACGCGCGTTCCATTCTGGATATGCCGAAGACCGGTAGCGTTTGGATGACGATCTTCGCGGCCATGACCGTCCTGTTCGTCGCGGCCGGCACCATCATCCTCCGCAAACGCGCCTAAAAGCACGCGAACGGCAAAGACACCAACCTAATAACTGCAGAAAAAACCGGGAGGGGACGGACCTGGGGGAACACTCCGGATTCGTCCCCTCCCAACCATCACGGCCGAACCATACCGGCCGACACGAACACTTCCGTCTCCTTCATGACGGAACGAACACCGGGGGAACCGTGCCGAAACACACAAGACAGCCACACGCCCGCACGATCGGCGGGCGCACCATCGCGGGCCTGCTATGCCTGATCCTCGGCGCATTGTGCGGCACAACGCCGTTCCTGCTCATGGTCGTCCAATCCAACACCACCGCGGCCGCCACCAGCACCCACGAACGGAAGACCAGCCAGGCCGCAAGCGAACAGAGGCAACGACTCCACGAGGCGCTCGAACGGGCACTCGACTACAACACGCGCCTCGCGTCCGAACAGCAGCAGGTCATCGGAGAGGCCCACGATCCGTGGGACGACACGGACGGCGGGGAAAGCCTTGCCGACCTGGACACCACCTACCAATCACAGCTCGACTTTCCGAAGGACGGAATCATGGCGACCATCCGCTATCCACGGCTCGGCATCGATCTGCCCATCCGCCACGGCACGTCCGACAGCGTACTGTCCGCGGGAGCGGGCCATCTGTACGGCACCAGCCTGCCGGTCGGCGGCGAGAACACGCATGCGGTCATCTCCGCGCACACGGGCCTCGCCGACCAGCTCATGTTCGACAAATTGCGCGGCTTCGGCAGCCAGGCCAAGAAAGGCGACATATTCTACATCTCCGTCGTGGGCCGAACCCTCGCCTACAAGGTCACCGACATCAACATCGTCACACCGGACGACTTCAGCAAGCTCACCATCCGGCCCGGCGAGGACCTCGTCACCCTGTTGACGTGCACGCCGTACGGCGTCAACGACCACCGCCTCCTGGTTACCGGGCAACGAGCCGCCATACCCCAGCAGGCACCGGAACCGAAGGACGCGCCCAGGGACCATACGAACCAGCTGTTCATCCTGTACGCCGTCTGCTTCTGGACCGTGATCGGACTGGTCGTTCTCGTCCAGCTCGGTGTCATCCGGTCCGGACGGCACCGGCCCGCGGCGGAAGGAGACGGGGGTCGGCACATACACTCAACGCCCGCTCCACGCCCCAAGTCGGCACGAAGACCCGGATCTGGACCGGACACGTCGCGGGCGGGAAGAAAAAGACACGCGAACACAGACACGAACACAAGGAAGGGAAATCAATGAAACACACGAGCCATACGAACCGGAACGGGGAAGAAGCCGCGACGGCCATAAAAGCGATCCGCAGAAGGACCCTCGCGATGCTGGCTGCGGCCGGCACATTGCTGTGCGGTCTGGGCACCCAGGCGAACGTCCTGCCCCAACGGGCCGTGGCCGCAAGCCCCGCGAAAGCGTACGCGACCGCACGCGTCACCAAGATCGCGGACGGTACCGGACACGGCACCGCGGCCCAATCGTTCGTGAATGCGAAGAACGGGTTCCGTGTCGGCGACAACACCAAGGACGATGGAGTCGTATCCAGCGGCGACACCGTGGAATACCGGCTCGAACTCGAATTCAACGCGGCCGCCAAACGCCAGATCAAGGTCTCCTGGACGAAAAGCGGCCTGCTGAAGGTCGCGAAGGACCAGGGATCATTCTGCCAGGCGGGCAGCATGGTCACCGCCACTTTGAATTCGGATGATTCCTGCACGTACACCGTGCCCGCGGGCGTCGCCGAGACCATCAGCCAGAACATGTTTTTGACCGCCGGCGACACCGCCGGCAAGGTCGTTGCCGGACAGAGCGTCTCCTACACGATGGGTCGCGTCGGCGGCGAGACCCAGGCGAGCGTGAAGATCGGCGACCTGACCATCGTGTCCGCGCCGTCCTCGGACCTCGTCATCGACAACGGCGGTCTGGGCGACGACGGCGCGAGCATGGAACGTACCCTGCCGAACTGGACCAACGGCGGCACCGCGAGCGGATGGTTCGACCTGAAGGTCAAACCGCTCAACTATCCCGGCTGCAACACGTCGCACGGCGCATCCACCACGGTTCCATGGGAGACCGACGTGGACGTGAGCCGCTTCCCGGCCGGCACCGCATGGAGCATGGACGGCAAAACCCTTGCCGTCCATAACGGGCGTATCCACATCCCAAGCGGTTCGGGCGACCGGAAACTGGAGTACAAGCTCAAATACGAAGCCAGCCAGGCGAACCTGAGCGAACGCACGTACGACATCCGGCTCGTGCCCGACAAGACGATCTTCGCGAACACCGACGACGACGGGACCACGGTCCTCAATCTGGGATCGGGCGGCCAGCCCGGCAGCGGAACGCAACGCGACCAGTCCACGAAGGACGAGAAGACCGGCGCGATCCAAGGCTACCCGTACAAGAACAACGATTGGAGCCGCGTCAAGGTCGTACGCGAGGACGCCAAAGGCCAGATCTTCGGCCGACAGGAATACCAGCCATACACGGACGGCACCTACTTCGAACCATCCGCGCTCGACTTCACCAACGACAGCAGGCAATGGGCCGACAAGGCAGCGAAAGGCACTCGCCTCGAACAGCACGGCCTCATATACGCGCAGCAGATCACCGCGGATTGCGGACAGGCATGCCGGCTCGGCATCGGCGAGACATGGAATCCGAAATACGAATCCTACGATGGCGGCCTGAAGGTCCTCGACCCGTCCGGCAATGAGGTTGATCCGGGCAAATACTGGGTCGAATGGAATCCCAACTACCTGTTCGACTCCAACAAACGCGAGACCAGCATCTTCGCCACCACCAGCGGCTGGACCCGCGGCACGCCCCCCGCGAACGCGGGCAGCTTCCGCATCCACTTCCTCGACAACACCATCCCCCTGGGGTCGGCGTCAGGAGCGGGAACCTACCAGATCGTCTACTACACGCGCATCACCGCCGACGCGTCGGGAGGCAACATCACCTCGTTCCACGCGACCGAAGGCGACTTCACCGGCGAACAATACGTCAACGGCTACAAGTCCGTGAGCACACACGCCACCATCATCGCGCCCGGCAGAACCGCCGCGGAGAACACCATCAGCCTCGCCGTCGCCGACGATGACGGACAGGCCGTATCCACAGGCAACGTGAACCCCGGCGATCACGCAACCTACACCATCCACCCCAAGGTGAGGAACATCCAGATCACCAATACGCAGATCACGCCGACCGTGACCGTCGCATTGAACTCGAAACTCGCCGACCTGACCTGCGACGAATACTCCGACTGGACCATGGGCACAGGCTCTGACGGCAAGACCCTCACGTTCACATTGAAAGCCGGGACGAACACCGCATACGTGCAGGGCATGGGCGACTACGACCAGCTACCAGACATCCAATTCACCGGCCGTGTCGGCAATCTTACGGGCGGAACCGTCAACGCGACAGCCCGGACCCGCATCCAGGGCGCGGCGAACGGACCAGTCAGCGCGTGGGACGTGACCAGTCCGGCCGCGACTGCACCGTTCTATGTCAGCACCCAGCAGATCAGCAGCGGCCGCAGCCGTGCGTTGAAACCGAAAAGCGAGATCGGTGACACCCTGCAATGGGAATGGAACATCATCGACCGACGCCAGGTTAGCGTCGGCACCATCACCACCGTCCTGCACATGCCCACCCTGGACGATTCGGGCATGACCGGCACGGACAACACCGGCCTCGACGGCACATGGGGCGACTACACGCTCGGCCACTCGCAATACAACGGCACATGGAGACTCGACAGCGAGCCCGCGTTGAACGCGGACGACTCCACCACGACCACGCTCGCCTATTCCACCACCGTGAAAACCAGCGACAATCCGGCCGACTACACATGGAAATCATGGAGCCAGCTCACCGACACGGATAAAAGCAAGATCACCGCGATCCGCGTGCGGAGCGAGCCCATCGATAGCGCCGGCATGAAACTCGCCGCCTCTAAGGGCACCATCACCCTCACTCCGACGGGCAACAAGGTGAATGACCGGTACAACCTGTGGATCGGATCCAACAGGAACGCCAAGGGCGAACGGTTGAACACGATCCCGTTCCCGGGACGCATCACCATCGTGAAATCCTCCATCGCCGGCACCGTCTGGTGGGATCTGAACCGCGACGCCGACAAGGGCGCGGATGAAAACGGCATCGAAGGCATCACCATCAAACTCTGGAAAACCGGCCAGGACGGCAACAAGCAAGGTTTAAGCCCATACAGGACGGTGAAGACCAGCCCGGACGGATCCTACCTGTTCGACGACCTGCATTCCGGCACCTACCGGGTGGAGGTCACCCGACAGGAAGGCACCACGACCGGCAGCGGCGTGCAAACCAAGGTCAAAACCTACTACAACCAGGACGGCGGCATCGAGAACACCGTCAGCTGGAACCGGAAATACTATTCCCAAGCCACCGACCTGGGCGACCAGCTCGCATTGGACGTGGACACCGCGAAGACCCGTGTGGACTTCGGCTACTACAAGACCGATCCGAAAGCCGTGTTGGACAAAACCCAGACCAACGTCGACTGTGCCAACGCCGGCAACGGCAAATGCACCATCAGCTGGGACGTGAAGGTCGACAATGCCGGCAAGACCAGCTTCCCGACCATGTCGACCCTGACCGACCGGATGAAGGAGAACGCGAAAAACG
This sequence comes from Bifidobacterium sp. LH_743, assembly GCF_056355775.1. Taxonomy (NCBI): domain Bacteria; kingdom Bacillati; phylum Actinomycetota; class Actinomycetes; order Bifidobacteriales; family Bifidobacteriaceae; genus Bifidobacterium; species Bifidobacterium sp. LH_743. The sequence continues at coordinate 301,990 of NZ_JBKESZ010000002.1, read as the reverse complement.
TGACCGTCACAGCCGGCACAACGTCGATGAAAGAGGCAAGGAACGCACGAATCCTGAAAGCTTTCAGATCGTTGAAAGGAACCTATTTCACGGATGCCGAAGGATATCTTTACTTTGCCGGCGAAACGGAAGGTAGATTCAAACCACAGTACACGTCCGCGTTCGACCGTCATGTGTCCAAGGTCGACTGGGATATCAAAGTGAAGAAGATCGAGTCTGACTCACTTTCGGGCACAATCGCACTGGATTCGGGCGGACATCTCTGGAGGTGGACATCATCCAGCAATCCGACACGATACGAAACCAATGAAACCTTCAAGGACGTGGTTAACGCAAGAGGCTCGTATAACAAATACACTGTCGCACTGGGACAGAACGGCCAACTATGGACGTTTACCAGCGCCGGCGAACTGACGAAACTCCAGGAGGGCACCAGGTTCACCTCGGTGACGAGGACCACAGGAGTAACCACCTTCGCGGCATTGGATGAAGCCGGACACATCTGGACATGGGGCGACTCGAACGGCGGAAGCCAGCTGGGAGATGGAACAGTCGACCGCGACAAACCGGTCATGATCGCCAAAAACCGGACCTTCGTTCAAGTTGCTGGAGGCTATACTCATTTTGTCGCGCTGGACACCAATGGGCATCTCTGGAGCTGGGGAGTTAGTGCATACGGAACCATCAAAGTAGATCCGAATAATACCACGCCGATGATGATCACGGACGCGCCCACGCCGATGATGATCAGAAGAAACCAGACCTTCGTTCAAGTTAGTGCCGGAGATCATACTACCTACGCCTTGACGAAAGAAGGAGTCCTATACGCATGGGGCAGAAACACCTCCGGACAGCTCGGCGACGGCACCACGAACAATCGTACCGTGGACAATCCGACTGTGGTCAAAATCGAAGGACGAATAACAAGCGTTATGGCTGGTGACTCGTCCGCGTATGCGTGGGACGAAGAAGGGCATCTCTGGGGCTGGGGTCTCAACTCCAATGACTCGGTGCTAGGCGATGGCACAAAAGTCGACCAAAAGACCCCCGTGGAGATTGCCGCACCATTGGCTGATACGGGAATCCACGTCGACCCGACCGCAGTGCCGGTGTCGCCGACCAGCGAGACCACCGCGTCCGGCTATGTGACCCGCACATACAACCTCCCGTTCGAGATCGCGCCCGGCGGCAGCGTCGTGTTCCATTTCACGGGCGTCGTGGAACGAGCCTCCAAGGATCAGACAGTCGTGAACCAGGCGTGGTTCGACAGTCCGTCCACACCGTATTCGGGCACGCCGAACGCGCGCGCCGCGGGCGTGAGCGTTCCGTCGAAACCGGATTACACGAAACTGGACACCACATCCCATGACGTGACCGGCAACGCGTCCTGCCGTACCGGTTCGGACTACAGGACCGCGGACATGGAGCATTGGTTCAGCACGAGCGCCGAGGATTCATGCGACCAGGTCGGCGCGATCATCCCCGGCAATACCGTCATATCACCCGCGCGAGGAACCATCAGCGGCCTGTACTGGGAGGACACGAACAGGGACGGCATCCGACAAACCAGTGAGACGAAACGGCTCTCCGGACAGAAGGTCTACCTGTACAGCCAGGACGGAGACCAGGTCGGCATGACCACCACCGGAACGGACGGCACCTACAGGTTCGACAACCTCACCATCGGCAGCAACAAATACACGGTGCAGTTCAGCCGCGTCGACCGCCGCGACTTCACCAAACCGGACGCGAACGATTCCACGCCCGCCACGGACGGCAGCATCACGGACTCCGATGCAGGCACGGCGGAAGCCACGTACGGTCAGTCGACCGTGACCATCACGCTGACCGCCGCGAACCCGAACAAATCGAACGTGGACGCGGGCGTGCTGCCCGAGAAGGCATGGCTCGCCAGCATGCCCCATACGGGCATGGGAACAGTGCTGCCGCTGCTACTCCTGTGCAGTCTGGCGTCCATCGTCACGTCCATACTGCTCCTACGCCGTCCACGGACGGACACGCCGGACGTCCCGGACGAAGCGGAGCATTCCGGCGAATAGGCATGGAGGGCGTCCACGGCAGCCGGACGTGAAAACGCCGTAGGACGGACAGGGCGGATCATGGGGATCCGATGCGGTTCCCCATGATCCGCCCTTTTCCATGCCTTGAATGAATCCGTGCGGGAGACGCCCGCGGTCGATACATGGGTGGGGGTACCCTCTAGATAGGGGAGAGGGAGGCTGTGCGGACATGCATCACATCCCCCGGGTCGACATCAACGCCGATATCGGTTCCATGACGTGTGAGGGACTGAGGGAATCCGAGGGACTGAGGGAATCCGGACGCGACATGATGCCGGATTCCGATTTCCGCACACAACAGGACAAAGGATGGATCATGAAGAAGAGCAAGGGCATCGTAATCGCAGTCGCCACACTGGCCACGGCGGGAACCGTCGCATCGCCGGCATTGGCCGACGAGACCGCCGTCACGCCGGAGGAACAGGCCGGACAGGCCGTGGCCCAGGCACAGGAGGCCGTGGGCCAGGCCGTCGAGGCTAATGGTGGTTCCGAAGCCGTGGCGAAGGCGCAGCAGAACGTGTCGGACGCGCAGTCCGCGCTCGACCAGGCCAAGTCCGACCAGCAGGCGAAACAGGACGCGGCCGACCAGGCCCAGGCGGGCGCCGACCAGGCCCAGGCGAACGTGGAGCAGAAAACCCAGGACGTGCAGCAGGCCATCGATGACGATCCGACCGTGAAGCAGACCCGATCGGACCTGTCCCAAGCCCGGGAGTCGCTCGACCAGGCCAAGACCAACCTCGAAACCGCCCAGAACGAAGCGAAGAAGACCGCCGACAACGTAGCGAAGGCACAGAACGCCGCGGACAATGCGCAGCAGATACTCAAGGACGCCCAAACCGCGAAGGACAACGCGCAATCTGTGAAGGACAAGGCCCAGGCCAAAGCCGACGCGAACGACAAGGCCGCGTTGACGGAGGCTGAAACCCAGGCGAAGCACGAGCTCGACGTCAAGCAGGCGGCCTCCAAGAACGCCGACGAGAACGCCCAAAACGCACAGGCCAAAGCCGACGACGCGAAACGCCTCTACGACGACGCCGCCGCCATCGCGGGTGACGCGAACGATCCGGCCAAGATCCAGCAGGCCCAGCAGGCCGCGCAGGCAGCCGACCAGGCCGCCGCCGAAGCGAGGACGGCCGCGGCCGCGGCCCAGGCGGACGCAGCCAGCAAGGCCGCCAAGGCCGACGCCGCGAAGGAACAGGCCTCCGAGGCCAACCGGAAGCTGGAAGCCGCGCAATCCAAGGCCGACCAGTCCAAGACCGAGAACGAGAAGGCACAGAAGGCGTTGCAGAAGGCCCAGGCGGACAAGACCACGAGCGACCAGCAGCTCGCCAAGGCCCAACAGCAGGCCGACCAGGCACAGAAGGCGTTGCAGAAGGCGAACCAGAAACTTGAAGACGCTCAGACGGTCGCCGGAACCGCGGACAGCGAGCGGCAGGCCGCCCAGGCCGCGTACGATGCCGCCGTGAAGGCCGCGAACGACGCGAAGGCCGCGGCCGACGACGCCGCCAGGAAGCAGGCGCAGGGCGCTGCCGGCTTCTTCGACGACAAGGGCGCCGACTACGCGTACGCGATCCTGACCGACAGCAACGTGAGCAAGTACCTCGAATACACGCATCTGGGCGCGAAGGGCGACGCGACCAGCCTGGAGAACATGGTCAAGGCTTTGGACATGATCGACAAGTGCAACGAGCTGCGCGCATCGGTGGGATTGGACCCCGTGCTGGTGTCCGACGCGGACATGGCCATGGCGATGGTCAACGCGAACTGGGCGACATCCCTCGGTTCCAACGTGTATCACAACAACCAGTACGGGCAGGCCAACGAGAACCTCGCATTCAACTACAACGACCCGTACGACGGCTGGTGGGACCACGAGAAGGCCATCTACGACGCGGCCGTCGCCTCCGGAAACTATCCGGGACTGGAACATATGAGCGCCAGCGAAGTGTACTCCACATACCCTGACCTGTACTTCAACTGGGACACCATGGAAGGCATCGGACACTATCTGAACATCACCGTGCCCGAGAACAAGACCGTGGGCATGGCCGTCAGCAACAACAAAGAGGGCGGCATGTGGGATCCCGTGTGGAGCCAGGAGTTCACCACGTACACGATGCACAAGGACACTCCCGCCATGACCGTGGCCGAGTACCGTGCGAAGCTTACCGCATACATCGAGAAGATCAACACCGCGCAGAAGACCTACGAGGAGGCGTTGAGGAAGGTCGACGAGGCCAAGGCCGCGCTCGACAGGGCCAACCAGGCGAAGACCGCCGCCGACAATGCGAAGGCCCAGGCCAAGACCGATCAGGCGAACGCCAAGACGACGGCCGACGCCGCGAACGCCACGCTCACGGCGGCACAGGCCGATGTGAGCGACAAGGCCGGCCGTCTCGCGACCGCGACCGACACCGCATTGCAGGCAAGTCAGCAGTTCGACGCGGCCACCGACACGTTGGACATCGCCAAAGCCGACTACAAAGCTAAGCAGCAGGCCTACAAGCAGGCCCAGCAGGCCGCCGACACGGCCAAGCAGACGCAGGAGCAGGCCCAGACCGAGCTTACGGAAGCGGAAAACCAGCGACAGCAGGCCCACATGCGTGTGGACGTGCTTACCAACGCACAGGCCACCCTCGCGACGGCCAAGGCCGACTACAAGGCCAAGCAGCAGGCCGCGGACGAAGCCAAACTGCAGGCCGAACAGGCCCAGCAGGCCATGGAGCAGGCCCGAACAGCATACGACCAAGCCAAGGCCGCTTCCGCCCAGGCCGAACAGGACGAGCAAGCGTTGCGGCAGGCCGTAGCCGAATTGAGCGAGAGGACCCAGGCGTTGGTCGACGCGCAGGACGACTACGACACGAAGGTCCGGGCATTGACGGACGCGAAGACCGCCCAAAACGAGGCCGAAGCCCGCGTACAGGCCGCCCAGTCCGCGAAGGAACAGGCCGACCAGCAGCTCATGGCCGCGCAGAACGCATATGATCAGGCCGTCAAGGCCGCGGCCGACACCGAAACCGTGCAGGCCGCCCGGGCCGCGTTGGCCGCCGCCCAACAGCAGGCCGAACAGGCCCGGCAGGCATTGGCCGCCGCCCAATCCGCATTGGATGAGGCCAAGCAGGCGACCCAGGCCGCGCAGACGGCGTATGACAAGGCCGTCAAGGACCTGACGGAAGCACAGGCCAAGCTTGAACAGGACAACAAGAAGAAGCAGGAAGCAGCCGAACTCGCGAAGAAGGAGGAGGCGTCCCGCAAGGACAGCCAGACCGTGGTCCTCGCCGCCAGCCGCACGGCCGACCGGCAGATGGCATCCACCGGCGTGGACGCGAGCCTGGTTACCCTCGCTCTGTTCGCGTTCGGCACCGCCGGCGTGGGACTACACGAGGTGAGCCGCCGCGAGACCGTCACCGCACATCACAGCGGCCGCTGATCGTTCCGCTATCCGACACACGAAAACGCAAGGCCGGACATCCATCCGTCACGGATGGGCGTCCGGCCTTTCCCATACCCGAACCCGGTCCGGACCGCACGTCCTGCTTCGCGAAACTGGTGCGGGAGATACAGGTGGCGATGTCTTTCGTCCCCACACCCATCCCCGACGCCCAGAACGACGAGATGCGGTACGCGGAAACGCTCGGGATGTGAGCCGAACAGAAGGCACGGATAGATGAACGGATAGACGAAGGGCAGGCGCACCGACGTCTCGGCAGGTTCTAGGTGCTTCGCCGCGTCACGGAGGCCGCGGCGAAGCCGGGGGAGACGGACCCTTCGCTTCGCTTCGGGACGATTCCGACAACGGACCATGCCCCGCCATGCCTGGTGCGGCGGGGCCGGGAAACGGAGCGGCGCACCGATGCGCCGCAACCCTTCTATTTTCTTTTGGACCGTTCGGCTAAAGCCTCATGATCGTAACCGCCTGAACGCCCGCGCCACGCAATGCCGAACCCCAAGGGGTTCGGCGTGCTCGCGGACGCTCCGGCGGCCAGCGCTACCGCTCGACCAAACGGTCCAAAAGAAAAAATTTCAGGGACCGACAGGAACCCAAGGATACGAACATGACGAACCGGATGAAAGGAACAAGACAATGAGAAAGCATTCGAAGACCATGTCCATGGGACTGATGCCAGCCACGTACCTCGTGCAATTGGAAACGTTCATCAGCCCGGGACTGCCGTACCTGTCGCTTATCGGACTCCATGACGAGGACCGTCGCATACGCGACCGCATTCGGGCCGCATGCAAGGCCGTGGGATACGAGCTGCCGGCCTGCAGGACGACCGTGAACCTCATGCCCACGGGCACGCCCAAACTGCCGGGATTATGCGTTCTCGCATGCGCCGTCAGCATACTCGCCGCCGACGGCCGAATCCCATCCGCGAACCAACTGGAGGACACCATCATCCTCGGCGACGTGAACGAGGACGGCACCATCCCACCCATCGACGCCGACCTGGCCGGACTCATCGCATACGCCGCGCACAGGCTGGAAATCCACCACATCATCATCCCATCGGAGAACCTCGCCGGAACGACCATCCCCACCGGCGTCGAGGTCATCGGACTGGGCCGCATCGACGAGCTGCTGAACCAGTGACGGCCGATGCGGAGAACGCCGTGGCGGACCACCGGAAATTCCGGTGGCCCGCCACCTCTCCCAATCGGCCGGATTCACGGCAGACATGCATGGATTGAGTCCACACATGCTAAAATGGTATTAAATATGGTATAGATACCAGATAAGGAGATTGTCATGTTCAATTCGTTGGATGTGCTTGACGACCTCGTGCCAGTCAGCGAGCTCAGCAACGGGCGGACCTCAGCCGTGCTGAACAAGGCCGACCGCGCGCCCGTCATCATCATCAAACGCAACAAGCCGTCCTATGTGCTGATGGGCATCAACGACTATCAGGACCTCCTCGATCGTCTTGAGGACACGGAGGACTCCCGCCTCGCGGAAAAACGCATCGAGGACAACAATGGCCGGGCGACCATCCCCAATGCCGACCTGATGGCCGAGCTCGGCCTGACCGAAGAGGACATCGCGGGTACGCCGACCCCGGAGATGGCGTGAGCTGGCGGGTCGAATGGCTCGAAGAAGCCGCGAAGGACATGCGCAGACTGGGCAAGGCCGAACAGAAGCAGGTGCTCAAAGGCATCGCCAAGGTCAGCGAGAATCCGCTGCCATCCAGCCAGGGCGGATACGGCAAGCCGTTGCGCAACGCGAACCGAGCCCATCTGGCCGGACTATGCAAAATCAAGTTCAGGGACCTTGGAATCAGAGTGGTATACAAGCCGGTTCTCAAGGAAGGAGCCATGGTCATCATCGTCGTAGGCGTCAGAACGGATGGCGAAGCCTACCTGAAGGCCGATGAAAGGCGCGGACGGCACACACTCTGATAGGTGAGCGTATCGAATGGGGGGCGGATATTCCAGTCAATGGAATGTCCGGCCCCCATCATTTTCCGGCCCCTGAAGCCGCCGGAGCCCACCCGGCCCGGCGCGTTCCGCGCCGGGGAGACGGACCATCCGCTTCGCTTCGGGACCATTCCGACAATGGATTATGCCCCGCCATGCCCATGCGCGGCGGGGCCAGGGAATGGAGCGGCGCATCGGTGCGCCGCGACCCTTTTATTTTCTTTTGAGCCGTTTGCCTACGGCAAGGATCGTAACCGCCCTCGCGTCCGCGCCACGCAATGTCGAACCCCAAGGGGTTCGGCGTGCTCGCGGACGCTCCGACGGCTAACGCTAACGCTCGACCAAACGGTCCAAAAGAAAAAACAGGGACCGACCAGATTCAAGGAGAACAGACATGGACGACAGCATCAAGCATTCCGACGATGACGAGGTCTGCGCCGTCACCTACACGTGGGGACAGGTCAAGACGTTCCTGAAGGAACATGGCAGATGCGCCACGGACTCCAACGCCGAGGCACTGCTCGCGGAATGCGGCAATGGGAGCATCGACACAGGCAAGGACAACCTGTTCTGCGACGCATACGACGAAATCGAACAGTGCCTTTACACCTCGCTGACCACCGCCAGCCTGCCCGACAAGCCATGGTACGACCGTCCGAACAGTGAATGGGTGTACGACCGTGAGAAGCCCGCCGATTATCACGACGATGGCGAGGCCGAGCCATGGTACGGCACGTACTGCCATGTCGGCGTCCATCTGAACGGGAACCAATGCCGGTGCTGCAACACCTGCTCCCAATGCGGAAGGCACATGTGCGAGGCGTGCACCGTCCGATGCTCCACGTGCGGCAGCATCGTCTGCAACAATGACGCGAGTGAGACCAAGGACGGCGAATGGGAGTGCGTCGAATGCGACCGCGAGCACGATCCCGAGAAAAGCCGTCTGCTTGACGCCCTCGAAAACTATCAAGGCACGATACGCAGCGAGAAGGCCGAGAACGAACGCCGCATCATCCTCGGCTTCATCGACAGCCTTCCGAAATTCCGCGCGGACGAAATCAACCGGAGGCTTGGCGACGCGCGGAACAGCATCAGACGGCTCGCCAAGGAACGGAAGAACCATGGAAATGGAAACGTCTGCGTCACGCCGGACGGCACCATCTCCTATGAGCAGCTGGCGACACTAGCCGAGCGGAACGGCTATGCGACGGTGCAGACCTTCGCGGACAGGCTCGTCATCATGTACGACGGAACGGAGAAGCAGCGGCAGGCCCTGCTGGACTGTTGGGACGACTATGTGGCGGCCGCGCAGCTCGAGGATGACGTCGAATACGACAACCGCAATCGCTCCACGGACTTCGAAATGGTCTATCGGTCTTGACGGATCCGTCCGCAGGGGCGTCGAACCCCTGCGGATGTCCGGCCCCAAAGCCGCCGGAGCCCACCCGGCCCGGCGCGTCCCGCGCCGGGGGAGACGGACCCTCCGCTTCACGTCGGGACACGACATGGGCGGATGCCGCGCCTATCCCATGGTGGCGGGGGAGGGCCGTTTCTCCGGAGACGAGGAAGCCCACCGCGTGCATCATTTCGATGACGGACGCGCGTACCTCCGGCTTTCGTCGTTCGAGTTCGCCTTCCCCATGGACATGGCCGAAGCAGCGTATGGATGCCATGAGGACCACAACGACTGACGAAGGAGAGGACGACATCATGAACCCCATCTATGAGCTGACCGACCACGCACACTCCGAAGAGGAACTGGCCCCATGGCTGGATGCCTGCGGCACGGGAAGGGAGACCATCGACGGGCTGCTGCTCACCGCCCTCGACTGCGCGTGGGGCAACTGGAAGGCCGCCGCCAAGCCGCCCATGCATCCGTACGCGAATCCCGCCTATCTCCGTGCGGCGGAAACCTCCCCGTGGCGGTGGGACGACTGCCTGCCCGCGGGACTTTTCACGTACGGACTCGACACGGAGCAATGGCATCGCATCATCGCCGCCATGAACGATTTGGGCCGTTTCGGCCTGGTCGACACGGCCATCGTCCGCCGTGACCTCATGGACGGCGAGGAATCCGTGCCCGCCATCCGCGACAACTGGGAGGTGGCCGACTTCGACGCCTGCGAATGGTCAGACCCGAACGCGGCCGACCCTTACATCTGCGTGGTCTACGACCTGCGCCGGCTGGCCGAGGATGAGGACGGGAAGCCCCGTCGCATGAAGGGGACCATGCGGTACGACACGCATTACTCGCTGTCCGGCTTCGACTATCTGACCTTCCCCGACGCGTGAAGACACCAGGAACGAAAGGAACAGGAATGAAACAATCGACAACACTGTCCATGGGAACGACTATCGCGGGAAACCCGTACCTCATCCAAGCCGCAGAGTACATAACCCCGGGACTGCCGTATTTCGCGGCAATTGGAATCGACGACGAGGACCGTCACATCCGCGAACGCGTCCAAACGGCGTGCGAGGCGACCGGGCCTATGCGCCCTCGCCACCGCCGTCTGCATAATGGCCACAGCCGGGACAATCGGCATCCCCGACTTGGAGAACACCGTCATCCTCGGCGACGTGAACGCGGACGGGACCATCCCGCCACTCGGCGAGGACGTGGATTTGACGGCCCTCATCGAACACGCGCGGGAGCAGGGCATCCAACGCGTCATCCTCCCCGCCGCGGACCTCGCACAGGCCGGGAGACCGGACGGCGTCGAAATCATTGGAGTGGAAAACCTCAACGACCTGACCCGCTGACAAGAATCCGCCGCAGGGGCGTCGAACCCCTGCGGACGGGCCGGCCCCTGAAGCCGCCGGAGCCCACCCGGACGGCGCACGCGCGGCAGGGAACCGCGCCCGCGCCGGGAACAACGGACCCTCCGCTTCGCTTCGGGGCAAGCCCGACAACGGAACATGCCCCGCCATGCCTGGTGCGGCGGGGCCGGGAAACGGAGCGGCGCACAAGCGCGCCGCCGCCGAAAGCATTTCCTTGCGGCCGTTCGGCTAAAGCCTTTGGATCATAACCGTCTCCACGTCCGCGCCACGCAATACCGAACTGACGTTCGGCGTGCTCGCGGACGTTCCGACGGCTAACGCTTCGCTTGACCAAACGGTCACAAGGAAAAAATTTTCGGGAGCAATCCCACACAAGACCAAGGAGCAACATCATGACCGCCATCAAGACCACCAACATCATCGAAGGCAACCTCGCGCAGGAGCCGAAATACTTCCCCAAGGGGCAGTACGTGGCACGCATCGTGTTCCGCATCATGCACACCGACCGCAAACTCAACCCGCAGACGAACCAGTGGGAGGACGGCCGCACCACCACCGTGGACGTGAACTTCTACGGCACCACCGCGGAACGTCTCGCACAGACCATCCAGCAACAGCCGGACGTCTTCGCCAAAGGCACCGCCGTGGTCGCATGGGGAGAACTCTCCGACCGTCCCAACACGTGGACCGACCGTGACGGAAACCCGCAGGCCACGCCCGTCATCAACGGCACGCGCATCATCCCCAACCAGCTCGTCAACCAGCGTCGCGCCAGCCGCCAGCAGTCCACCAGCCTGCCGCAATACACCAACGCGGTCCCGGAACAGGATCCGTGGGCGGGCCAGCAGGCATAGGTCTGAACCATCACCGGGGGCCGTTCAACCATGACGGCCCCATCTATCCGGAGGAAGAAAGGAACCTGGAAATGGAACGCATCGAAACCCTTAATCTGAAGGCCGAAACCGACGCCCTTGAATCGGGACACGGCATCACCCTCTACACGTTCGACGAATACGGCCGACTCATGCACTACGCGCATATCGTCGCAAGCACTCCGAAGGAACGCGGGGACGGCTACGCCGACTACTTCCTCACCATCTTCAAAGGCGGTGACGATATGCGACGATTCGAACCGGACGATGGAAACGATTATCCGAACTTCGAATCAATCATCGGATCCATCAAGACCATCTGGTCCAACACGCCCATCTGGTGGGAACGTGACGGAAGCGTGCCCGGCGTGGACGATGGCATCACGTTCGACGAGCTGCGCGACGCGGACATGCTCGCCAACGCCCGCAAACGGCTCGAAAACGAAATGCGCCCGCGAGGCATCGAACCGGACGGCGAACAGGCCGTCAAGGACGCTGAGACCGTCAGACAGGCCGGACTGAACGCCATCACGCCATCATTCTTCGAACTGTTCGAGGACTACATCGCCGAAGAGGACAGCCAGCTCGCCGCCGACGGCGTGGACCTGGAGACGCGCACGGCATGGATGCATGAAATGTACCGGGCCATGCTGAACGAGATGAAAGACTGAACGACACGGAAGGAAACCCGCGGCAGAGGGCATCGAACCCTCTGCCGCATCCGGCCCCTGAAGCCGCCGGAGCCCACCCGGCCCGGCGCGAGGCGCCGGGGATAACGGCCCCTCCGCTACCGCTCCGGGACGATTCCGACAGCGGATCGTGCCCCGCCATGCCTGGTGCGGCGGGGCCGGGAAACGGAGCGGCGCACCGGTGCGCCGCGCCCTCTGATTTTCTTTTGGGCCGTTTGCCTACGGCAAGGATCGTAACCGCCCTCGCGTCCGCGCCACGCGATACCGAACCCCAAGGGGTTCGGCGTGCTCGCGGGCGTTCGGGCGGCCAGCGCTGTCGCTCGACCAAACGGTCCAAAAGAAAAAATTCAGGGAGCAATCCCGACAAGCCAAAGGAGCACACCATGCATTTCCTGGGAGCGGTCATCGGAGCCGAAAACGAGGATGGGGTCGAGGATATCCTCGCCGACTGGAGCGAATACGCGGACGTGGACGAATACATCGCGCAGACCCGCGATGAGATCCTCTCCAATGGCCGCGCGGAAGACCGGGACTACCTGAAACACGGAAAGGACATGGACGCGAGAAAAGCCGCCGCAGAACGGGTCGCCCTCGACGACAAGAAGGCGCTCAAGGCATACGCCGAATACTGCGGGCTCACCCTCAACGCGAATGGCGACGCCGTCAGCACGTTCAACAGGGACAGTTTCTACGACTGGTACGAAATCGGCGGACGATGGCAGTCCGACGTGAACGGCATGCAGGGAGTCACCTGCCACGAACTGCTCGAACGCTACAGGCAAGGCGACGAAAACGTGCGACACATCATCGAAGACCTCTGCGTCATCTGCGAGCAAGGCTGGTACGACGGCGGACTGTGGAACGACACGGAAACCGAAACCGTCCTCGCGGAACTCGAACAAGACGCAGACCGGAAGGTCTGGTTCGTCGATTTCCACGACTGACCAAAACACGATGATGGGAACCGTACCCCCATATGGGTACGGTTCCCATCCACGACCAAATTCGAAACAAGTAGTGAAAGGCGCATAGAATGCTCACCCAGGAACAGCAAGACCTCTATTCGAAGATAGCCAAGAATCCGGAGACCTTCGTCATCGTGGCATGGAATCGAGAAGACCTCCGCGACATGCTACGCGAAGAGGACATCGAACCCAGCGAGAAAAACGTGGACTTCCTGCTGAAGGCAAACGAGTTCCCCGTCGAAGACATCCAAGACAAGATGATTGAAACCGGCTGGGACGTGCTCCACGACGTGTACGACGGTTTAATCAACGTCATCAAGGAAGACCTCAGATGCCGGAAAGCCGTACAGAAAACCAACGTCACAGAGCAGGCGGCACGCCTACGCGCGTACGGCGAATACCACGAGGACGCGGCGGAATGGCTCGACAGGTGGATTGCCGACGGTTGGAGAAGCGCCGACATCGGCACCGTGGAAGGACGCGAACGCGAAGTGTTCGACGCCATACTCGAAGCCAACGGTCTCGGACAGCTTCCCACCACGCAATGCGAATGCCTGTTCTCCCAAGCCCAGGAAATCAACGATGCGTTCGAATCCATCCTCACGAGAATGCACGGCGTGACGGTAGCGACCGCCTACAGCCGTACCGCCACGTACGACGACATCATCCAACACGCGGCCATGCTCCTGAAACCCGACGATGACAACGGAGACCCGACCGGCATCCACGCGGAACCCGCGCTACGATTCGGCAGCGTCAACATCAACGGCATGCACATCGATTGGGAGTTCGACGCCCTCAAGGAATTGCATGACCTGTGGTGGAGCGACGAATGTCCACTGCCCGCCAACGACACCCCCGTGACCTACGCCACATGGAAAGGAGAGCCGATACGACTCACAACCGACAAGACATTCCTCGGACTACTGACGGAACTGGGCATCGCCAAAACCAAATGACACCAATGATAAGGGGCATCCGCCCCTTATCAGGCATCGCCGGCCCCAAAGCCGCCGGACCCCACCCGGCCCGGCGCGAGGCGCCGGGGATAACGGCCCCTCCGCTACCGCTCCGGGACGATTCCGACAGCGGATCGTGCCCCGCCATGCCTGGTGCGGCGGGGCCGGGAAACGGAGCGGCGCACCGGTGCGCCGCGCCCTCTGATTTTCTTTTGGGCCGTTTGCCTACGGCAAGGATCGTAACCGCCCTCGCGTCCGCGCCACGCGATACCGAACCCCAAGGGGTTCGGCGTGCTCGCGGACGTTCCGACGGCTAACGCTATCGCTCGACCAAACGGTCCAAAAGAAAAAATCCAGGGACCGACAGGACATCAAGGAGCGACATCATGCAGCAGAACATCATCTGGACCAACGACACCGACCAGATCGACGCCATCATCGACGACTGGAAGCAGGAGGCGGCGCACCTCGCCACGGCCATGGCCGAAAACCCGAAAGAGACCATGGCGGACGCGACGTACGGCGTGGACACCATCCTCGAAAAGGCATGGGAACACGTCGTGGGGGAGTACGAGCTGCCAACCCCGCAGCGACTCGTCGAAGCCATCGAATCCATCGACGAATACGACGCGAACGTCCGTATCGCCGCGGACGACCTCAACACTGAATACCGTGCCGACGAGCGGGACAACCTGCAGCACCTCAAGCTCGCGCATCCCGTCATCATCCTCGGCAAGGCCGGACTCTGGAACGACAGCCGCGCCATCGCCAGCGTCGTGGAGTTCGACAACATCGGAGACATCATCTCCGACAGCCCATGGACCGGCATGGAATACGAGACCTGGAAGATCGACGACGACGACCTGAGATACATCGGCGTCCACCACGACGGAGTCAACACCTGCACCTTCCGCGAGCTCAAGACCGACGGACGCGGAGAGAAACCCATCGAGGAGAACGACCTGCGCGCCCTGCTCAGGGCGAGCCGTCCCCTCGGGCCACGCGTCCGCGACGTTTACGGCATGCCCGCACCGGCGAAAAAACACGGAAACCGTTGAGAGATAACAAGCCAAAACAACTAGAAAATATCACAATACTGTGATATAATGGGGTTATCGGCAAGGCGGCAGGCCAGCCGAAACCCCAAAGCGAAAGGGACAACAATGCTCGAAGCATTCAACGAACTCATGGCGGACCCCGCATCCCGCGCCGAACTCGTCGGCGGTGTCGTCGAGGCGCTCATCCTCGTCATCCCCGCAGGCGCGTACGCGCTCTCGCTCCGGATACGGTCCTTCCTGCGCCGACTGCGCTACGGCACCGACCGGCCGCGCGTCATCGTCGGCCATGCGGCCAACGCCTATTAGAAGCATCCCGCCGGCGCCCACGGACGTCGGCGGGCCGGAGGACGGCGGAACGCCCTCCGGCCCTTCCCTCGACCGGACAAACACCAAGGAGCGACATTATGAACGGCAGCGACAAGCACACTCACGGAAAACACCAGGGCACGGAACACTACGCACTCGTCAGAACCGAAGACGGATGGCGCGGCGACCCGGACGGCTACAGCTGGCAATGGTTCGACTTCCCCGAGCTCACATTCACCGACGACGGCGACTGCCGGTTCGAGCTGGAGTCCGAAGCCATCGACATGGCGGTCGAACTCGACACCTACCGGGAATTCCTCACCATCCTCTCAAACGAGATAGAAGAACTCCGCCAGCAAATCGAATGCTAGACGGACGAATCCGCCCGCGACACCCGCGGGCGGCGCCTCCGGCGGCCAGAGGACGACTACCGTCCTCTGGACTCCACGCGCCGGGAACCAGTTCCCGGACCCAGGAAGGCTTCGCCGCGCCACGGAGGCCACGGCTCGCCGGGGCCGGGAAACGGAGCGGCGCACCAGTGCGCCGCCACCTCTGGTTTTCTTTTGGACCGTTCGGCTGCGCCTTTGGATCGTAACCACCTGAACGTCCGCGCCACGCATCCCGGGCTACGCCCGGCGTGCTCGCGGACGTTCAGGCGGCTAACGCTTCGCTCGACCAAACGGTCCAAAAGAAAAAATCCAGGGACCGGACAACACCAAGGAGAACCAGAATGAGCTCATACATCTGCGGAGACCAGACCACCATGGCTGCGGCCGAAGGCATCGCCCGCTGCGAGGGATATTCCGACAGCGTCCAGTTGCTGTCCACCCTGCTCCGCATGGCGAACGAGACCGCGACGGGAACGCGCGCCATCGGGTCGACCGTCCACCAGCCGGTCGACCAGGCCAAGCGCCGCGCGTACGACGACCTAGAGATAATCGGCTCATGCGAATGCCTCGCCTATCAGCTCGATACCGCGGGATGGTGTGGCGGCATATGCCGCCGCCTGCGCGCAGCCGCCGAGAAAATCAGGCGGGACGGGGCGGAGGAAGGCAAGTGGCGACTGCCGGACAAAACGGAACGGAACCGGTTCCACGGCGTGTACCAGCCGTCCACCTACACAACCCCATCCCGCACCGTGACCGTCTACGACAAGCCCGCGGAAATCCCATGGGGCATCGATTGAGGCGGGGGAGTCCGGCACATCGGGCGCCCGATGCGCCGTATGGCGGGAATCGATCCCGCGCCATACGGCATCCCGCGCGCCCCGCGTCGACGGGCCGGAGGACGTTCCGCCGCCCTCCGGACCTCCCCACCGCCGGAAACCCCATGTTTCCGGACCTTCATAGGACGCCGCCGGCCATGACGGAGCATGGCCACGGCGTTCAACGGAGCGGCGCACCAGTGCGCCGCACCCTCTGATTTTCTTTTGGGCCGTTTGCCTACGGCAAGGATCGTAACCGCCCTCGCGTCCGCGCCACGCAATGTCGAACCCCAAGGGGTTCGGCGTGCTCGCGGACGTTCCGGCGGCTAACGCTTCGCTCGACCAAACGGTCCAAAAG
The DNA here is from genome assembly GCF_056355775.1 of Bifidobacterium sp. LH_743. NCBI lineage: Bacteria > Bacillati > Actinomycetota > Actinomycetes > Bifidobacteriales > Bifidobacteriaceae > Bifidobacterium > Bifidobacterium sp. LH_743. The sequence goes on along the minus strand of NZ_JBKESZ010000002.1, from coordinate 285,302 downwards.
AAAAAATTCAGGGACCAGACGGGATAAAGGAGACGACCATGAACGTGAACCATTGCGAATACTATCCGCAGCACGAACCGAAGAACATCAAGGTCCAGGGGCTCCGTGGCCGCTGGGACGTCCGCCTCCACGCGGTCGAGAAGAACGGCGCCCGGGAATACTGGTGGGTCCTGAACGCCGACGGCGTGGACGGCGGGGAAGGCTACTGGACGACCAGGAGCACGGAGGGCGGATGCAAGTACTTCTGCGACGCGGGATGGGGAGACGCCGGCAACGCCATCGCACACCTCGAAGAGGAACTCGCCGACTGAAGCCAAGACGCCGTGTCCGGCCCATATCGGGCCGGACACCCGTGAAAAGAACGAAACAAGGAGCAGGTAAAAATGTGCAACTACAAGTTGACCGTGACCATCGGCAAGAACAGCGACATCGTGGACGGCGGTGGCTGGGTCACCTCCATGACCTGGCGGAAGTCCACCCTCCTCGAAGCCAAGGACCGCGCCCAGGTCCTCGCCCTGCGCGACCTGCTCAACGGCGACAAGGTCGCGGTCGACGAGGACGGCTACCTCATGTGGGACCGCTGCTACGGCCTGTGCAACACGCAATGCTGGCAGTGGGAGCTCGCCTGCGCGCACAGCACCTGCGTCAACCAGATCATGCGCCGTGCCGGCGTGGACTGGCCCGAAGCGGGCGTGCCCGACATCGACATGCCCACCATCACCATCAACCTCGCCATCGACTGAAGGAAACAACAATGGCCAACGAACAACAGGGCCAGGACGCGGCATGGAACGATTTCCTGGAAGCCAAGTCGGCCGGATTCAGCGACCGGACCGTCGCCCAGATCTTCGACGTCAGCGCGTCGACCGTCCGCCGGGCAACAGCCGACGACGGAAAACAAAAGGGGGAGGACCAATGAGAAAAGCCGTGAACATCATCTGCGGCATCCTCGCGGAAGTCTGCGCCCTCGCCGTCATCCTCCTCGGCGCCTACCTCGCCTACGACGCGAAGGCCAGCGGCCTCGACCAGTCCTACGTCAGCCACCGTCAGGAACAGGTGGGCCACAGGAAGATACACAAGGCCGCACCCGGCAAGACCGCCACCATGCGCCACACCGATCCGCCCGCCGAGGCGGAGCCGGGGGACGGCGAACTGTTCGCCTACCTGCGCGTCCCCTCCTGGGGCAAACAATTCCGCCTGCCCATCTGGCAGGGCACCGCCAAGACCGTGCTCGACAAGATGGGCGCCGGCCACTACGCGTCCACCGCCATGCCCGGCCAGATCGGCAACAGCTCGTACGCCGGACACAACACCTACGCCGATATGGCCGACATCCGGTTGCTCAAGCCCGGGGACGTCGTCTACATAGAGACGGCCGATTACTGGTACCGATACAAGGTCAACTCGAATCCCGAGATCGTCGACCAGTCGCGCACCGACGTCATCGACCCGGACGCGGCCGGCGTGGAGCGCGGCCTCACCCTGCAGACCTGCTGGCCCATCATGACCGGCGGCAACGTCACCCACAGGCTGATCGTCCACGGCGGGTTCGACGGCTGGGCGCCCAAGAGCGACGGCGTGCCCGCGGAATACGCAGAATCGACCGACACGACGATCGACAAGGTCAGCCGCAGGATCGTCACCGTCAGCGAGAAAACGGACCTGCCCGTCACGGGAGTGCTCGGTATCTGCGCCCTCGCCATCTGGATCCTGCTCGACGCCATAGGATGGATGTGCTCGCACGACCGCATGGCCGACTACTGGCGCCAACGGGACATCGGAGGACCCATCACCTGGCTGTGGAGGATCAACGCCGGCATCATGCCGTCCAACACCATCGTCTTCACCGTCACCAGGACCATCGTCTTCCTGGTGATGTGGACCGCGATCATCCTCGCCCTCTGGCGATGGGCATGCCCGCCACTCGCCGCCATGCATTTCCTCACCTCATGACCGCAGACAAAAACCTGAAAAAGACACGTATATCACAATACTGTGATATAATGGGGATTGTCGGCAAGGCAACAGGCCAGCCGAAACCCCATAACGAAAGGGAATGAAACCATGTATTGGATCGAAGACGAAAACGGCCACCGCCAACCACGCGCGAACGCACCACGAATGAGAATCACGAACCTGCAGGAAGTGTTCGGCATGCTGGACGCGGGCACGGATCCATGCATCGCCCACGCCGAATACGCGGACGGCGACACCATGGATGTGGAGGTCCCCTCCAACTACGCGCTGAACTCCCTCGGCCGGAAGACCACGATCGTCGGCGGAAACATCCTCTTCATGAAAAGACTGGAAGGCGACATCGAACATCTCGCCCGCTACCAGTGGGGCGAGGCCCACATATGGGACGAGGAGACGATGGGACCATGGTACGAGTCGGTCGGCATCGCCGACATTGCGGAACCAGCCGACGAGACCGCGGTCGAACATCTCGACCCGGTGTTCCCGAACACCAGTATGCACGACATCATCGCCCGCTACCGCGTCCAGCATCACGATCCCACCCTGTCCATCTACGCGTTGATATGCCTCGCCCTTCAGACAAACCCTCCACTCACCAACACGCGCACGTCGAAAAGCGGTATCGCCATCGAATTCCAGGACAACGAATACGGGTGGATGGGCGTCGCACGAGACAAGCGCACGGGGCAGACCTGGATGTGGCCGCTCGACGAAGAGATCGACGCCAACGAGGAATTCGGCGTAGCCCCGGAGGACTATGGCGACGCGTTCGTACCCTATCGCGATTTGGACGGACGCAGGAAGACCATCAAGGAAATGGTCAAAGAGACCGACGAGGCGGATCGGAGACTTGGATACCATCCGACCTGGGTGGGACCGACCACCAGAAGACTGGAATACGGTCTCGACCGGTATAAGGCGCATCGGCTTGAGAGACTCGACCGACGCGACGTCAAACGCGCTCTCGGCGAGGAATTGAGGCGCGGCGGTCTGCCGGACACCTTCCACTACCCCTGCCACACGGACAAGGGCACGATCTGGTGCAATTGGTGCAATATCGAGGACCGCACGAAAATCATGCTCAAGCCGGCCGGAGGCAAGGGCGCGAAGCAGACCGGATGGCTCAACCGGACGAGGGGCCGTGATGGCCTGCGCTGGTGGTGGTGGGAGACCATGGACGGCGCCAAAGGCGAACAACTCCCTTCCTACCAGCAGGCATTGCTCGACTTCATCGACTCGACCAACCTCGGTCTCCGCCGCTACTGACCCAGCCGGCCGGAGGATGCCCATCCATCCTCCGGCCCAACCCGAAACCGAAAGGAACCATATGGACACGGAACGTGTCATGGAACGCGTCCGCCGGCTCTTGGCGATAGCCAACGATCCGGCCGCCTCCGACAACGAGCAGCGCATCGCCCTCGAGCAGGCGCAACGACTCATGGACAGGCATGCCATCGAGGAATGGCAGCTCGAAGAGAACCACGACGACGTCGAGATCATCAGACGGAGGATCCGATTGGAAACCAATCCCTGCAATCGGGACATGGCCATCCTCGCGAACATCGTGGCCCAGGGAAACAGGTGCAGGGCGACCCGCACCTGCCGCCGTGCCGGGAACGGCCGTGACGTTGTCAGCGCCGTCTGCATCTACGGCGTCCGCGCCGACGTCGACAGGACCGAAGCCATCTGGACCGCCATGGAGACCAGCCGGGCCGTCATGTGGCGCGAAAGGGCCAGAACCACGCCCCGCGCGAAAGCCAACGCGGCATGGAGAAACGGCTACTATCGCGGTTTCCAGGAAGAAATCGCCCACAGATACGAGATCCTTCGACGTGAGATGGAATCGGACGGCACCGGCAAGGAACTCATCACCGTGCGCGGCAGCCAGGTCGACCAATGGGTCGAAACCCATGTCACATTCTGCTCCAAGAAACCAAACTTCCCTAAAGCCACAAGACCCAGCCAGGCCGCATACCGGCACGGAAGGCAGGACGGGGCACGCCAGGCGATCGGTCTCAAGGAAACCGGACAGGCCGGCAGCTGGACCTTGGAGAAGCGATAACAAAATAAGCGTTTCGGCCGCATCCATACGATACGGTCGCCAGACAGAAAGGACACCCCATGTATTGGGACCGTTACATCCACCGCGACAATCCACGCCGCATCGAACCACTCGCCAGGCCACACGACACGTACGTCATGCTCGACACGGAAACCACGGGACTCCATCCCGAGGAAGGCGCCGCACTCATCGAGATCGGCGCGTTCCTCGTACAACCCGGCAACGAGAACAGCCGGCCGAAATTCGAACAGCTCATCGACCCACAACAGCCACTGCCGGAATTCATCACCGGGCTCACCGGCGTCACCGACCAAATGCTCCAGGGAATGCCGACCATCGGCGCGGCGATGCTCCGCTTCCACCAATGGATAGACCAAGTCTGGCCGGCGGGGAAGCCGTTGACCATCATCGCCCACAACGCCGAATTCGACGTCAGCTTCCTCGACGCAGCCGAACACGTCTACGATCCGACGGCCAGCATGTTCGACTGCCAGTGGCTGTGCACGAAGGAGATGAGCTGGGAACTCAACCCGCAGAAACGCCACCATCGCGTGACCGACCTCATCGCCGACTACCACATCGGCGACACCGAGGAGCACCGCGCCCTCGCCGACGCGATCCAGGAACAGATGATCTACCAGGCGCTCTGCCGTGAAGCCACTATGCGAGGAAAGTGGATCGAACGATGAGCATCATGCTGGACGAGGCGCAAGCTTACGAGGATGCGCGCGACTATGACTGCTGCCAGATCATCAAAGGAGCCTACACGGTAGGCGACGCGGTCTACGAAGCCTACTGCGATGGAAGAACAGCGCCCGTGACGGACAGCGAAATCGAGGCGGCCGCAAAACATCTGAAGGACAATCCCGGGCTGTTCGGCCCCTCCGCATGCTTCATCGACCCGAACCGTTTCGGGGAAATCGCGCGAAGTGTGCTCCAGGCCGCCAGAAACGCAGTCGGAAAGGACATGGAATGAGCTATCGCATTTCTTTGGGTGGAACGGCCCGAACGTTCCGGGACATCGCCGAAGCAGCCGAATATGCCAGAAAGCTTTCGCTGGAGCTGAACGGAAGCGTGGTGAAGGTATTCGACGAAGAGACCGGCCTAGTGGCATTCACCGCCAAATCAGCCAGAAAGAAGAATTGACATGGATGCGAACGCGGGTCAAAAAGACGAGACACTGCGCAAGATCATCGATATGTGCGAGGAAAAGTATAGGCACTACCGTCAAATCCTTGATGATCTGGTTGATGAAGTACTCGATTCGGAGGAGGAAGGGGATGATTTCTGTGTTCCATCGGAAGAAAAAAGAATCATATTCCTTCGCGGAAAACTGCAGGCTTTTGCCGAATGCGCGGCGGAATGCGACAAAATGCTCGGTCATTCCGATTCCATGCCTTCCGAAGTGTCGCAAAGCGAGGATGTGAGATGAGCAGGAGAGACACAACGATGATGCTGTCCTCCTTGGTGGAGAAACGGCTCAACAATCGCGTGGCCTACTGGGCTTCCGAAGTCAGCTTCGATAAAGGCACGCAGAACTGGCGGCGCATCGACTACGTGGGATTCAAACCATACACACCGAATTACGCGGTCGAACCCGTCAGTGTGGAATTGGGAAGATTCGAATGCTATGAAGTCAAGAGCTGTCTGGCCGATTTCGAGTCGGGGCATGGACTGACCTTTTACGGTGATCTAAACTATCTCGTTACCACAGTGGAGCTTGCCGAGACGCTGCGTGTCTCCCATCGATTGCCGAGGAACATCGACCAAGTGCTCGTCCCATCCAAGAAGGGCGACAAGCTCAGGCCCCTGTACGATATGACCGGCAACGGAAGCCCCAGTTATCGGCACCGTCCCGCGAGCGAGATGTTGTACGCGATGATCGAAGCGGACGGACAGCGCACCCGTTGGAAGATGATTCGCGGATCATCACGGAATATCACCTCATGATGAGGTGAAACGGATAAGCCCGAACGACGGGCCGAAAACATCCAGAAAGGACGATCCATGGCGACAATCAACCAGATCCCCATGACCATCATGGGCAACATCGTCAAAGACCTTGAACCCAAGCGGACAGCCGGAGGCAAGACCGTCATCGCCTTCCGGGTGGCGCAGACCAGCGTCACCGAAAGAAACGGCAGATGGGAGGACGGCGAGACCACGTTCATCCGCTGCGTCGCATACGGTCCGCTGGCGGACCACATGATCGCGTCCGGCATCCGCAAGGGAACCAGGGTCGTCGTCACCGGACGATTCGTGCAACGCGACTGGCAGACCGAGGCGGGGGAGAAGCGCAGCAGCTTCGAACTCAACGCCGACGACATCGGTGCCTCCGTCCGCTATGCGACGGTCCAGATCACCAAAGCCAATGAATCTGCTGCCACGCCACCGGCACCCCAATCGCAGCCGACCCAACCTGCTCAACCAACCCAAGAGGCGAAAGACGATCCATGGCCCAACGTGGTCCAGGACCATTTCGCCGAACCACAGGAACCGGCTTTCTGAAAAAGAAGAATTCTCGGGCCCATGACATCCGACCGATCGTCATGGGCCCGAACTGTTTCCAGGAAAGAAGATCGATCCAGGTAGGATGGGCGAATCAATGAGAGGGGGGAACGTGATGTCAAAGGATGATGAGAGCCGTCTGATGGCCGTGGAGTTGGCGAAACGTCTACTGGTCGATGCCATATGGAAGACCGCCAGCATCGAGGTCGACGGGATCTCTTTCCCCGACACTCAAGAGATCTTTGAGGGCCGTGCTCCGGCGAACATGGCGGTGGACGACATCATCGTCGTCAACAACATCAAACGCGCCTGGATGTTCCTTTTCGAGAACGTCGACCAGCCCGTCAACTGGCAATACATGTCCGAATACAATCGGATCCTTGGCGAGGGTCTCATCCGTGACGCAGGAAAACTCAGGACCAATGATGTGCGCATCGGAGGAACCGATTGGATCCCGGAGCTTCCGACCATGGAATCTTCCCATGACGGGATCTCTTCATTGATGAAGATCGAATCACCCGAGGACCGTGCTCTGCTCATGTTCTGCAAGATCACGCGAGGACAATGGTTCAATGACGGAAACGAGCGAACCGCGCTCATGACGGCGAACCATGCGCTCATCAACGCCGGCGTCGGAGTGTTTTCCATAAGCCCATCATTGAAACGAGAATTCACGACCAGGCTATTGCGCTACTACGAGTCGAACGATGACGTGCCATTCCGTTCATGGTTGAAGGACAACGCCATCGGAAGACTGCCAGGCGGCATCACCTCTGCGGAATCACGACGCCTCGAACTCAAACGGAGCCGCGCCACAGGGCCGAACTGCGCGTCACCATCCAGCGCGTCAGCGGTGACGCCTGGCTGCTGGACGTGCTGGAGGAACGGAACGGCACCGCCCAGATCCGCGTCGTCCTTGATGGGAAGTGACGCTTCCGGTATGAAAAATAAGTGTTGTAGCAAAAATTGATACAACACATAAAAATGAGTCGCATCCGGTGGTCCGAAAGCCGATATCGGCCTACGCGCACCGACGAATCGCATGGTCCACATGATAGGCCACCGGCTCAAAAGGTCAAACAAACCCTGCCGATATCGGAATCGAGGGCCATTCATCAGCCCAAAGACCACAATGACGTGACGGACCAAAAAGCGACGAAGCGGGATGCCGACATCGATATCGGATTCCGTCCTTTTACCGATATATCGGTTCAAAAGAATAAATGAGCCAGGACCATTTGGACCATGGATCAAATGGTCCAAATAACGGTGAATCGTTGGAATGAAGCCAAAGGCTCAATTTTGGACCACTTATCCGAACCGATATCGGGATCGGCCCATTTGCCGATATATCGGTCTAAGACCAAGTTCGTGATCATATGGTTCATCGATATGACATGGACCTTAAGGCTCCGATATCGGAGACGGACCATTTCGGATCATTTGGAACCGATATCGGTCCAAGAGAAGAAATGCGGCGGCGGACGGCCAGGCCGGTTCCGAACCCAATGGACCAAATCGATCCTCTGGGGGAATGGATGGTCTTCCACGTGACCGTCCGATATCGGAGATGATTCTGGGCCGGCCATCGGATCGATATCGCGCCGGTCGCGCCGGTGGCGGCGAATCGATTCGGGAAACGATCTGCACCTGAGTGCCGCGGCGCTTTTTGCATGCCATGCTCCGGAACGGATACGGAACATACCGGGAAAGCGATAAGAACGGATATACGGACAAGAAACAAAGCAAAACGAAAGGCAAGCCAAAAGAGAACACACAGAAAAAGAAGCCATACACAACCAAAAGCAAACCAAAAGAACAAGCAATCCAACAACAGACAAAAAACATCCATACCCACAACCAAAGCAGAAAACCAAAAACTATACCTACCAAAAAGAAACCACGGGCGTCTTGCACCCTGCTCCGCGGCTGGCGCCTGAAAACGGCGGAATACCGCCGTTTTATAGGGTCTGTTAATTCGCCGCCGGGGTTTCGACCCGATATCGGCGAATTAAGAGCGTGGCGAATGTGGGTTGGGCATGGAAAAGGCAGTGAAATATCCCCGTTGCCCGGTGTGCGGGAAGTTGGTCAACCAGAAAAGCGAGGTCTGTCAGAGGACCACGGAGGCGGGAAGGAAGGGCGAGTATCGGCGGTGGCATAGGAAATGTGCCAAGGCTTATTCGAAACGCAAGATTCGGATGGAAAAGACTGACGAGTGTCGGCGTATTGAGAAGGAACGGGATGATCGTCTGCTGCAGGCGTGGCTCGACCGGCGGGACGCCTTGGAATCTTTGGGTCGTGAGATCGCCGACTACAACGGGTTCGCTCCCGGGCATGACAGGGCGGTGGTCCGAATGGTCTACGAGCTCACCCGTCAGGCGATATTGATGTTCCAGATCAATCCGATGATCCCCATCGATTACGGCGACGATTTCCGTTGGCTGTCCGCCGAGATCGGTTCGGACGGGATGAATCTGATAGCCGACAGCGTCCACTGGAACGGCGTGAGACGGTGGAACGACGATCCGGACGTGAGTCCGGAAGGCAGAGCGCCACGCACGTTCATGGGACGCATTGACGAACCGGGCGAACAACTCGAGGACGAATACACGGGCGACCTGGACCACAAGGAGACGACGGTCACCTATGAGACCGCGTTGAAGCATATCTGGCGCGAGGACAACATCGCGGGAGGCCGATGGGCCGACGATCGTGGTCCGTGGACATACAAGTGAGGATCGGTCATGGGAAAGAAGGAAGACCGGCAGCTCATCGGACTGCGCATGCGGGCTTCAGAAATCAAACGCAGACGGCACGAACTGGACGAGAGATACGGGCTGATCGATGGAATATGCCCCATCTGCGGCAAACTGATCCGCAAGCCCAAACGAGGACCGACCGCACGGTTCTGCAGCAGGTCGTGCCGAGCGGCGTATGCCCGGCGGAAACAGGACGCGATCGATTTCAAAAAGAACAAGTCGGCGGAACTGGCCTTGGACCAGTTGAACAGGCAAGGCGGGGACTATCGGAAAAGGGCCGACGGGAAACGAGAATCCACCCTGAACGCGCACAAGGAAATCAAAAGCGTCAGAAAAGCCAGTCGGTTCTCATGCATGTTCCAACTGAAAACCATCCTGGAATGCAAGCCGGAACTCATCGAACAGGCGACGGCGAACGGATACGTCGCGAACCTCATGCGCGCTATCGACCAGCACGGCACGCAGGGTGATGCGGAACGCATGCTCAGGCACCTCGGATACACGGGGCCGATACCCACCGGAGACAAGTGAACAAACCATGGCAATGAACCTCACCAAACTCACCAACGCCGAATACCCGCTCCGTGACGCGCGGGAGGCGATCGACGGTGACAACGCGTTGAACCCATCCGATCCGAGCGCCTACTACACGGCGGCCGGCAACCCACCAGGCGTTTGGATCGGCAAGGGCGCGGAACTCGTCGGCGGCAAGGTCGGCACCACGGCCTCCAGCAAAACCGTCCGCGCACTCATCAACGAACGACGCAACCCGTCCAACGGCCAATACCTCGGAGACGTGAAAATGAGCGAAGGCGACAACGGGGAAGCGCCGGTCGCCGGCTTCGACCTGACCACACGCCAGCCGAAAAGCATCAGCATCCTCTGGGCGTTCGGAGACAAGGAAACCAGGGACGGCATCGACGAGTGCATGCGCAAGGCCGCGGAAATGACCATCGACTATTTCGAAAACGAGTATGCGACGACCCGCGCCGGACAAGGAGGAGTCGCCAGCGTCGCGGCCGACGGCGTGGCCGGTTTCGCGTTCGACCACTACGACAACCGCAACGGCGACCCGCAGCCACACAAGCACATCGTCATCAGCAACCGCGTGCGCCGCTCGTCCGACAAGATATGGACCGCGTTGGATGGTCGGAAGATCTACGCCAGCATGGTCGAGATCAGCGAAGTGCATGAGAACCTGCTGCAGGACCTGCTCACCGAACGGTTCGGCTGGTCATGGACCCTCAAACAGGACACCAACACCAAAGCCATGGTCAACGAGATCGAAGGCGTTCCACAGGAACTCATCAACGCGTTCAGCAGCAGGGACGCGGAAATCGATCTCCTGCTCAAAAAGAAAATCAAGGAATACGAGACCTCCACGGGCAAGCAGGCCGGTTGGAAGACTAAAGCGGAACTGCATAAGGAAGCATGGCTCGCCACCCGCAAGGCGAAGCCAGAGATCCAACCATCCCTGAAAGCGAAACGCGACCACTGGTTCCGGAAACTCGGCGAAGTCGCTCCCGGCATCCAGATCGACCAGATGCTCAAAGACGTCAACTCACACAAGACCGGCCTCATGCATGTGGACGCAGAAGGCGAGGACGACATCGCACGACTCCTGCTCGGCCAGCTCGCCGACCTCACCCGGCTCGCCGGAGGCGGCGACGAATATCTGGACCGTCAGGCACGCGCCGCCATCCGGAAAACAGTCAACGCGCACACCGTATGGAAACGCACCAACGTGCGCGCCGAAGCCGAACGTCTCCTGCGTGAGGTGCGCATCGACCCCGCACAGCGCATCATCGTCGCGAACAAGATCGCCGACAGGGCGCTCGGCCAATGCGTCAAACTCACACCGGACCGGTACAAACTCCCGGACGGCGCGTTGGACGATCTGAGCATCGCCACACGCCAAGGGCAAAACGTGTTCGAGGACGCCGACCTCGAACAGTACACGACGACCGACGTGCTCGAAGCCGAACAATACATGATCGCCAGCCTCGACAAAACCACCGGAATCGGATACAAGCCAGGGCAAGGCAACCGATGGCTCGACCAGTGGAACGAGCGGATGAAAGCACAAGGCGGCTATCCGCTCGCACCCGACCAGCAGCGTGCGGCCGCATACGCGTTGGAGAACCCCCGCCTGGTCAGCAGCATCATCGGACCGGCAGGCACAGGCAAGACCACCACCATGAAAGCGGTCGCGCAAGCATGGCAGGCCAAATACGGTGCCGACAGCGTCATCGGCCTGGCGACCAGCGCCAGGGCGGTGGGTGAGCTCAAAGACAGCATCGGATGCGAAAGCATGACCATCGCTATGCTCCTGACCCTCAACAATCCCGAACGGATCAAAGCCGAGATCCAACAGGAAGGCAGACTCCAACAACAGTTGAGGAACGCGTCCAACCCGTTGGAACGATTGTTCATCCGCACCAGGATAGCGACCCGTCACATCACGGACTCGTCTACGATCCGGCCGAACCAGCTGATCATCGTGGACGAGGCGGGCATGACCGACACCAGGCTCCTGCAATGGATCACCAAACTCGCCGAATTCCATGGAGCCAAGGTCATCCTCACCGGCGACCCCAAACAGCTCGACTCCGTCTCCGGAGCCGGAGGCATGCTCGGCTACGCCGACCGGCACGGGAAATGCGAACGATTGACCAGCCTCTGGCGGTTCACCGGCAAAGCCGAGAAATGGGCGGACGATCCGGACGGTCCCGCTTCCCGACGACGTTGGGAAGGCGAGGCCGACGCGACGCTCCGGCTGCGTGAGGGCGGTGACCGGTTGGACGAGTCGAGCGTCGACGAATGCCGCCGACTCATCGACGAATACATGGAGCACGACCGCATCCACTGGGGCGAGGACGTCGACCTGGAGGAAGAGGCGTACCAGATGTGCATCAAATGGCAGGCGCTCGGCAAATCCACGCTTCTGCTCGCCGGCACGAACGCGCAGGTACGCGACATCAACCAACGGTTCATCCTCGAACGACGCGCGCAGGGAAGAAGCGAAAGCGATCCTGCCAAGCTCTGTCGTCTGCGCGACGGACTCGACGTCGGAACCGGAGACCAGATCGTCTGCCGAACCAATTCGCGAAACGTGCGCGACCAGATCGGCCGGCCCATCGAAAACGGCATGACGTTCAAAATCATCTCCACCGGCAAAGCGGGCGCGAGATGCGTGAACCTCGCGGACGGCGTCGAATGCAGAATCCCGAACGACTGGCTCAAGGAAGCATGCGAAGCCGGATACGCTGCCACCGTCCACCGCAGCCAGGGCATGACCGTGGACCGGTGCGCCGCGGTGTTCCCATCCGACGAGAACACGGCATGCAACCTGCAATACGTCGCGGGTTCGCGTGGCAAGGAGGAAAACCATTTCCTGTTCGGATGCAAAAGCGAAGAGGACCGTCATATCGACCACATGCTCACCGGTGCGGAAGAGGACCCGAGGAAAATCGCCATGAGCCGTATGCTCGACTCGCTATTGACCCACACGGAGACCATGACCGCGACCGAAACCATGGAACAGGAATACAAGGACCGGTACGATCTGAAACGACTGCTCCGCGAACACGATTACGCGGCCGGACTCATCGCCGGCCCCCACCTGCTCGCCATGCTCGGCAAGACGCACGACGCGAGGACCGTGGACAAGATCAAACGCAGTCCAAGCTTCGAATGGCTCCGTGGAGTCTGGTCCCGCGCCTACATGACCGACCCGAAACGTGCCACCGCCATCATCAGACAAAGCCTTGAGAAGAAGCCACGCAGGCTCACGGCGGAGAAGGCCGAACATGCCGCCATCCACGCGGCACGCGGCATGATGCCCGCGGCCGGCACGGAAACAGGCGGCACGTTCACGCTCGACATGGACGCGCCATCCGACATGATCGAAACAGTCCGGCACATGATGGACGAGACCGGCATCCCATATCATGAGGAACCATCCCTGGACCCCGGCCGCAGCCGGTTCAGCATGGACGAGCGGTACACGCCGGCGGTCAAGGCCATGCTCGACGCGCATATACAGGCCCGGGACGATATCGACCAGTCCATGTTCCCCGAATGGGAAGCGTTGCGCAAAACCGCACGCGGGATCATCAACGACGATCCGGACCTGAAAAAGAAAAACCGGCCCGTGGAACCCGACTGGGCGGCGACCATAGCGGGACGATTGAACGCCAACCTGTTGGACCGGGTCAACGGCAGCGTGCACGACGATTGGGTGGGTGGCATCCTGCCGCCAATCCGCTCCCACAAGCATGACGCGGCCCTCGACCTGGTGCGACAGAACGAACGGATCATCGAAACCAGGATCGACAGCCTCGAACAGGAAGCGCGCCGAACCAAGCAGGCATGGGTCGGCCAGGTACTCGCCGCGGCCGGGGACTCCGACAAGCGTCTCCTGCGCGACGTCGTCGTCTACCGCGCCATGTGGAGTGTGGAGGACGCCGACAATCCGCTAGGGGAGAGGCCTCCTGCGGAAAGCGGCAGACAGGAACAGCATTGGGCCAACCTCAACGGACGCATCAACCACACCTTCACCACGGTCAAGACCACGAAAACGCAACGCATGCAGGCATACCAGCCGATACAGGCCCAGCCGCACGTGGAACAGACGGCATTGGAAACCGGTCAAGAAAGGACAACGACATGGCATACACCATTCCAGGATTCCTCAAAGCCATCGCAGAATGGCTTGTCTCAGTAAGCCGATGGTTCGATGGCTGGGACATCACAATACTGGTGCCGGCGCTCATCATCCTCACGGTGATCGCCGGCGTGACCGGCCGCGCGGCTACCGGGCCGAGACTCTGGATGCAACTCGTCTGGGGAACGGTGACCGTCATCCTCGGTCTGATCGAAGTCGCCATCATCTGGACCATCATCGCCCGTTACCTGCCGGTCGCGGACATGGGCACGCTCATCCAGAACATGCTACAACGCAAGCCGCTGCTCGTTACCGGGTAAGCGGAGGAACGGTCCCGCTCGAAGAGGCTGTGGGGTTGGAGGAACTCGGAGAAGGTTCCAACGCTCAAGCTAACCATGGAATAACCTTTTTATATGTTGCAGCAATATGTGCTGCAACACATAAAAAACAGTCCTGATTGAAGAATCAAACCAATCCACACGAATCAGGAAGAACTGTTCGCAGTTCCTCCAATCCAATAGGCGAATAGATTCATTAGACTTTCCCATCGAGTCCAAATCTGCCGGTCTGGATGATTCCGTTTTTCATAACCTCATACTGTTCCGCGAAGCATAGTAATAATGCATTGATATTTTGCGGCATGCGGAGTTCTTTTGGCTCACTTTCCTCGTCTTTGCTAAGAAGTGTGCCACTGTATCCCGCATCGCATTCTGGACGGTCGAGATGCACCGCCATCATCTGGACCATGGGACCGCCGTGCGGACTTTTCCAGTTCCTGCAAAAAGGCTTTCTCGACATGAACGATGCTATCGGCTAACAGGGAAGTGCCGGTTGAGGCATTGCTAACCTCTCCCGTTCTTCACGGCGAGCAAGAAGTCTTTTGGGAGAGCCGAAACCGGCGGGGTGGTTTCATTTCCATCCCCCGACCAAGCATTGGGTCGGTGGATTGTCGTTTATGGGACTCCCTAGAATATAAACAATCTAAACATATATAAAACATTATATGCTTCTATAAAGCTCTATAAAACAGTATAGATGAATCATGCTTGAGTCTTTCCGACTTTTGTTGTACCATTTTCTGTACATGTAATTGTCGTTGAAGGAGGATGGCATGGTCACGGCGGTCGCGTACACCAATTTCCGCAAGGATCTGAAGTCATATCTACGTCGCGTGAACGATGACGCGGATATGCTTCTGATCACCAACAAGGATCCGAGGGACAACGTGGTGGTGATGAGCGCCGACGATTACGATTCGCTTATGGAGACATTGCGCGTTTACCAGAATCCCGGATTGTTCGATAAAGTCCGCCGTGGCATGGCACAGGTACGCTCAGGTTCCACCGATTCACATGATCTGGTCGGAGAGTGATAATGCTGCGTTGGACTGATGACGCGTGGAACGATTACCTGTATTGGCAGGTCCAGGATAAGAAAACCCTCAAGCGGGTCAACGCGCTGATACGTGATGCGATGCGTTCTCCATTCGCTGGCCTCGGCAAGCCAGAGCCGCTCAAATGGGAACTGCAGGGTGCGTGGAGCCGCCGCATCGATTCCGCAAACCGCCTGGTATACATGATTGAGGACGACGACTTGTGCATTCTGTCCGTCCGTGACCACTATTGAGAACGCGGTGGCTCTGGTCTCGGCAAGCTTGGCGTAAGACTCCGCTCGATAAGACTGTGGGGGTTGGAGGAACTTGGCATGGAGGTTCCGACGCTCGTGTTGACCATGGACTGATCTTTTTATGCGTTGTGGCAGTGTAATCCACAACACATAAAAAGATCAGTCCACCATATGTTGTCCGCTTTTGCTTGACTTCCTAGTTTAATTGAGTTCGTGAGTTGCTATGCCGGCAGATGTCTCATTATCCACTGATGGATCGGGCTCTGGTAAAGGATCGCTCTGCGTACTTTGGACGGCAAAATAAGAATCTCGCAGGTTTTCCAATTCTATAGACGAATTGAAAAGAGCCTTTTCCATAAAACGACGAAGAGGAGCCGGATCCTTGAAGTCGGGGTCGAAAGTATTGTCAAGTACAAGAGCGTCTCGGAAATATTGGGCGTTGGACGCGAAAGGCTCATTGCCGATTATGAATCCAAGCTGTCTGAGGTACAGTATCGCGAATACAGCAGTCGTTCGAGTGTTTCCTTCACGGAATGGATGAATTTGCCATACTCCAGAAATGAATCCAAATGCAGAGGAAGCGATTTCATGCCTGCCGATTTGGGGATACTTGGCCTGTCGTCCTTTTTCTTGACCGAAATCATAATCCAGCATCTCTCCAATCAGATGGAAGGGAGCGTAAGAAACTGAATCTCCTTGAAGAACTGGCTCCTTTTTGGTCAGATTGACCTGCCTCCACTGTCCAACCCAATCATTTTTGAATACGCCGTCAAAAAGATGACGATGAATCTGCCTGAGCATCGGGGGAGCGAAGACGAATGATTCAGTCTGGAGGAGGGAACTGATTCTGGTGGATACGATGTCAGCTTCAAAATGCTCCGCCTCTTCACTATCCGCGGAATGGTATTCACGTAGACGATGCTCGACTTCGGCATAGGAGGCTTTTCCCGAAATCTGCTCCTTGGACTGTTCTATAGCGTAGTCTGACGGGGTAAGTCCGTCCGCGGCCTGCAGACCAAAGCCAATATCCCAAGCGTTGGAGCGAGTCGCCGGGGTTCCCTCATCGGTTGATACATAATATACGTCTTCAGGCAGCAAACCAGAGTCCTTTCATGCCAGGCAGGTGAAATCGTCTGTCGAACAATTCGAGTATATCCCCAGTATCTAGTGATTATTTGACCCTTCTTTGGTCTGATCATCCTGTTCAATGGCGTGGTAGATATCCACCGCCGTCATGCCCTTGAGCTGCCCGTGAGGAAATTCTCCCGCGAAACTGAGCAAGGACGTGAACGGGACGTCAAGGACGTCGCAAATCAGGATCGCCTCATCGATAGTCATCTTTCGCTCATGGGAGACAAGCCTACGCAAAATGCTGTATGGCAGGCCGCAATCGGGATGCCTGTCGTGGATTAAAGTCAGAAATCCATTTACATTGAGGTGTCTGTCCTTCAGGATCTTTCTCACATTGTCCATGGCTATGCAGGTGATCGAAAGAGAAGGTGGTAAATAAGTGCTCATACGGTGACCTACTTCCTTTTCCTGTTCAGATCGTCGAACGACAATCCGATGCCGTACTGCCTGTCCGGTACCAGGCGCGCGTCGAACGTCTTGCCGGCCTTCGACTTCAGGCCAGACACCTTCGGACGTTTGCCCTCCAACGTGCGGCGGACCATGCTGTCGGTCAGCTTCTTGCCGAACTTCTCCGCGAAGATCTTGTAGCCGCAACCCTCGCCGAGCTTCCAGGCACCGGCATCATCCCTCACGCTCTTGTTCGACGAACACTGCCAGACGCTCCCGGTCTTGACCACGGGTTTGCCGCAACGCGGGCACGGTCCGAACGACTCACGTTCGCCTGCCTGCCGAGCCAACTGTCGCAGGTTGTCGCGCTGGGTCATCTCCATGACACGGCCGGGCATCGCCGCGAAGGCCGTGCGGATCTCGTTCAGAAAGACCGTCTCGTCGCCCCTGCCATGTTCGATGTCGGCAAGGCTCTGCTCCCATTGCGCGGTGAGCTTCACATCCTTCAACTCGTCGATGGCGACACCGACGAGCATCCGCCCGGCGGTAGTGCTACGGATCTGCTTGCCCTTGCGCTGCAGGTAGCCGCTTTTGACCAGGCTTTCGAGGATGCCGGCGCGGGTCGCGGGCGTGCCGATGCCTCCCGAATGGCTCGTGTCGTCATCCAGGGCGGCTTTCAGATCGCTGTCCGCGACGAAACGGCTCGCATGCTCCATGGCGGACAGTAGCGTGGCCTCCGTGAACGGTTTCGGTGGCGCGGATATGCCCTCGGCGAGGGAAGGGGAGCCGGACTGGGGGAGAGGTCCCTTTCCGAGGGAGTCCGGTATCCGGTTCATGGGTTTCCTCTCCGTATCATCCGTTTTCGACGTGTGCTCGATGGCGGTCCAACCCGCGTCGATGGTCACGTCGCTCGACGCGGACAACGCGACCCGTTCCGTGGAACCGTCGGCATGACGTTCGTCCAACATGGCATCGACTTTCACCGTGTCGTGGACACGGTCCGTGGCGCAGGCGGCCCACATGCGAGTCAGGATCACGGTCATGACCTTGCGTTCCATGTCCGTCAGGTCATGCTGGAACACGTCGTAGGTGAGTCGCCGAGTCGGAAGGATCGCGGTATGGCCTTGGACCTTGTCGTCCGCGACGCACCGCATCGGGTCGAACCCGCTGGCGGAATACAGGTCGTGGATCGCGTCGACGGGCTTCTGGTCCAGGAAACCCAACGCGTATTTCGGCTGCAGCAGTTCCTTCAACCCGTCCACGTCATCATGGGTGACGTATTTGGAATCGGTGCGCGGATAGGTCGCTACCTTCATCTCGTACAAGTGCTGCAGGCAGTCCAGCGTCTGCTCGGCGGTCAGCCCGTGCCGGTCGCTCATGGCCTTCTGCAAGCCGGTCAGGTCGAACAGGGTCGGCGGCTTCGCATGCTCGCGGCGCCGTTTCACCTCCAGGATCTCCACGGGAAGCCCCATCGCGTCGGCCAGTATGCGGCGCGCCATCGCCTGGTCCTCGATCTTCCCGCTTTCGAGCGTCCAACCATCCATCGGCACTACGAGACGCCAGAACGGCGTCGGCTTGTGCGATTCGATGGCGAGATCACGTTGCACGACCATGGTCAACGTTGGTGTGCGCACGCGTCCGAGCGACAGGCTGCGATGCCATGCGAGCGTATGGGCGCGTGACGCGTTCATACCGACCAGCCAGTCGGCCTTCGCCCTGGCGTCCGCCGCGTCGGCCAGACCGTCGTAATCGGATTCCGGACGCATCCGGTTCCACGCGTCGCGGATCGCCTGCTCGTCCAATGACGCGACCCACAGGCGCAGGGACGGTTTGGAGACCTTCGAGGCCATGAGGATACGACGGAATATGGCCTCGCCCTCACGGTCCGGATCGCACGCGTTGACCAGCTCGGTCACCTTGTCGGAACGAAGCAGTTCGACGAGGGAACGGTAACGTTGCACCGCGCCCTTCGCGCCGCTCAAGCGCCAACGCCATGACTTCGGATCGATGGGAAGGGACTCCATCGTCCATTTGCGCGCGGACCAGGGCATGTCCGCGTATTCCTCCGGATCCGACAATTCCACCAGATGACCCTGCGCCCACGAGATGAGCGCCCCTCCGGCCGAAACATACCCATCACCCTGTTTCACATCATCCAACGCCTGCGCGATGGCGAAAGCCACGGAACGTTTCTCAGCGATCACAAGACGCACTTCAATTCCTTCCCAATATCGAATGGTGCGTCTCTTCCACACGCATCCCAACCGATATCGGTTTTTCATCCTCGAAAAAAATATCGGCGGCGAAAAAACCGGGGGCATGTGAACGGGAGGAAGACGGGATGGGCCCGTCGGAAAGGAAACCATCATGGTCGACGTAACCCAACGTTCGGAACTGTCCCTCCTGGACCACGACGCTCTCACGCGCGCCATCGAAAACATCCTCGACCGGCATGAGGAGATCCAGGACTGGACCATCCTCTACACGCAACGGGAACTCGGCATGAGATATCCGGGCATCGACTTCTCCACCGCGTCCACACTCGCGAAGATCGAGGATGATCCAAGCCTGCTCGACGAACTGAGAAACGGGCTTGGCCTCGAACGACAGACGGCGCCGGCCGAAGCCAACTCGTTCGCGCCAGCCGCCCAAACACCGGCATCCACACCGGAACAGGCATACACGACGCCACCGCAGGACGTCGGCCGATGGTCCGGCGTCGACCCGAACCGTCTGGCACAGGTGACGGACCGGTTCCTCGAAAGCCACGGGGAATTGGCCGACTGGACCGAACTGTATTCCCCGCAGGAACTGCAGGCCGCCTATCCGAACGTCGGCCAAGGCACCGCGTCCACACTCGCGAAGATCGCCACCGATCCCGGACTGTCCAAGGAATTCGACCAATCACTCACCGCCGACGCCATCGAACGCATGAGGGCCGTCCCGCTGCCGGTCCGCCCGGAACAACGGCCGGATGCCGGGCTTCCCATGCCGGATCCCGGCATAGACCCAAGCGCCAGCGTCAACCCCATGGGTTCCGGAATCGGAATGTGACGGGAAGGAGTCTCGTATGACTGCGAGAGCATACCCTTACATGAACGACAAAAAGAATGCCATACTCACCATTCGTGAATACGAAAACTCGGTAGCGATGCCCGAAGAGGAACGCGTCACCTATCTCGACCCTCGTGGTGGGTTGCACTTGAAAGTCGGAGACGATAAAGCCGCGGATTATGCGGAATATGCGATGAAATGCGCGGAATACGTACGGTTTGGAGATGAGATAGACCTCGCCACCTGCGGTGGATACAACTCCCATGACGCCCTGAAGATCTGTACTACGCCGCAGATACTGCTCGATGCTGGATTCGAACAGAAGCCCATGCTCTATACGCAAAGGCACCTGCTCCGGGCGATTGCCCCGAAAATCGACGACGACCCCCACAGGCACGGCCTCCCCATAGAACAGGTGAAGCGTTTTCCGGAACTGTTCGAGTCCCCCGCAATGCTTGCCAACAGTCCCGCACGAGGGGACGTCCTGCTGGCCGTGCTATGTGCGACCGACCCGGACGGATTGCCGATTATCGCCGGGATCAAGCCAGACGGCAGAGGCAACTACGAACTGAATGAAATCGAGACCAACATGGTCCTGAGCATCTACGGAAAACGGAACTTCGGCCGTTACTTCAACATGCTATGTGAACCGGGTTCGCTCATATACATAAGCAAAGAAAAAAGCCAAGAGTTAGAGCGCCTATCCAAACTCCAATTGCTTGGGGACTACTCAAACCTTGACTTTGACATCATTATACGCCGCCCGGAGTGCCTTGTCAACCAATCATCCACCGGCTTCCGTGGACCCGAAACGGAAGCAAGGGAAGCGCGCGTATCAAGCAAGGCCACCTCGGCCGAGATCGAAAAGGAGACGAACATGGAAAACCCGACCTTGGAACAGATGGAAGCATGGCGCGACCAAGCGACCGAACGGTTATCGCTCTTCGCACGAAGCAACGCCATCGAGGAGCCGATCGGAATCGGCGAGGAATGCTACCAGCTCGGAGAGGACTGCTACAAGCCCGACAGGTACGACCAATTCCGCTGGGTCACCGAAGACCAGTTCGACTCGGTCCTCCCGCCGGGAATCGAACACGACCGGTATATCGCCATGACGAACGGGGCCAGCTTCGACGACGAGATCAAGGAATGGTCCACGAACTGGAACGACCCCGGATACTGGCATGATGCCGCGGCTGATGCCTTATGGTCCAGCAACGACGGCGCCTATTGGACCACCCGCGACGAAGACCCGTCGGACGCCGTCACGGCCCGCGCCGTCGCCGCATCGCAGATAGCCGTGGAACTGGACGGCGACGCGCTCATCGAACGCACGCCGGAAAACATCCGTCTGCTGCACGACATCGTCGACACCGTCCATGACATGGACCCGGAAAGCGACCTCGGATACTACCGCGCCTACCCGTCCGCGACCGCCCGCGAAACCGTCGGAGAGCATCTCACCGATGGCGAGATCGCGGAGAAGACCATGTACGGCGGATGGAATCCCGATAAGGACCGGTATCTGAGGGTCAACAAGGACGGCGACTGGGTCGGCATGGGCCAGACCACCGCGGACCGGCTCGTATGGGACAACCGGACACCGATTCTGGAAAGCGTCGGCGCGTACGCGGACGACATGCCCGACACCCTCGTCGACCGCGTCTGCGTCATGGACGAACACGCCTCAGCCGCACTCGTGAAAGCGCCGGACCCGTGGACCGGCATCGACGCGTATCCGATGGCGGACCATGGGCGGATCCCCGATCCGGATCCCGGCATCGACCCAAGCGCAGGCGCCGATCGCATGGGCCCCGGAATCGGAATGTGAGAACCACGGCCATGTCATCCATCGATATGGAACGGTTCCGCGAGGACATCAACCGGTACCGGCTCAAAACCGGCGTGCCCTGGTCCGCGCTGGCCGAACAGGCGGGAGTGAGCCCGGCGATGTTCACCCGCATCAAAAAAGGCTCGGCCGTCACCCTCGAGGCGTTCGCGCAACTGTGCTCCTCATTCCAACTCAATCCCATCGACTACATGCCTGAACTCCAAACACAACACGAGACAACGAAGGAACAACCAATGCAAGACGTGAAAAAACTCAGCATCGACGGCAAGGACTTCACCATCAACGACGTGGAACTGCGATCCGGCCCGGCATGGGCGAACGGTCCGAGACGCACCGACGCGGAACTACCCGACGGGCAGGTCCTCGGCAGCATCATGGCATCGAACGGCGGATGGCTATGGCGTCTCGCCGGAGAGAAATGGAACCGTACGGAACCGGCCGAAGGCCCCATCGCCGAATATATCGGCCACGAGCCGAACCGCTTCTCGGCCATCAGAAGCCTATTGCAGGCCATCGAGGACCGGTATTCCACCACAGCGGCCGACGACCCATGGGCGGCCATGACGGACATTCCCTCCACCACCATGCCGGAAGCCGTCCAGACCCGACCGGCACAGGCCGCGGATCCCTGGGCTTCGGTCTTCCCGGACGCGAACACCCTGCCCGACCCGGATCCAGGCATCGACCAAGGCGCCATGCCAGCCACCGGACCCGGAATCGGAATGTGAAAGGAGACGGACATCATGCGCGACGACGGAAACGGAACGGACGAGGAACGGGACACTCCCGACATGGCGAGAACCATTCCAACACGAAGAAGGGAAACCGAACCCGAATCTTCGGCGACGGACGAGTGGCGTCCACCCGCATCGCTGAACCCCTGGGCGCGCGCGTTCGACGGCGACAGCCTGCCGGACGAACCGTACATGGGAAGCAACAAAAAACCGAAACAACTCTCCGACATGCTCCCGTATCCGAATCCGGCATCGGCCGGCGCGACGGACGGCAAGCCATGCCCCACGTTGGAAGGCATGAGGTGAGTCCAATGGAAGGAACAACAACCACAATGATCGACGAAAACACCAGCCGGCAGGCCGAAGAACTCTACCGTTCCGACGATTGGGCCGACCTGCGTTGGGCGCGCGAGCATTCCACCCCGCGGCAGATCGCACGGCATCTGCTCGACCCGCAATGGCGGGACCGCGACTACAACGCGTTGGACGAACTCGTGGAAATGACCCACGACGCGGACCTTTCCAGCCTCGACGAGGACGATCTGGAAACCCTCGCGGCAAGCGGTCTGCCGGAACTCCGTCAAGCCGTCATCCGTTACAAGGGCACGCCGGCCCGCCTGCTCGAGGACATGGCCCGCACCGAAAGCAACACGAGACTGCTGCAGATGCTCGTCGAATCAGGCAAACTCAGCCAGAACACCATAGACCTGTGCTGCTGGAACCAGACTGACAGCCGACTGGCGGCAGGCATGCTGCCGAAAGCCTCGGACAGGCTGCTCCACCGTCTCAGCGGCCGCGACTGGTGGCCATCCAGGAAGAACGCCGTCGAATCCGGCAGACTCGACCGGGCGCGACTGTCCGAAATGATCGAAACGGAGAACCACCCGGACGTGGTCTCCGCACTGATCGGCACAGGCGAATTCGACATGGATGGCGAAATCAAAGCCATCAGGCGCGTCATCACCTCACCCGGCCTCCTCACGGCATACACCAATCCGATGAACCGCAGATACAGTCTCGACCAGTCCCGGCAGGAAGTCGTCCGGCAGGCCGCACGGACCATGCTGGAGCACGCCCCCGTGGGAATGATCCTCAGCATGCCCGACGACGATGACGAGAACTGGCGCACGCTCATCGACACGGCGGCGACGGAATACGTCGACGAGATCAGTCCGAACATGCTCGCCCTCATAGTCCAGTCGGAGGGTAACGACCAGGCCAAAGCCATCCTCGGCGAACGCCTCGGGAAAGACAAAGACATGTCGTCCGGAGCCGACGAGGACCAGACGTCGACGGCGTCTCCTGGAACCGACGGAACATACGGATTCAACCTGCGGCTGCTCGGACGACTCAAGGACGACGTCGACTACTTCCTCGGACCATCCCACGCGGAGAAATACCTATGGGCCGGCAGCGTGGACGCGCAGATCGCGAAACTCCGCGAGATCGACGGGACCATCAGGCCGGAAGACCGTCCCGAATGGTTCACCACGGAATGGATCGATCAAACCGAACGGGAGATGAAGACACCGGCGGACGGCGGGATCGAAGACGCCCTCAACGCCGCGTTGTCCGGCCAGTACGCCGCGTTCGAGAACGCGATCATCGGATACATCGACACGCACGACCCGGACGCGGGGGCCAACGAGAACGGCGCGAGCCAGTTCGCCGGATACAAGGTCACCGACCGCGTCGGAAACGGCGCGCCCATGTCCTACCGGCTCGACTGGTTCGACGACGAGGGTCTGGTCCACGAAGGTCCCAAGGTCACGGTGAAGGAACTCGTACAGATGAGGGAGGGCATCTTCGACAGCCCGGACTCCTGGGACTCCTTCGGCACGGCATCCTCTACGCCCGCCGCCGCGGTGGTCACCGAGAAGAAACCCGAACCCGTGGAAAGCCGTGGGCCGCAGATCGTGTTCGCTTCGCTGTCGCCGGGGCATGGCATGCCGGAAGGAGCCGTGAACCTCCTGGACGATGACGCGGCGCAACAGGTTTCGGACATCCTCTCCGACGCCGAAAAGACCATGGTGGCGCAGACCAGCCCGTCCGATGATGAGCGGGAACGGCGTCGAGGGAACATCAGCAGACTGTTGGACGTGCTGCCCGTCACCATGGTCACGAACGACGGAAGCCACCAGGTGGACGCCGACGAGATCATGGCCGCCACCGACCGGACGGAACGACACGACGCCACCGCAGTCGGAACCGAAGAGCCGGAAATATCCGACACGGCCACGGACACGGACGCGGTGGCGGAACCTTTCGACTGGAACGGGGTGGATGGCCTCAACGCAGGCATCCGCGACTGGTACGTTCACGAATTCCCGGATGACCCGGAAGGTGAAAGCATCGACCCGCAGACCACGTTCCGCGAGGCCGTCGAATCGTTCCCCATGGGCGACGGCCATGACTTCTACGCAACCACCGGCGCGACGGACTCCATCGTACGCGGGCGCGTGTTCGAGGAACTGTCCAGTCGCCTCGACTGCGAATATTCGGACATCTACGACGCGTGGCTGCACCGCAAGAGCCTCAATCCGACCCTGCTCGGCACGAAAAGCGCGCGCATGCGCCACGACATCGAGGACATGCTCGGCGGCGATGGCGAATCGTTCGCCACGGTGAACGCCATCGCCGGCCGCATGGCCTCCAACCCGCGTCTGAGAGCCGTCATCCGCGAGGCCGACAGGTTCATCGCCATCGGCAGCCATGATTTCGAAACAGGTCTCAAGGACGCCATCGGAGACCAGCCGCGAATCGAACATCTCATGGACGACGACCGGCTTGCGGACCTCATCTACGACATGGTCCACGATGGACGCCGGTTCGACACGTCCGGCCGCGCCGTCACCGGAACGACCGAGACCCTGTGGACGCCGGACGAGTTCCAATCGATGTTGGAACTCATCACCCGGGTGTCCGACCGTCTCGCCGACAATCCGAACGTCCGGACCATCATGAAGGAGACGACGTCGGAGGAGGATGCTGCGGAAGCCGGACTGGGACAGCTGATCGACGATGAGATCGACGTCGTCTCGCACGAGAATCCCGACATGGCGCGCATGGCCGAAGATGGATACGTGACGGACGGACGATTCGCCCAGACCGTGTACCGCAGGATCGCGAACATCCAAACGAAAGGCGATGACACCGAGACCGTCGAAACGGACAAGATGGGGGAGACGCCGGCGACGTCCACGGACTCCGACGCTCCGGACATCACAGGCTACGACATGGAGGAAACCGTCGAGCGTCTGAACCGCATCCGGATCGGAGAGGACGATCCCGTCGCGAAGGCCCGCGCCGTCAACGCCGTGAGCGACATCGTCGCCGCGGACTCTGCGACGAACGCTCTGATAACGAACCCCGGCAACAATAAGAAGACCGTGCTGGACGAAGGCCGTCTGCGCGCCGCCGTCGCCACGGCGCTCACGTCCATGGCGGGCAGAGAGTCCGACGGTCTCACGGAAGCCATCAGCGGCCCCGACGCAGTCGACCAGATCGCCGGGCAGGTCTACGACCTCATCGCCGGAAACAGACGCTACGACATCGACGGACTTGCGGCATACCTGGAATCCAACGACGATTCCGCAACCGCGGAAACCCTGGAGGACAGCCCGAAGGACACAACCGCCGGATCCGGATCCACGTACGGCGCCCATGCCAAGACCGAAACGGAGGAGACCTCCGGCGACATTGAGCCCAACGTGGATTTCGGCTCACCGGAGCGCGAGCTCGCAGCGGAGGTCATCATGCAGGAGGGCGGCACTCGCCAGGAGGTTCGCGAACACTTCTCCGACGAGGAACTCGACCGGATAGCACGCGACGAGATGGACACAGAAGCTTTGGCGGCGTCGGCCGGAGCCGGAAGGGAATCCGATACGGCGGAAACGACGGAGGACGGGACGGCCGCCGAGCGCGAGCATGGATACGCGGCCGAAACGGACATCGCAACGGAACCCGACGCCAAGGAAGGAAAGGGTGTTTCCGACGGTGCGGACGAACCGACGCCGGAGGAAGCTGCGAAGTCCACGGATACGGATGAGCCGACCCGGCCGACGGTCGCGGCCACCATCGAGGCGGAGCAGCTGGCCTTCGACCTCGATGACATGCCGGGCGAACTTGACTCCCCTCGAAACCAGGAGGAGAATAATAGCCAAACGAAATTAGACATAGTGTCTAATTCGGGCTCTTCCCACGAAACGGAAGAAAACGATGCGAGAAAGGAGACGACCCGAAATGACGGTCAAATACTGCCCGTACCAGGGGATCAAGAAGATGAGGTACCTGTTCATGGCGGAGCATCTGCCGGAACAACTCAGGGAACTCAAGAGGCAAGGGATGCCGGCGCTGGACGCCTACATGGACCAGGTCCAGAAGGACTACGGACGGACGATCACCGAGTACGTCAACCATTGGGACAGGACACACCAGCATCTCAAGCAGCCGGGCAACTGGGATCCGTGGTTCAAGGGACTCAAGATGGCGGAGCATCAGGCCGAGGAGATCGCCATCAGGAACGTGATCGAAGCCCTCTGACCCACATCGAGCGCGGTCTGCTCGACCCGGACCTGCAGGCCACGGGATCCAGTCTCGAACGTGCGCGCGCGAACGTGCATGCCATCGAGGTGCTGCGCGACCTCGACGACAGCGGCCGCGAACCCACCGACGACGACATCCGCGCCCTCGCCGCGTACGCGGGATGGGGCGGCGCCCAGAAGGCGTTCGAGGAGGATGGAGCCGATCCGGCATGGAGCGGGATCAACACGCGTCTGCGCGAACTGCTCACCGACTCCGAATACGCGGACGCGCGCAGCAGCACGCTCACGGCCTTCTACACGCCAAGGCCCGTCGCGGACGCGATGTGGCAGGCGCTCGACAAGGCCGGTTTCGGCAGGGATCCGAAGCACCCGGACATGGTGCTGGAGCCGGGCTGCGGAACCGGCAACTTCATCCGATCCACCCCGGCCGGATCCTCCTACGCGTTCACCGGCATCGAAGCCGACCCGATCAGCGCCGGCATCGCACGTTACCTGTGCCCGGACGACGACATCATCAACAACAGGATGGAACGGACCGGCCTGCCCACGGACGCGTTCGACCTCGCGATAGGCAACGTGCCATACAGCGACGCGATCAGGATCGACGGCACCGTCATCCACGACTGGTTCATCCGGCACAGTCTCGACACGGTCCGCCCCGGCGGCCTCGTCGCCGTGCTCACCAGCCGGTACACGCTCGACAAGAACACGTCGAACATGCGCCGCGAACTTGCCCGCAAAGCCGAACTCGTAGCCGCATGCCGTCTGCCCAGGGAGACGTTCGGCAGACAGGCCGGCACCGAAGTGGTCTCCGACATCCTGATCCTGCGCAAACGCGACGAGCCGCTGGCCGACGCGGACGCCGAATGGGAGAACACCACCGAATTCCGCGACGGAGTCAACGCCAACAGACTGTTCGTCGACCATCCCGAATACGTCGCGGGAACCATGACCATCGGCTCGGGACCGTTCGGCCCGCAGATCGACGTCACCGGAACCAGCGACATCGCCCAATTGGGCGGACAGGTCGAACGCATACTCGCCGGCCAGCTCGAAGAACATGGCATCGACCTGCACGACGGACTCGGTGAACGCGCCAACGAGCCGATCGTCGCGCCTGACAAGACCCAGCGGACGGCCATGCGCTACACGATCGACGCCAACAACCACATCTGGTACGGCGACATGAACGGCCAGCTCGTCCCAGTCCACTCCCGCGTCGCCAAGGGAGGGGACGAGCGCATGGCCGCCATGCTGCGCCTGCGCGACCGGACGGAACGCCTGCTCGCTATCGAACGCGACCCGAACGCCGCGGACGACGCGGTCGCCCAAGGCATCAGGGACCTCGATGGGGAGTACGACCGGTTCGTCGCATCCTACGGCAGGCTCAATTCCAAAGAGAACCTGCGCGTGTTCGACCCGAACAACTCCGATCCGAGCCTCAACCAGCTCTACAGTTTGGAGAAGATCGGCCCCAACGGGTTCGAAGCCAAAGGAGACATGCTTTCCAAGAGGGTCGTCACGCCGGTGCCTCCGATGCCCGAACACGTGGATGAACCCGTCGACGCGATGGCCGTCAGCCTCGACCGTGTGGGACATGTGGATCTCGACCTCATCGGACGACTGCTCAACACCCGGGACGACATCGAAACCATTGAAAAACTCGGCGACCTCATCGTTATGGATCCGGACACCGGGATGCCGTTGCCCGCGGACGAATACCTGTCCGGCGACGTGGGAGGAAAACTCGACCACGTCGACGGACTGCTCCGGGACCTGGTCGACCAGCCCGAACATGCGCGCGTGAGGGAATGGCTCGCCGACAACGGGCTCGAGGACGTGGCACCGCCCGTGTCCGTCGAACGATGCCGGACGGAACTCACCCAAACCGGGGCATGGCAGAGCGCCACCGACCCGATCCACGCGAACAAGTCCGTGGTTGAAGCCCCCTGGTTCTCCAACGTGCTCAAAGAACACGGACACGGCCAGCAGAGGGCCTTCGCCGCCATGTTCCTGGATGGCTGCAAGCCCGGAGTGAACCTGCTCGGCAAAAACTGGAACGCGCAACAACCCACGGGCAACGACCTGTTCGACACGGTCTTCGACAACGGCTGGTCAAGCGATGACGAAGGAGCGTCCAACAGTGCCATGCGCATGCTGTACAAGGCCGTTTCGGCCGATCCCGAGGTCATCGACGACAAGGTCATCGCCACGATCCTCAACGCCGGCAGCTTCAAACGAGGTCCGGCATGCGACGCGTTGAGAAAAATCACCGATCCAAGCCTGTGGGAGGTGGAGGACCACGGCTACTACAAGGAAACCAAGTGCGATTTCCTCGCCTTGGCCAAGGAACTGCGCGCACATCCGGAAACCTGCGAATACCTGTACGCGATGGATGTGGACCGGTTGAACCATCCGACCATCGAGAAACAATACGGACGCTACAATTCATGGGACCAGAAGACGTTCAAACCATTGGACGAGATGGCCAGCATGGAAGGCCTGGAACAGTGGAGAAGCCGCCGGAACGCATGGATGGACTCCCATCCGGCCGAACCGGCCGACATGGACCGTGTGAAGAGCCTGCAATCCCTGCGCGAACGACTCGCACGATCGCTGCCCGCCCGCCTCACCCATGACGACATCACCGCGAAACTCGGCTCCGCGTGGATCCCGACCGGAGTGATCCGCGACTTCATGGTCGACACGTTCGGGCTTGACACCCAACCCAACATCACCGACGGCGGCCTGCGCAGCCTCACGGTCAGCCATGACGAGACGACCGGCAACTGGCAGGTCAACGCGTCGCTCGGATCGAAACTCGACGAGGAAACCATCCGGAAATACGGTCTGGGCACCGGAGCGGGACGCAACCCGTTCGAGGTCGTGTCCGGAGCGCTCAACGCGACCACCAGCAACCTCACCAAACCCGACCCGAACGACCCGACCGGGAAGAGAAGGATCCGCGACCCGCAGGCCACCGCGCTGCTGTACCAGAAGCGCCACACCGTCGAACAGGCGTTCGCCGAATGGGTGTGGACCGACCCGGACCGCACCCGCATGCTGGAGAACGTGTACAACGAACGGTTCAACCGCATCCACCCGCGCGAATACGACGGCTCCTATCTCACATTCCCCGGCATCAGCGCCGACATCGACCTGTATCCTCACCAGCGCAAGGCCGTCGCGAGGATCCTGCAATCCGAGGAGGGCACACTCGTCGCGCACGTCGTGGGAGCGGGCAAGACCTTCACCGGCGTGGCCGCCTGCCACGAGGCGAAACGCCTCGGCCGGGCCACCAAGCCGATGATCGTCGTCCCGAACCATCTGACCGAACAATGGGCGAAGGACTATCTGACGCTCTACCCGGACGCGAACATCCTGTCCATGACGGAGGCCGACGGCACCGGCAAGGGCGCGGCACGCTTCTGGGCCAAAGTCGCCGCCGGCGACTGGGACGCGGTCATCGTCCGGCAGGACACGTTCCAACGCATGCACGTCAGTCCCGAACGCCGTGAGAAGTATTTCGAACAGCGTAAGGCGGAGATGCTCGACAGCATCGAGACCGCGAAGTCGGACGGCAACGACTTCTCCGCGAAGAAGCTGAAGGACGAGATCGGCAAAATGGAGAAGAACCTCGGCAAAACCGTCAAACAGGCCGAGAAGGACCGCATGCGCGTCGACGGCAAACTCCAGGCGCTGCGCGACAGCGGGGAAAGCAAGGAGTGGATCGACTTCGAGGACCTCGGCGTGGACATGCTGTTCGTCGACGAAGCCCACCAATACAAGAACCTCGCCATCGCCACCACGATCAGCGTGCCCGGCGTGGACGTCGCGGCCGCGCAGAAATGCGAGGACCTGTTCGACAAGTGCGAGTACCTGCGCGAGGCAGGACATGGAAGCAACATCGTGTTCGCGACCGGCACGCCGGTATCCAATTCCATGGCCGAGTTGTACAACATGCAACGCTACCTCGCTCCCGACCTGCTCAGGGCGCAGGGCGTGGAGGCGTTCACCAGCTGGGCCAACACGTACGGCAGCATCGTCGAAAGCGTCGAAGTCAAGCCGGAAGGCAGCGGATACCAGATCAAGCAACGGTTCGCGAAATTCCATAACCTTCCCGAGCTGATGAGCACGTTCCACGACTACGCGGACCTGCTGACCGCCGACCAGCTCGACCTCGACGTGCCGGACTGCGAGGTGGTGTCCGTCGCGGTCGAAGCCACCGAAGCGCAGAAACAGGCCGTCGACGCGCTGGTGGAACGGGCCGAACTGGTGCGCGACGGAGCCGTGGACCCGTCGGACGACAACATGCTCAACATCACGAACGACGGCAGGAAGGTCAGTCTCGATCCGAAACTGCTCGACGTGTCCGATCCGGACATCCAGCCCATGGAAGGCGGCAAGGTGCAGGTCTGCGCCGAGAAGATCCACGAGATCTGGCGGGAGCATGCCGAGGAGAAGGCCACACAGCTCGTGTTCTGCGACTCGTCGACCACGGCGTCCGGAAAGTGGAACATCCAATCCGATCTGAAACGACGGCTCGTCGACCTGGGAATTCCGGAAGACGAGATCATGTTCGCCGCGCAGGAAAAGGATCCACAGAAGAAACAGGCCCTGTTCGAAAAAGTCCGCAAAGGCGAGGTGCGCGTGCTCATCGGTTCGACCGGCACCCTGGGCACCGGTACGAACGTGCAGGACAGGCTCTTCGCCATCCACGACCTTGACTGCCCTTGGAAACCCGCCGAACTCGAACAACGCCAGGGCCGTGTCCGCAGGCAGGGCAACATGTTCGACAACGTGCAGGACTACCGGTACGTCACCGTCGGCACGTTCGACAGCTACATGTTCCAGACGGTCGAGCGCAAGGCGCGGTTCATCAGCCAGATCATGAGCTCCGGCTCGCCGTCACGCGAAGCGTCCGACGTGGACGCCACGGTGCTCAGCCTCGCAGACATGAAGGCCATCGCCACAGGAGACCCGAACATCGCCAAACGTATGGAACTCGAGAACCAGCTCACCCAGATGAAGCTGCTCAAACGCGCCCACGCGGACCAGCAGAGATCGATCCGGTTCAAGATCGACATGCAACTGCAGCCGACCGTGGACAATCTCGAAAGACTCCACGACGAGGCGTTGGACGACGAGCCGAAATTCCGCGAAGCCGTCGAGATCCGCGGCCGGCATCTCACCCGGGGAATATGCGGCCTCGATCTCGGCGACGGCCCGATCGCGGACCGCAGACAGGCCATCCACGACCTCGTCGGCATCGCGCGCGGGCTCGACCGCGGCGAAACGCGGGAAGTGGGCGAATACTGCGGTCTGACCGTCATGGTCGCATCACGGAACATGGCCGTCAACGGACTCAACGTGTTCCGCCCGTTCGTGGGATTGAAAGGCGAGCATGAGCATTGGGCCAGCACCAGCGCGCCGGACATCAACAACAGCGCCGACAGCGTCATCAGACAGCTCGACCGGATCATCTCCAACAACACCAACACCGCGCAAAGCCTCGGCGTCAAACTCGGCAATGCGAAAGCCAGCCTGGAAAGCGCGTGGAACGCGTTGAACCAGCCATGGGAAGGCCAGAAGGAGTACGACGACCTCACCGACCAGATCGCAAAAATGAACCTGGAAATCAAACACGGCCAGGACACGACGTCGGCCGGAGAGGACGGGCAGGCCGATCTCGCCGAGGCCTCGTTCCACTCCGACGGGCCGAAGGAACCCCAGACCTCGCACGTAGCCGCGGAATCCGGCCCATCCGGTCCGGCCACTTTCCCCGCGACAGTGGAGACGACCGACGTTCCGATGCCCGATCCATGCGTCGATCCGTGCAACGGTGGCACAGGCATGTCGGGACTGTGCATGTGACGTCCGCCCGGACGGCATCCAGAGAAGAAGGACCGGAAAGGGAACCAATCCTTTCCGGTCCTTCTCCGATATCGGCATGCCCGCACGTGAACCGGATGGAACGAACAGAAAGGTATTTCCATCCAAAATGGCCGAAGCCGAGGAAATCCGATCACGGATAGAAACCATCAAAGACTTATCCGACCGTCTGGCCGAACAAGACCGGACGATCAAGGACCTGGAAGAGGAAATGCGGTCGGAGACGCCGGAACATCCATGGTCCTTCATGAAGATGCGCAGGCATAACCGGCTGCATACGGAGATCGAAGACGAGCAAACGTCGATGTCGCGTGACAGATACGATCTGAACCATCTCACGGAACGACTGTTCGAGGACGTCAACATCATCGCCGACAAAGCAACCTCCACCAACTCCCTGGAACTGGTCCTCGACCTGGTCGAACAATCCCTGGACACCGATCCGGAGTACAGGGAAAACGTCAGGAAACAAGCCGGAGTGACCGATGGGATGTCGTACATGCGTCTCGTTCCGCAAGACAATCCCAAAGGCATGCTGCCACCCACCCCATGGGGCAGGAAAGCCGCCGAGGAGGCATACCGGCAGCATCAGGTCCGACAGCTCGACCCACGGTTGAGACTATTGCGCACGCTCGCCACGGGAAGCTGCAAGGGCCATGACACCCCGGAAACGAACGACTATCTCGCCCTGATGGATTTCAACGTGGGAGACCGGGTGACCATGGGACCGGGCTTGTCCACGACGGTCACCACCCCGCATTGGCTCGGGGGCGGGGGAATCCTCCTCGTAATCGAGGGCGCCTCCCAGGGAGTGCCGATGGTCGGCAGCAGGGGAGACGTGTCCAACGAAAGCGAGGTGTTCCTCCCGGACCTACTGCACTGCACCGTTTTGGAGGAAACGACGGACGGCACCTATCTGGGCAAGAGATTCGAACGAATCTACCGGCTCGGCGTCGATTCGGAGGAGACTCCCGTTCCGAAGCGGGAACTTCTGGAATTCCCAAGCATCCAATCGAATGTTCCGCTGCCGGACCCGGCCATCGACCAGGACGCGGCGGCGAACGGACCGGACAATCCAGGACTTGAACCATGAGAACAAACGAAACAAGCGGAAACCGACGTAAGGCATCCGATGGCAGGGAGCTCAGAGAATTCTGGACCCGGGCGAAACGACACGTGAGCCGGCGGGACTTCGAGAAACTCAGATCCGCCGCCATCATCCGCCAATAGGTTCGCACGGCGGAACCAACCAGACCGTTCCCTCTCTCCGACGCCCATACGGGAGAAAGAGAGAGGGGCAGAAAAACACAATGAAAAGCAAAGGAGAAGAACATGGCCGAAACCGCACAGACCATGACCGAATTCACTTACGCGCCCGGCGAGAAGAACATCGTCGGAGACCGTTTCAGTCCGAGCGTGATCATCTTCTGGCTCAAAACCTCGATCGCCGCATCCAGCACGCGCGTGCAGTACAAGGCGCCGAACACCCTGTTCGGGCTGATCCCGTTGGGCGCGGCCACCAAGACCATCCCGCTGCGCAACATCGCCAGCGTCGATACGAACACGAGATTCAACCTTGGCAGCCTCGTCTGGGGTTTGATCTTCCTGTTCGTCGGCTTCGGCATGTTTGACTCCAACGCCCTGGTCGCCATCGTGTGCCTGCTTGTCGCCGTCGCGAACTTCGCGAACGTGATGAGCGCCACCCTGACCTTCCATGATCCGTCCGGCGGGGCGAACGCCATCACCGTGAGCATCCTCGAGAAGGACAAGCTCATGAGTCTCGCCCAGGAGATCCAGACCCGCGTGTTCACGGACGCCGACCAGTTGCGTCATGAGGAAAGCATGCACATGGCCGAGAAGCAGTACACCGCACAGGCCAACAGCGTGCTCATCCAGCAGCAGATGCTCGCCAACCAGCAGACGCAAGCCGAGCAGCAGACTCAGGCTCCGGCACAGTCCGGGCAAAACCAGCCGGGCGAGTGACATCGTCCAAAAACCGAAAAGAAGACAGGGTCGAGAAATCCAAATCGGCCCTGTTTTTTCGTCTAATACGATAGAGGCCATAACCCAAAACACATTGCAGAGTGCTGCTGGTTTTAAGGACAGCATTTGTATTGCTGTATCTTATAGGATACAATGATTGGTATGAGGTAAGGGCATCAATGAACTGCATTTCTTCTTCGGTCCCGGCTACCGCGTCTACTTCGCCCAGAAAGGCGACCGGATCATGCTCCTGCTCGCCGGTGGAGACAAAACCGGGCAGGACAGTCCATAAAGGAGGCACAGGAGATGCTCGCATCACTAGTCAGGGAGGGACAATGGTAAACATCAGCGAATTCGATGCCAGCGAATACATTGAAAGTGAGGAGGACGCCATTGCGTATCTCAACGCTGCGGCGGAAACCGGCGATCCATCTCTTATGCAGGCGGCCATAGGAGACATAGCCAAGGCGCGCGGCATGGGACAAATCGCCAAAGAGGCCGGCGTCGGCCGCGAAAGCCTCTACAAAAGCCTCAACAGGGAAGGTAATCCGAGCTTCCGCACCATCGTCAAGGTCGTCAACGCACTCGGAGGCCGCATCGTCGTCGAATCCATGTCCACCGGTGCGAATGGGATCCGCATCAAAGGCAGCAAGGTTGGCCTATACAAGGCGAACGGCAAGGCATTGAAGACCACCGGAAGGGATGAATGATGAAGGATTTGATAGGACTCTGCTGTGGCTGTCTGATGGGCGTCGTCGTACCACTGCTCTTCTGCCGCTTGGCGAAACACTGGAACGTCCTTTCGGACATTGCCGCAGGTGAAATCCTCGCCTACACCAGTGAGGTCATCCCGTTCTGCTTCTGCCTTTTTGATTTTGCATACGGATTATTCAATTGGCTCATTTTCGGCTCGTTCCGTTTCCTCGACATCAAGATTCCCACCATGGCACTCAGGGTGTGCGCGGGTGGATCCCTCGCCATCCTTCCCGCAGCGGCTCTCATCGTGCGGGTTTTCCCGGAGGTTCGGAGTCCGGAAGGCGTGTGGCAGGGCTTTCTGCTTCTTGGACTACTGCCGTTGGCGGTGATACTGGCGCGTCTCGGCCAGTGGATTCCCGCTGTATTCGCATTCCTGGGATTCTGCGCGGTCTTCTACGTGATGGAGATAGCCTGCCCGCTGGTCGTCGAATCCACGTCTACCGGTGCGAATGGGATCCGCCGTGGGCCACTCGCTTAGGGATCATAGGGGAGACATCATGATTGATCACGTTAGAGCCAACAATAAAGCCTGCATCGTGAAAAGAAAAGGCGGCGGACTGCCCGACCGTGAGTTCGACAGTGTCAGAGACGCCGCCGACTGGTGTAGGGAGACGGGACGATCGAGGGCACGCCCCAAGCTCGTAATTGCGTCGATCGTCACAAGGGTGTTCTGCGGTTTCATTTGGACCGCCGAGCACGTTTCCTCCGATGATTCGGTCGACCGGGCGTTGATCTCCGGGAACGATGCCGCACTTCCGTCGTTGGAACGGGCCGATTCGGTATCCGCTTCCCATGACAAGACGCTTACGGTGCGTGACATCATAGACCGGACGTCGGAGGAGGTCGAAAAGGAGAAGCGGGATATCGCAGACCTCCAGCGGAAGCTGGAGGAAAGACAGTGGTTCCTGCAACAACTGGAGGATTACACGTCACCACATGAATATGATTGAGACGATATCAAGCAGCTACACCGGAAAGAAGCCCCATATGGAACAAATACCATTCATTCGCAGGCCGAAAGACTGGCCATTCCCGATTCCCGAAATCACCGCCGAAGCCATCAACGACCTCGTCGACGCCATCAAACGCGGGGACCGCTATCTGGGCTCTCTATACGATGAGCTTGATGGCGCTACAAGAGAAATGGATAATCTGGACCAAGAAACACTTGTCCGTAATTATTACCTGCTGGAAGAGTGGGATCGGGATGATGGAAGATAGAATCCTTCATGATTGAAGGGGAAGAGCCTTTATGGGCATTATCGCGGGCGCTACCATGGTTTTTACAGCTACAATGAACCAATTTCAATACGGAGTATGAAAGGAACGGAAGAGATCGTGGGGCAAGTTGTCAAGCATGGAACGGTCCCACACCTAGACTGTTCGTATTGGTGAGGGGACCGTCATGGGGATGATGATCGGCTGTCAGCCACGAGGCCATTCGTCCGAGCATCGCCCGGCTTTAAGCTCGGCATGGGTGCAGATATGCAGTATGCGCAGGAACTCGCGCGGCGTGGGTGGAGAGCAGATCACGAGAACGTCGTCCATGAAGTGGAATTCGAGGGCTCCGCTGTATGCCGCCCGCGGATTGTCCAGTATGTGAGGGTCGTAGGCGTCGGGCACGCGTCCCTGGACTCGCACCTCGTCGTGGAGCATGTCGAGCAGTTCGTCCGCATAGCTCGGATGACGCCTGTAGAGCCTTTTCAGATCGCGCTTGGCTTCGGATGAGAAGGCGATGGTCAGACTCATAGCTTTTCCCCGTGCATCTCGTCGCGCAGCATGCGCCAGTCCGCTTCGTCGCGCAGCACGGTGTCTCCGGGCTGCGGTGTCGCGGCGAGGCTGTTCGTCGAGGCGCCCCTGGCGTAGCCGGCCAGGAACGCGTCGATGAGGGAGCCAAGATTCTCTCCACGGCGTTTCGCCGCGACCTCGGCTTCCCTGTATGCGGGTAGGGATTCTATCGCTGTCATGATACGTTCCTTTCGGTTTCTTGGCTTCAGGTGTTGGCGAGGGCGCTGACCCGCTGCGGGGTGACGCCGATGACGGCGGCTACGTCGCGCACGGTCATGCCTTGGGCCCGTAGAGCATCCACGACGTCGCGGGTGAGCGAGGACGCGCGCGACTGCGCCTCGCTGGCCCGCTTGCGTGCGTCCAGCAGCTCGGCGAGCATGCGCTCATCCCGTTCGGGAAGCTTCGGCTCCACGGTGACGGTGCCAATCTCGCAGCCGAGCATGCCGGCGGCATCGCGCACCATCGCGTCAACCTGGTCGAGTCGCCGGGCCTGCGTGAACAGTCCGGGAATCTCCGGCACCTCCACGGACCACCGGCCACCGGAACGTTCGGCTGCGGCGGTCACGTTCATTGGTCCTCTCATTTCGGTTCCTTTCAGGACGTCGGATGATGCCTCGCATTCCATAAAATAGTCTACACCTATTTACTTAACAAGTAAAGGTATATTTACTTATTGTCTCCGTTGAACCAGTTCCAACATTCTGAGATTGGGCTCGTCCCGCGTTACGTGCGGAGACGAGCCCATCCATATTTAAGCTTTGGACATGTTTCCGAAGCTTTCCGGTTCGATGACGTCCATGTCGGTGACGATGACGATGTAGTAGTTCTGTCCAGACATGTCATGCCATTCGCAGGGACGTCCGATGAATTCGACCGTCTCGCCGCCCTTCAATGATTCCAGTTCCTTGCGCATGCGGCCGGTCGACGGCATGAGGGAGACGAAACGCGCCTCGCCGCCTTCGAACCAGCAGGCGCGGACGGTTTTGATACGTCTGCCACCGGTGAGGTTGAGTATGGGACGTGGGCAGACGGGCGGGATCTTCACCCTGCCGATCTGCGGGCAGACTCCAAGGCCGCCATTCCGTGGCAGCAGCGCCTTCCAGGAGCGGTTGTTCTTGGTGGCCATGTTCTCCTACTCCTTGTCTTCCTTGAGGGTTCCCTGCGGCTGGCCGAACACTTTCTCCCGGTCCGTCGGATCGAGGTTGGTCGCGCAGCCGCTCATCGCCGTGGTCAGATTCTGCTGGGCTTTGGTCAAAGCGTCGTAATCATCCGACTTGGAGTCCACGAGTCGTCTCGCGGTCTCGTACGCGGCTTTGAGATCGCCGCAGCCTTGCGTGCCGGACAGGTCGTCCCGTTCGATGGTGGCGACCTCGCGCGCGGTGTTGTCCAATCCGGACGAGAGGTCGTCACGTCTCGCCTCGATGCCGGCCTGCATGGCTTGCGGATACCATTCGCGTGCGAGGCTGCGGATCGTGTCGATGTCCTTCTGCTGTCCGATCGCGTCGTACAGGTCCGTCGCTTCGGCGAGGTCCTGCCGGTCGTGCCGGTACAGCAGGTTGCCGAGCGTGTCGACGTTCGAGTTCTCCGGCGCGTTCAACAGGTCGCGCACGTCGTCGGCGATCTGTTCCGCGTCGCCGATGAACATGGATTGTGCCTGCTGTTGCAGGGTGCCGGACGGTTTCGTCGTCTTCTTTTTCTTGTTCTGTTTGTGGGATCGTGTCTGCGCGGATTGGCTGGATTGCGGCGTGGACGTCGCGGACGTCTGCTGTTTCCATGGGTTGGCGACCAGGACCATGACGGTGATGGCGATGATGGCGATCGCGCACCAGACGGCCGCCTGCTTCTTCGATTCGGGCGTGGACGCCTGACGATGTTTGTTCTTTCCCATTGTGTGCTCCTTTCCCGTTTGTCAGAGGCTTGAGTCGTTGCTCGGCAGACTGTTGTCGTTGGTTTCCGGTGGCACGTACCATCCGCCGGAGTTGCCGTTGGATGTTCCGCCATTGTTGTTGTTCGTGGTTCCTCCGCCGTTGCCTTGCGGCACGCTGGTGGAGCCTGAGCCGGAAGAGCGGCGGTACTGCGGCGTCGGCGAGGGCATCGTCTGCTGTTGCTGTTGCGGGGCTTGCTGTTGGGCTTGCGCCTGCGCTTCGGCCTGCCGTCTGGCTTCCTCGTCGGCTTTGGCTTTCGCGTCCAACGCCTGGGAGAGGTTCCCGCGCGCCTTGTCGAGCTTGGATGCCATGTCGTTCCACGTGTCGACGGTGGTTTTCGCATCGAGCTTGCGGGCCTGGCCGATCAGCTTGTCCAACGTGGCCTTCGCGGCGCGGGTCGCATCATCCGATGGTTTCGCGTCCGTCGACGTTTTCACGGCCTTGTCCAACGCGTCCCGGCATTTCCTCCTCGCGTCCGTCAACGGCTTGGCTTTGACGAGCCGGTCGACCTTGCCGGCCAGTGTGCGGGTTCGTTTCGTGGCCTTGTCGGCCTTGGTGGAGAGCCGTTCGGACTCGCTGATGGACAGGCCGGCGCGTTTGGACCGGATGAGTTTGCCGTTCGATGCGACGAGGTCACGTAGCGTGTCCACGTCCTTATCGTCCACGCCGGCCTTGTCGGCGTCGCCGACCGTGGTTTTCGCCTTGCCGTTGCATGCGGCCAGTTGGCTCATGGACGCTTGCACGCGCTCATAGGCGTTTTTCTCCTTGACGGCCGTCGAGTGGGAGCCCGCCAGGGCGAGGATGATGAGCAGCACGATGGCGGCGCCCGCGATGATCAGACCGCGTTTGACCCAGGTCATGGCCTTCGGGTCGCCGGAGGGCGAGTCGGGGTCGGCCACGTCCTCCAACACCTCTTCCGGAAGGATGGTCGTTTCGGATTCGGGTTCCGGTCCGATCACGGTGGTTTCGGCCGGACTCCCATCCGGCGTTTCCGGGTCGGGCTGGTCGATCACGGTGGTCGGAACCTCCAATCCGGCCGGTGGGATGGGCTCATCCGTTTGGATCATGTCGGGCACGATGAGCATGGGCTGTTCAGGCTCATGCTCGGGCTTGGCCGGCGGTGGCGGGGGAGTGGGCTGTTCAGGCTCGTGCTCGGTTGGAATGTTCTTCCGGCCGCGGCGTCTGCGTGGCTTGCGTTCCTGCCTGGCGGGCTTGCCGTCCTCCTGCGTGTCTTCCTGCAGGGAGTCGATCCATGCGAGGTCGTCACGCAGCGAGTCCGACGGCGTCAACTGGTCGAACAGGCTGGGCTGTTCGCTGCTCATCGTCCGTCCTTTCCACGTTCGAACACGTCGTCGAACTGGTCGAGCATACGGTCGCAACGGTCGAACACGTTGGCTGGATCACCGTCCACAAGCCGGTTCAACCGTTCGGTCAGATCGTCCTGCATGTCGATGGAGCATGGCTGGTAGGCGTCGTCGAACTGGCTGCTTCCGTATTCGCGGAGGATACTCCGTCCTTGGTTGATCAGATCGGCGAGCTCGCGGCGGTCCTCGTCCGTCATGAGCATGGAGCGTTCCTGGCCGCGCGTGAGTCTGACGGCGGCCGTGACAGCACGGTCGAGCCGGTCACGGCTCGACCGTTCACGTGTCGTGTAGTCCAGGAGGGCGCGACGGATCCGTTCCTCGTCATTCCTCGCGGCGGCCAGATGCTCCGGCTTGTGGTCCATGGCATAGTTGCCGCGCAGGCCTTCCAATCCGGCGCGCCACTTGTCGACCTGGTCGGACAATGCCTTGTCGTCCCGATCATCCTCGTCATCGACGCGGGTGGGTGTCATCAGATCGCATACCGCGTCCAATCCCTCGGACGCGTTCGCGAACCGCCAGGACGGTCCGAAGCCGGGCTCTCCGGCCCAACCGCCGTCGCGTTCGAACCAATGCCTGTACTCGTCGCATCGCGCCTGTTCGCGTTTACGGTCGTCCGCCATGGACAGGTGGTGCTTGTGGTCCGCGCTGGACGTGTCGGCCGAGGACAGGTATCCCTTGACGCGTTCCAACGACGAGTGGATCAACGATTGCAATGTCGGCGCGTACAGGCCGCCGTTCGGGCTCGCGACGATCATGTCCATGTAGCATTTGAGCGAGTAGACCTCCTGGACCACGTCGTCGTGGCGGATCCAACAGGATGGCAGGGTGCGCGCCCAATCCACGTAATGCGTGGTGAGGAACCGGCCCATGCGGATGGTGTGCAGCATCATCAGATCGATGTCCATGCGCGTGGGAGAGCCGGTCAGGTCCAACGGGCGGGCCTCTACCATGGTGGCGAGGGAGTTCTGCGGAAGTTTGGCCCACAGGCCGGGACCATGCTCCGGCTCGTTGAGCGGGGCCATGGTGATCTGCGTGAGCAGCTGGTCCAGGTTGCGCGCCATGGAGGACGGCAGGTCCCTGCCGGTCAGCTCCTTGTATTTGCCGTTCACGGCGGCGGTCAGCTGTTCGTACGCGTGCTCGCATTGCTCCCTGACGGACAGTTCGCCACGCTGCCTGTTCACCATGTCGTCGAACATGGTCCTGACTTCCTCCTGGAAGTCGCGTTCCATGTCGTCGGTCCAGAACGACGGCCGTTCCAAACCGTCCGTCACGCCACCCGGGGTGGACGGCCCATACTCCGGCTCGTCCCGTCCCGTGGCGTCGTCCATGACCGCATCCGGTTCCCCGGGCTTGTCGGCCTCGTCCGGCGGGGTGGATTCCGTCGGCGTGGACGCGGGGGAGACCATCTCGTCGAAGAACTTGTCCACGGCGTCGTCGCTCATGCGGTCGCTCCTTCCGTCTCATGCCATGCCTGGCCCGCGGAGGGGCGCAGGTCCTCCAATCCCTCGCGCCACCAGTCGCGGTCGTGGAACATGATCATGTGCACCAGGGCGGGCGCCTGGCCCAATGGTTCCACGAGCGCGTATCCGACGGGCAGGAGGCTCAGTTCCTGTTGGGTGACGGATTCCTCGCGTTCGTGGCGTGTGGTCAGACCGCCCAATGGTCCCTGTCCCGGATTCCAGGAGGATTCGCGGCGGGTATGGTGGTGCGTGCCGATCTGGCTGATCCACCATTTCAGCGTCTCGTCGTCGGACACGCCCTTGAGCATGATCCGATGGCAGTTCTCCCAGACGGTCTGCTCCACGGCCTTGCCGTACCCGTCCTTCTCGTCGGCCATCTGCTGGCGGGACTGTTCCACGATGATCAGCTGGTAGCCGTTGCCGCCGCCCTGGGTGATGGCGTTGCGCAGGCCGGGCCATTTCTCGATGTTCGACAGTTCGTCGAGCACGAACCGTGCGGGAGGCTCGATCTTGCCGCGCGAGCCGGAGGCCTTGTCGAACGCGAGGTCCTGGCACGCCTCCTGGAACGTGTCGAGCAGGAGGCTCACGAAGATGCCCGCGTTGCCGGCGACGCCGCCGTCACGGCGGGGCTTGGACAGCACGTACACGGTGTCGCCGCGCAGCACCATGCGTTTCGGGTCGATCAGTCGCGGGTCGGAGGGGCTCAGGTTCATGCGCGCCCTCACGTTCGGGTCGGCGAGGATGCTGAACGCGTTCTTCACGCCGAACCATTCCGAGCCTTTCTGGCGTGGATCGACGTGGGGCAGGGCGTTCAACGTCGCGGCCCAACGGTCCATCTCGCGTTCCGGCGTGTACTTGCGGATCAGGTCGGCGGCCTCCTGCGCGGCCTCCGGCGACAGGCTCCAGCGGTAGCAGTCGTTGATGGTCCGGTCGGCGATGGCCGCCGCGTACAGCATGGCCTGCACGTACTGCGCGGCGGAGACGCCCCACTCCTGGTTGTTCGAGCCGCTTCCCATGCCGCCGATCGCGACCATGGTCTGCGCGCGGCGCATCGCGACGGCCGGATCGTCGCAACCCTGCAATGGCGTCCAACGCATGTTGTGCCGCGTGTCCGGATCGTTCTCCGCGACGCCTTCGGGATCGAAGATGTGCGTCGTTCCCGGCCCGCGATTACCGAACGCCGCGCCGCGGACACGGTCCTTCACACCGCATTCGCGCAGATAACGGGTCGCTTTGATGATGTCGCCTCGCGTGGAGGTCGCGAGCACGAAGCCCGGCGCCTCGACCACGGCGGGGATGACGACGCTCACGGTCTTGCCGGAACGGGTCGGCCCCAGCACGTAGATGTGGCGTTCCGAACCGAGCCACACCTCCATGTTCCATGACTTGCCCACATACCAGGCGGCATGCCATGCGCGCGGGTGGACGGCGCCCGGCTTCCGGTCGCGGAAATCCGCCAGCATGCGCGGCAGGACGGATGGGACCACGTCACGGTTGATGGCCCGCGGCCCGTAGCCGGCGGCGATCTGACGCCAGGA
The DNA here is from genome assembly GCF_056355775.1 of Bifidobacterium sp. LH_743. Classification (NCBI taxonomy): domain Bacteria; kingdom Bacillati; phylum Actinomycetota; class Actinomycetes; order Bifidobacteriales; family Bifidobacteriaceae; genus Bifidobacterium; species Bifidobacterium sp. LH_743. The sequence continues at coordinate 241,296 of NZ_JBKESZ010000002.1, read as the reverse complement.
TGCGATGCCCGGACGGGTGGAGATCCAGTCGGCGGCGCGTTCCTCGGAATCACGGTACGCGTCCCAGAAGATCCACAGGACCATGACGAGCAGGAACGCGACGGCGAATACGGGCAGGGTGAGCAGCGTCCAGGCGAGCATGTCGCCCCTGGCGGCGAGGAACATGACCATCGACAGGATCAACGCGAGCACGCATACGAGCGCGCCCGCACGGACCACGAGATGGCTTTCCTCGTCGCTCAACCGTTCCAGCAGGTTCGTGTGGCGGGCGAGCCATTCGCCCGTCTTCGACGATTCGAATCTCCGCCACACGCCCATGACCTGGCTGCGGTTGTCCGCGTTGAGTTCCTCACGGTCGTAGCCGCGGCGGGCCGTGATCCGGTGTTCCGACATACGTTCTCCTTTCGATTGGATTGTTCAGGAGGCCTTGCGCAGGCTCGACGTGTCGAACACGTCCGCCCACATGGGCCCGGCGATGGGACGGATCAGGCGTGGATGCTCGTGTCCGATGCGCCAGATGCCGAAACCCTGGCCCAGGCGTGGGATCTGGTCGAGCTCGTCCTCGCTCAGATCGGGGATGAGACGGTTCAACAGGGGGATGTTCTCACCGCCCTGACGGTAGATGATCTTGGTCTCCATCAGATTCATCAGCTGTTCGACCTTGCCACGCAGTCCGGAACCGGCGGTGAACACCTGGGTCATGTCCGCGACGCCATGCACGATCAGCCATGTGGCGCACCCCCAATGGCCCGCGGAACGCTGCCGGGTCTGCAACGAGTCGACCAATTGCGGGTTCGACAGCAGATCCCACGCCTCCTCGCACACGATGATGCGGCGCAGTCCGTCACGCGCCTGCAGCAGGCGGTCGATCCACGAACTGACCGCCGCGGTGTACACGCGTTTCAACGTGGGATCCTGGAACACGGGACCGGACGTGTCGAACACGATGATCGGGGCGGCCGGATCCAACGTGATCGTGGACTCCTTGTCGAACATGCCGCTCATGGTGCCTCCCTCGACCATGGGGGAGAACACGCGTGCGGCCTCGCTGGCCTTCTCGCGCGCGAGATCACGGTAATGTTCGAAACCATGGATGTTCCGGTACACGCCATCGACCCAATCCCAGTCGGACAGACGGGCCACGGCCTTCTCCAACGTCATCGGGCCGGTGTCGTACGAGGCGATGAGCTGGTCGATCAGGGAGAGCATGTCCTTGTCCAACGGGAACGGACGGTCCGGCTCCTTCACGGCCTCGGCCAAGGCCATCATGGCGCTTTTCCTGCCCGAGAGGACCTCCTGGCGCAACGCGCGGCGATCCTCCTCGGATGTGAGGTGGGACATGTCGGGCATGGCGAACGGGTTCAGGTAATTGCCTTTGCCGGGGGAGACGACCTGGCCGCCGGGAATGGCCTGGGCGATGGCCTTCCATTCGCCCTGCCGGTCCGATTGGACGATGATGTTGCGTCCGAAACCGATCTCACGGACCGCGATGGTCTTCGCGCAATAGCTTTTGCCCTGGCCGCGCAGGCCACTGAAGAACAGGTCGGGGCTGGTGGTCATGTGCGCGTCGTACGTGCCCCAGCAGTCGAATTGGAACAGTTCGCGGGAGAGCGCGTCGATGCCGATGGGCGGTCCGGGAATCAACTGGGCGCCGGAACCGGCCACGAACGTGGTGAGCACGCCAGCCCGTCCCGTGCTGGTCTGATGCCATGGAATCAGGGGACGTTCGGCGAAATCCTTGGTGATCATGTCCAACGGGGAGGCCGAGCCCAACGGCAGCATGCCTTCCTCGTCACGCTGGCGGGCCTTGTACAGGCGTTTCGTCTGCTCGACCTGCTTCGACGCCAGCGAATACAGGCGTTGGCGCGCCTGCTCGACCGCGTCGCGGTCGGAACGTGAATACCGGTGGCGGGGGACACGCACCGTGCGTTCCGCGCCGTCACGCACACGCATGAGCCAATCGAGTTCTGGAATGGACAGTCTGGTCGGCGCGGGCACGAAACCCACCACGCCGACGCCACGGCGGGCCGGACGGCCGAGCCTGTGCCCGTCGTCCTCCAGCAACGGGACGAACGGGTCCGTGTCATCCCGCCCGTCCGACGGGACGTCATCGTCCAAATACTCGTCTTCGGTGTCCTCGACCGGCATGCTGCTCACTCCAAACCAAAAAACGCAGGGAAATGAAGCGGACGGCGGCCGGCGACAGGCCGGACACGCCGTCCGCTGGTGAAACGGGAGATGGTCTTCCGGATCACACGCTGTAACCAGCGTGGGCCATCAGGATGCCGGCCACGATCATCAGCGCGAAGCAGACGATGGCGAGCACGATGAACAGGGTGGCCTTGCCTTGACGGGCCTTACGTCCCATGGCGATCACCTTGTCCTTGGTCCTACGGCCCACGAAGGTGCTTTTCTGCTTGACGGCCAGATACACGACAGCCTCGTACAGGCATGAGGCGGCGAGGACCATCAGCACGAGGATGCAAAGAGTTGCAGCCATAAATCCTCCCTAAATTCGGACATGTCCGGGAACGAAATCTCTTACAGGAAATCCGTTCCCGGATAATCCACATGACATGACTGCGATATCAGACAGGGGGATTGGCGTGCCCATGCCGGTGCCGCCGTCGTTGATATGGAAGACGACGGTGATGACGGGCGGGGAGACGTCCCCGCTATTCCACATGGCGGGTGTCGGCAGGCCGGCTGATATCCGTGTCCGTGCGGGTATGGCGGATTTCTTCCATACTCCGGTCGGCGCGTGCCGCGCCGACGCACATGCTCCATGCCATCAGCAGGCCGAGGAGCCAGAAGACGGCGATGATGATGATTACGCCCATCGTGTTCCCTCCTTGCATCGGGGATTCTCGTTCCCTGTGCCGTTCTTTCCACATGCACCCCGTCCGATACCGTTACGGGGGTGATTGTGAGGGTGCGCGGCCGTGTGGGGACAGCTTTCCTTTTCAGTTCCCGACCGTCATTGGACGGGAAACATGCGGGACGCAAGTTATGGGATATGAGGATGAGGGACGAAAAAACGGCCGGAGCAGGGTCGGGAAACCTTGTATGGGTTTCCGTCGTCCTGTTCCGGCCGCCTGTTTGTTTGGAGGGGGAATCGGGTCAGCGCGTGCCGTGGCGTGCGGTCACGTCCATACGGCGGCGCTTCATGTCGAGCACGGTCCAGCCGATGCCGGTGAGGGCCACGGCCGCGAGGAGCATGCCGTTCGTGTTGGCGCCGGTGGACGCCATGACCTTGTCGGCCTTGGCGGCGGCGTCCGACGTGGCCTTCTCGCTGGTCTTCAGGCCGGTCTGCTCGACCTGTGGGCCGGAGACGGCGCCGGTCGAACCGGTGCCGTCGGTCTTGCCGGACGTGTTTTTGATCGCGGCGGCCAGCGCGGCCTGCGCCTTGTCGTAGTCGCTCTTGGCCTTCGCCTGCGTGGTCTTCGCGTCGGCGAGCTTGGCCTGCGCGTCCGCCAACGCCTGCTTGGCGGCGTCGAGGTCGGCTTGTGCCTTGTCGACGGCGGCCTGCGCCGTCTTGACCGCGTCGGTGTCCTTCGCGTCCTTCCGGGCCTGTTCGAGCTTGGCCTTCGCGGCCGTCAACGCCTGTTCGGCGTTCTTGACGTCGCTCTTGGCCTGTTCGACCTGCTTGGCGGCGTCATCGCGGGCCGTGGCGGCCTGCCGGTACGCCTCGGTCTTCGCGTCGAGGTCGTTCTGGGCGGCGGACAGTGCGTTCTCCGCGTCGGTCAGGATGCTGACACGCTCGTCGGCCTGGGCCTTGTCGGCCTGGGCCTTCCTCCCAGCGGGGACGCGTCCCCGGAATCCGGTACGGCCCGTTCCGATATCCCCGGTCCCAGCCGGGAGGGGAATATCGGACCAAGACCGTTCGGTCCCGTCCCCATACCCACGTGGAGCGGGAGAGATAATGCCGGATACCAGAATGGGGGTATGTGGGAATGAAAGACAGGGAGCGGACGCGGGTCCGGCCCCCTGTTGTCGGCCGAGCATGCGTCCACTCCCTGTCTCGGTGCGTTCCCGTCTAATGCCGGACGCGGCGCAGGCCCATGGCGAGTCCCGCGATGCCGACGGCCGTCATGCAGGCGATGAGGCTTTCAACGTCCACGCCGGTCGTGGCGAGGGTGTCGGACCGGCCGGTGCCGTCGGACGCGGATGCGGGGGCCGTCGCGGCCGTCGCCGTGGACGCGGCTGTTCCGGTGTCTGCCGACGGTGTGGATTGGCCGGTGCCGGTCGCGCCGGATGGAGCGGCCGGAGTGGCCGGCGTGTCCGCGCCGTCGGATGGGGTCGAAGGGATGGATGGCCTGTCGGTGGGAGCGGTGAGCTCGTGCACGTCGACGCCGCCGAAGTCACGCGTGTGGGAGTCGATCCGGTCGTCGATGAGGGCCTTGCCCCCGCTCGTGACCTCGTCCTTCGTGGAGGCGACGAACAGGACCGTGGCGCGCATGCCGCTATGCGGGTCGGTCACGTCGTAGCATGCGGCCGATCCGTCGTCCGAATGGTGGTAGCTCACGATCAGGCCGTCGTACCGGGAGACGTTCACGAAGGAGGACTTGTCCGTGGCCTTCCCGTCGAACGTGCCGTACATGACGTACGCGTCGCCCTTGGTGATGGTTCCGCCGTTGATGAGGGTTCGGCCAGTCGCGTCCTTGAAGAGCATGTTACCGGAGATTTCCAGTCCCTTCGCGGAGAAGGAGCGGTTGAGGTTCCCGTCGCGTTCGCAGGTCAGATCCAGGTCGATCCTGGTTTTGTCGTTTTCCAGGGTCAGGATCGTCCAGTCGTCCTGTGCGTATTGGAGTCGGCCGGATGTCTCGAGCCGCGCGTTGTCGGGGATGGCCGGTCCCGTCCAGGAGAGGCCGTACCAGTCCCGCCCGTCGTACCGGTGGCTGCCGTCCACGTGGATCATGGAGGCCAGGTCGGTCCGCTGGCCGTTGATGGTGAGCGTGGACGCGTCGAGCAGGTCGCGCACGTCGGCGGGAATGTCCGTCGTGCTGGTGGGCGCGTCTGTGGATGTGGATGTGGTGGCCGTGGTGGCGTCGTCCGCGAGGGCGGTCTGTGCCGTGAGCGTGATGGCGGGCGTGGCGAGTGTGATGGCGGCGAGCATGCCGGCCATTGGTCTGCTGATTCTCATTGGTGTTGTTCCTTGTGTTTTTTCGATTGGTCGTGGGAAATGAGGACGGGCGGGCGGGCTGGAGGATTCGATGTTCCTCCCTGGCCCGTCCGCCCGTTCCTGTCATGAGCCGGTCCGGCGGTCATGCCGGATCGGTGGGATCACTTGCCGGAGTGCGCGGCGTGGGTGCCGGCCGCGGTCCTGCGGCGTGCGCCCATGAGGGCCACTCCGACACTGCCGAGCGCGATGACGGCGAGCAGGATGCCCGCGATGGTCGCGCCGGTCTTGGCGAGGGTCTCGCGGTAGCCGTTCCAGTCGTCGGTGTTGGATTCGACGGTGGTGTCCTCGCATAGGGTCCTGTCGCCGACCTGGACCTGCTTCAGGCCGGTCGTGTCGTCGGCGTCGCCGTCGGTCTTCGTATCACCGTCGGCCGTGCCGTCGGTGGCGGTCTGGCCGTCACCGGTCTGATCGCCGTCGGCGGGCTGCTGGTCGCCGAGCTGGTCGGTGACGGGGCATTCGACGAGTGGCGTGCCGGTGACCTTCACGCGGTCGGTGTGCTTGCCGCCCATGGACACGCCCTTGAGGGTGCCGGTGATGATGGTGGAGTCGCCGGGCTTGAGGACGAGGGTGTCCCAGTTGTCCGGATACTTCAGGTCCACGACGTCGCCTTCGCCCGCGATGGTCTTGTCGATCATCTTGAGGTCCTTGGCGAGGTAGTACGCGCCCTCACCGGTCGAGGAGTCGACCTTGCTGGTGTTGGTGATCTTGAACGCGATCTCCTGGCTGTCGCCGAGCATCTTCAACGCGTCCTTCGGATCGTCGCGGTCGCCGGCCTGTTCGCCGGAGGCCACGTCGTACTTCTCGATGTGGATCGACGGGGTCATGTCCGGGGTGCGGGTCCACACGATGTTGGACGGCAGTTCCTTGTCGTTGAAGTATTCGGTGAACTGGTTCTCGATCCTCTCGCCGACCTTGAGGCGCTTGCACTGGATGTACGCGCGCCAGCCGTTCTCATGCTCGTTGTCCGCGGACACGAGACCGCGGTACAGGTCGGTCGCCTCGATGGTAACCTGGCCGTTCTCGTCCGCGGCCGCGGTGAACAGGTCGCCGCCGAACGTGGTGGAGTCGAAGCCGTTGCCGGCGAGCTTGTCGCCCTTCGCGGCGAGCACCTGGCCGTCCTTGTACAGGTCGCGGGAGGCGTAGACCGCCCACTGGCCGGTGTACTGGTCGAACTCGGTGTTCAGCGGGTCCACGATCCTCCACTGGTCGACCTCGGGGTAGGCGCGGTTGGCCGGGATGATGGAGCTGTCGAGCTGGTACAGGAACGTGCGGCCCTGGTACACGCTCTTGCCGTCGATGCTGTCGCCGGCGACCTTGATGGTCACGTCCTTGGCGGGGTTGATCGGCTTCAACGGGTTGGACACCTCGTTGGTCTCCCGGGTCAGGTCGTTGGTGATCTGGATGGCCTTGTTCTTGACCGTGTAGCCGTCCTCGACCTTGGAGACCTTGTACGGCATGACGACCTGGTATTCCTGGCCGAGAAGGTTCTGGTCGATGCTCGGATCCTTGAGCGGGTCGAGCGTGCGGGTGGAGTATTCCTTGAGGTCGGCCGGCTGCGGGTCGCCCTTCACGGTCTCGCCGGTCGCCGGAATCTCGGTATCCACGGTCTTCGCGAAGATGTAGGCGACACCATCCCTGATCTGGACGTTGAACTTGCCGGTCACGTCCTGGCCCTTGGAGTCGAGCACTTCGATCTTGGACTCGTCGATGTCGAGGTATTCCTCGTCGAAGTCGTCGACGATGCCGAGACGCTGCACCTTGTAGGCGGTGGAGTCCTTGGAGATGTTCTTAGCGTCCAGGGTGATGACGTAGCTGCCGGTGTCGCCGAGCAGGAGGGTCCTGCCGTCGATGGAGACGGTGCGGTCCTTGCTGGACACGTCCTCCTTCTTCGGGGTGAGTTCCGGCGGCGTGTTGTACACCCTGTTGGACGGGGTGAGCGAATTGTTCAGGGTCAGGCCCCACTGGTTGCCGACCTTGTGGTCGGTCGGCGCCTGCTTGGAGACGGTGCCCTCGAAGCGGACCAGAACGCTCGGGTTCGTGCCCTTGCCCCAGTTCGCCTTCACGTACTCGTCATCGAAGTCGAGACGGAAGGCGTGGGATTCGTCGTCCCACTTGGTCGTGTACCGCTTCTTCGAGATGGTCTTGCCGGTCGACAGGTCGCGGACCTCGAGGGTCTGCTTGTCCGGCTCGAGGTACTTGTCGAACGTGTCGGTCACGGCCACGTCGGTCACGTCGTACGCGAGGTTCTCGGGCAGTTTCGGCTGGGTGGTCAGCTGGTATTCGACCTTCTGGCCGGGGAACACGACCTTGCCCTGCACGCTGTCCTGATCGCCGCCCTGGCTGGCCTCGGACACGACGTCCTTCTTGACCGGCGGCACGTAACCGCAGATGTACGGCTCGTTCGTGTCGATCCTGTGGTCGTTGACGGTCTCCGCGCCGGAGTTGGTGAGCTTCACGCCGGAGGACGGGTCGTCGCAGAACGTGAGCTCGTCGCCCGCGGCCTTCTTGAAGTCCTCACGGACCTGGCCCGCGCCCTTGCCGTTGGCGAAGTTCGTCTCGCCGGGGATGAGCATGGTGATCTGGCGTGCGCTCTTCAAGCCCTTGAGGGTCTTCAGATAGGAGGCCTTGGCGGTCGCGGTCGCGGTGGTGCCGTTGAGCGTGATGTCGAACTGGTCGGTCACGTCCTTGCCGGTGTTGGCGATGTCGTTCGCGCTGGTCTGCCGTTCGGTGGCGACGTCCTTCTGGTAGACGCGGATCTCGCTCTTGTCGCTGGTCGCGTCGAACAGGTAGTCGGCCTTGGCCCAGTCGTCGGTCAGTTCGACCTTGGTCGGAGCCTGGACCAGGTCCGCGGCGATGGTGCCGTTGACCACGGACGCGACGGCGCTGTGGTCGAGGAACGTCATGGTGTCGGCTCCGGTACGGTTGGTGCGTTCCGGGTCGACGACCGCTGACCACTTGCCGTCCGCGCCCTTGATGATCCAGCTCTTGTCCGGGTTCGGACGCCAGGTCGGGAAGTCATGGCCGTCGGTCTTCTGCTCGGTCTTGTTCCACCAGACCGTGGCCTCGTCGTGGATCTTGCTGAAGTCGGGCCTGTTCACGGTGATATCGAAGCTGAACTCGTACTCGTGGTCCAAAGGCATTTCGCCCTTGTCGGCGGTGCGCACCGCGGTGACGGTGTTCGCGGTCTTGTCCCAGTTGACGGTGAACTCGCCGCTCACGTCCCTGCCGTCGGTCTTGTCGACGAGCTTGTAGTTGGACACCTCGTAGTTCACGCCGTTCGGGGTGATGGTGTCCTTGAACGTCATCTCCCAGCCGCCCTTGCCGGTGCCGGACGTGATGACGGTCCTGTTGACCATGCGGGACGCGCTGGTGCCCTTGTCGATGGATTTCTTCGGCGGGGTCGGCGGAGTGTCGGGCACGGTGATCGTCTCGGACGCCTCGCGGTCGGTCGTGTCGACCGCGTCGGACAGGCCGCCCTGCTTGGCGACCTTGATGTCGAACCAGTAGTTGCCGTGCTGCCAGTGGTCCATGCCCAGGTCGGAGGGCTTGAACTCCGGGGTGTCCGTGTCGCCGTTGTTCTTCATGGTGAACGTCTTGGACGCGCTCTTGGAGGGCAGGTATCCGTCGGGATGCCCGTCGTAGTTGAGGATCACGGTCGCGTTCAGGTTCTCGCTGATGCCGCTACCGCCATTGTCGGCCTTAACGGTGTCGTGGACCGGGTCGGTGCTGCCGTCCACGAGTTTCGCGGACTGCTGCTGCGTGGTCACGGTCAGCTTGTAGTTCGGCGGCGCGGGCTGGTACTTGTCGAGCGCGATGACCACGATGCTGGCCGTGTCGGAAATATAATTCTCCATGATCTTGTCCACGCTCATGGACGGATCGTCGTCAAACGCGGTGGAGGTCTTATAGTGACGAGATCCGGCGTAGTTGTAGTCACCTGGTGCGACGTACTTGTTCCAGTTGTCCTTCCACACGCTCTTGCTGTAGTGGCCGGACCCGTCCCACACGCTGGTGGTCGTGCCGTTGCCCGCGACCGCGCCGACCGCGACGACGCGGCAGTCGCCGTCGCCCTCGCCCGGATGGCGCTGCTTGAATCCAGCCTCGCACCGGTCGTTCGCGTCCTTCAACGCTCCCGCGGCCTTGCCGTCCGAATCGTCCATCGTCACGCCCGCCGCGGCCATGGCCGCGCTCACGCTGGCGATCTTGGTCGCCGGACCCCATGAACCGTCCGCCGAATCCTTGTACTGCCAGAATTGCAGGGCCGCGCCGCTGCCACCGTCGATGCCGGGCCTGTTGCCGCCCTCGCCGCCGGCGTACGCGGTGCCGGCGGTCAGCCCGCCGGCCAACGTGGCCGCGGCCGTCAGCAGCGCCAACGCCTTCCTCCGTTTGTTATTGGTGGAACCCAATGTTCCTCTCCTTTCAGAGATTCTGCCTGCAGATACGCCCCCTGCCTATGCGGACTGGGGACGGGACCGTGGGAACGCGCGTTCGCTCACCGTCCGAGTCCTTCACGCGCACGGCCCGGAACAATGGACGATATGGACTCGGGGGTGCCGGAGGCATGAAAAGAGGCCGTCCCACGGATGTTCGCGGAACGGCCCTGAAAGAAGAAAAGGAGCCGACTGGCTTAATGCTGGATCGGGATGGAACAATCCTCCAAGCTACAGGCGCCTGGATCACCGTGTCCGCCGCTGACCGGCCCCGACCAGCCGGACCCACCGGACGATGCGCCGGACGAGGAGCCCACCGAACCCGAGGACACGCCGGCCGAGCCCGAACCCGTGTTGGAATACGAGTAGCCACCCGCCGAACCCGACGACCGGGCGCCCGAATAGGACGGCGTGTACGTGTACGACTGCGCCTGCTGTTGCGCCTGCGCCGCCGCCGCGGCGGCCTGCGCCTGGGCCTCCTGTTCGGCCTTCGCCTTCGCGGCGGCCTCGGCGTCCGCCTTCTCCTTCGCCGTCTTCGACTCGTCCACCGCCTTCACGGCCTTGGCGATCGCGTCGGCGTCGCGGGCCTTGACGGCCTTCGCCAACGCCTCGCGGGTCTTATTGTCCTGGACCTTCCCGTCCGTCGCCTTGTACAACGCGTCCGCATCATCGACGGTCTTGTCGAGCTTCGACGTTTCGACCGCCTTGACCGCCGCCTCCAACGCCTTCGTATCCGACTTGACGTCCTTGGCCGCCTTGGACGCCCTGGCGGCGGCCGCGTCCAGGTCGGCGGCCTTCGACGCGTCGCACTCGGCCATGGCCGGCAGGTCCGCCTTGGACGCCCTGGACAGCGCATCGACGGTCCTCAAATCCTTCACGGTCTTGGCGTCCGTTTTCAACGCGGCCACGGTATCATCCGCGGCGAGCAGCGCCCCGTACGCTTTCACGGCTTTCGACTGGTCCGCCACGGCCGACTGGCATGCCTGGCGCGCCACCGACACCCGATGGCCCTCGTACGCCCGGTGGGCGCACACGCCGCCCACGGCCAATACGACGGCGGCCGCCGCGGCCACGCCGATCACGACCGGCCTACGGTTCCTCCTGGCCGGATTGTCGTCCGTGCCGGCCGGCGGGATGGCGGCCGGGACAGTGTTCTTCTCTTCCATGATGGTTCTCCTTGATGTCTTTCCGATATGCTCATACTACCCACATAACCCCCTGACAATATCGGCAGGGGAGAGTCATGGGTTTTCGGTCTGGCGGCCCGGAAGGAACGTCCGCCCGTGGAGTTCGGAATCCGGGAAACGGTTGTGGATGGAAAACAGGAGTCGCGGGACGCCATGCATGCGCTCCTTCTCCTTGGCGACGTTCAAGCCCGACCCTCCCGCGAAAAAAGAAGGGGCGTCGAACCAACGCCCCTTCGGAAGCGGACGGCAAGTCTTTTTACAGTCTTCTGCGTGACTTGACGCACCCCTTGTCAGGGAGGATGAACGGCTTCGGCCCGTTCCGGCCATCTGGTCCAGCCGCTGGACGAGACGTCCCGCTATCGCGGATGACGCGGCCATCGTCATCGGACGCCTGCGGCAGCATGCCATCTGTTCCGGACCCGAAACCCCGCCCACGACCAAAACGGGGTCGGGTTTCAAGGTCCATGCGATCCTATTCACGGACCATGGACGAATCCATCCGTGCACGTTCTCGGCCGTACCGTCCATCCCGCTTGCGAAACGGCAGCCCGCCATTCTTATGAAAACCCAGGCAGAGGGACCGGCCGACTCCATATAAGATGGCTCTGTCAAGGCCGGAGAAAGGCGCCGTCCGATGTGAGGATGGGACCGGCCGGACGGAACCGAACGCAAGGAGAAGGACATGGCAGGCAGGAACAGGAAATCGAGGCAACGCAAGGAAGCGCTTTCCGTCCAGCGTCTCATCAACGAAGTGTTGGTGCAAACACTGGGCATTCCATCCCATAACATCGTCAACGACGCGGCCTTCAGCCGTTACACGGATTCCCGGAGACCGGACATCCTCATTTCCAATGCCGCCTATCTGAACAATCCCGGCGACATGCGGAACGAAGAGGATTTCATCAACAACCTCATCTGCTATGCCGAGGCCAAGGATATCAGCTGCAAAGTGGGCGACGCCGACTGGAAGGACGCCATCCGGCAAGGCCAAGAGAAAGCGCCCAAGCTTGGGTTGGCGTATTTCGCGGTGACGAACTGCTCCATCACATACTTCTACAACCTCGACGGGCAACGGCTCTCCCTGAACGGGAACCCCATCACGGAATTCCAGACCATGGACGTCATGCGCATCATGAAGCGGGCGACCGACGAGAACCACGCCACGACCGACATCGACATGGGTGTGGATTCGCTGACCGCGGTCAGCGAAGCGGTGTTCAACGCCAAGCTCTGGCAGTTGAAGAACATCTACCGGGGCATCGACTTCGAGAACAACATGAGGAAGATCGATTTCACCATCGGTTTGATCTCCATGGAATACTATGAGGAAAAAGCCATCATGGACAACACCTACGACGAAAACCTCGTCTGGTGGTCCAAGGCCAGAAGCGAGAAATCCGGAGCGCAGGTCGCGGGCGACATGCTGGCCTACATCAGCCGTCTCGTCGATGACGCCTCCGACTTCAAGGAATTCTCCGAACCCGTGAAAGTGGTCGAATCCAGCATCCGCGGAGTCAACCCGCTGGTCAAGCCCGAACAGCTCAAAGAGGTCTACGGGGTGATCGACTCGATGAGACCCCTGCACGGCACGGGCTTCGACCTGTTCGGCGCCGTGTACGAGGCGTTCGCCAACTCCAAGGAGAAGAAGGATTTCGGCGAATACTTCACCCGCCGCCATTACACGCACATCTTCGCCAAGCTGCTGCTCAAAGGCAGGGACATCTACGACGAGGCCCGCGAGTTCACCATCATCGACCCGTTCTGCGGTACGGGAGGAATGCTCACCGAAGCATACAAGGTGCTGCGCGGCAACTACAGGGACAGCGGCACCTACGATGGCAAGGCAAGGGACTTCCTGTCCCGCAAATGCTTCTACGGAGTGGATCTGAGAAGCGAGAACGCCTCTCGATCCAAACTGAACATGTTCCTCGTCGGCGATGGCCACAACCACATCTACAGCGACGACTCCCTCGTTCCCCGCAAGGCCGAGGGGAAGAGAATACTCATGGACGACTCCTACGATTACGTCATCACCAATCCTCCCTACGGGCAGGGAACCATTCCGGCCGATACGGTGTTCGTCACCAGCAAGCGAATGGAGGTCGCCGCCATCTGCCGTGTCATCGACCTTCTGAAGATAGGCGGGAAGGCGTGCATCGTGACTCCTGACGGAGTCCTGGAGAATCCCACGTTCAAAAGCTTCCGCGAGGAATTGATGCTCACCTGCGAGATCCAGGCGGTCATATCGCTGCCGAAGTTCGCGTTCGCGCCGTACACCAAGGAAAAGACCTACGCGCTGTTCCTCCGCAAACGCTACGACCGGTTCCGGGTCGGCACGTCGGAGAGCGAAAAGGACGAGAACAAGAAGGACGAAGACCTCCGCAGCCGTCGCCGCCAGAACGGGAAATTCCAAACGACGCCCATCTGGATGTACATCGTGGACAACGACGGCTATGCCAACTCGGACAAACGTTATCCGACCGGACTGCGGGACGAGAACCAGAACTGGCTTCACAACGAGGTCTCGGCATGGGTGGATAGAAACGGGAACGAACATGTCTCGCAACTCGAGGAACGCTGGGACACGCGTTACGACGACAGCACGACCCAAGGCACGACATGGTTCGGGGACAAAGGCAGCTATGTGACCGAACGAAAAGGCGGCAACATCCCCATCCAGACCATCAAGGACGACCCGTATTACACGCTTCTGCCGGAGCATCGCCTCCGACCATACGATCCGCTCTTCGTCACTCCGGACGAATACGCTTCGGAGTTCGCCGACATACGGGATTCGTTGGCTGAAATAGCCGCATCCGACGAGCATGGAACCATTACCCCCCCCCATGAAGGCGGAGCCTGGCAGGCTCGCGGCATCCCCGTGAAGGACGTTCTGGACTGCATGAGCGGCAACAGCGGCCTCACCGAAGAACTCATCTACAGCATGAGCCTCCTCAAAGGCGACAAGTACGAAGTGCTGACCGCCTCCACCACCGGGGACACCGCGATGGGCTACATCACGCCATGCCCCATCACCAAAGACGGCAGGACAAAACGGATGAAGGTGTTCGAGAACAAGGACGGTCTGCTGGTCATCCGCAAGGGCAAGGCCGGAAGCACCCGATACCTGCCGAAGGGCAGGTACACCATCAATGACGATGCCTACATTCTGTCGGTCAGGAGCGGATGCCCATACAAAGTCGATCTGAGGTGGCTGGCATTGGCCTACAGGTCGCAGTTCCTGGCCTATGCGTCGAACTCGGACAACGGCACCTGGAACATGACCGGTTTCTTCGACAACGTGACCTTGGACATTCCAGCGGAGTCCGAACAGAAACGACTGGTCCAGCTGGTCAATGAGGCACAGAGGTGCGAAGACCTGCTGCTGGCCGTCCAGCAGAAGCTCGACGGCCTGCTTAAGAAGGAAATCGATCTGCCCACATCCTTGTGCGATAACTAGAATCCGGTTTTCATGGATCCTTTGGGATTCATGCAAAAACGCATATGAGCCCTATGGCCAATCCACACAGGGCTCATATCTCCGGCCCTCCACGCCGTCGGACACCTGCGGCCGCACGCTTGCCGTACCGTCGTCTCGCGGCTTCGGCGGTGACGCCGAGCGCACGTCCGATGGCGCTCCACGACCGGCGACGACCGCCTTGATCCCACGGTCGACGCCGGTAGTCCAACCGCCGCAGTTCCCGTGACGGGTCATAGCGTGGGTCGAGCGTCGGATCACCCGGCGCCGGCTCGTCCATGGCCTCCATCTCGGCCGCGACCTCGCATCCATACGCGGACAATGCCTCCCGCTCGGACTCGGGAAGATCCTCGAACCTCATCGCAATCCCTCCTTCCGCAGGCCCTTAAAGGCCATATCATAGGCTCCTGCCATGCGTGCGGACGAACAGGTACGCCCAGACCAGAAGATTCATGACCTGCGCCACCAGCAGAATCACATCCACGCCGGAAACAGTGCCGGTCCAACCATCCCGTACGCGCATGAGCCCATGACCCAACCCGTACGAGTAGGCGAGCACGCCGATCCACCCGGCCAACCGGCACACCGAATCGCGCCGCCGTTGTTCTTCCGAACGTCGACGGGAACCGGACGGGATCATGTATGGTCCGACCAGCCGGACGCACGCCACGAGATTCAACACGCATACAAGGCTTTTCAACAGGTTCACCCAATTCACTGAATGTCTCCTTCCCACCATCCGGCGCTTCGCCCGCACCATCCACAGCCTGTTTTCAGGACATGTCTTCCGATGGCCCATCCATTCCACGTCTTTCGAGCATCGATACCACGTCGTATAACGTCACATTCCCGGACCATCGAAACATGTCGGATCGGAGGCCGAGGGCATGATGGAAGGATCAGGGTCGGGAAGAGTCTCGGGCTCGGATGGCTCCGGCCTGGACGGGAAACCCACGGCGGGATGCAATCCCCGCCACGCCTCCACGAACGCATGCTCGTACCGGTAGTCGCAGACCCGGCGATGGTAGTCATGGAAACCCTCCGGCGCGACGGTGAGACCATGCGACATGGAGGGTATGGAGTCGAGAAGATCATGGAAGGAACGTGGATCGTATCTTTCCATGAAGCGATCCAACGCCTTCGTGCATTCCCCGTCCTGACCGGACATGATGTACTTCAAGGGGGCGATGGGAGCGCCCTTGCCGGGGAACTTCACCAGCCAATCGCAGCCCTTCCAGACAAGTCCTATCTTCCGCCCGGCGTTTCCACCGTAGAATTGTCCGGATGGCTCGCATGCTTCAAAATCATGGATGTCGATCATAAGGCTCATTCTAATGGAATCGACCAGTCGGGATAGGGTCCATCGGCTTGGTTCCAGGATCATTCCGAGTCGATGGATGCCGCCGGCCTTTCTCCTTCACAGTCCTGCGTTTTCGCGCACCTGGCCCATCAGATCCTCCAACGTGGCCGTGACGGATTCCGAGTCATCCGTATCGTTCACGGCCTGTTCGGCCTGGGACAGGGTATCCATGAGACGGGTACGCAGGTACGGGACCGTCAAGTCCATGCCGTCGATCCGTTCAAGCAGGCTCCGCGCCTCGTCGATGTCCTTGCCCAGCCGGTCCTTGTTCTCCCTGGCCGCCTGTTTCGCCGCACGCCGATCGTACGCGCGGGCGAACCTGTCGACCCGCTTCGACTGTTTCGCATACCCGCGCGCCTCCTGCTCCGCCTTGCGCGCGTTCTCCTCGAGCCGGCTGTTCCTCTGACCAGCGTCGCAGTCGATGGACACGGTTTTGTCGACCTGCCGCAATGATTCGTATTCACGTTTCTGCCGTGCGGTCAACGACCGGGTGTCGATGCTTTTGAACCTGGCATCCACGTGTTCGTTCAACCGTTCACGCGCCTGGCCCATCTCCATGACCGCGTTCTCGCAGGCCGAGGCGAGCTGGTGCCGGTGGACGCTCATGTTCGACTCCGTGATGACCAGGCCGATGCTCACGACCGCGACCACGAGCGTGCAGACGGCGAGGATGACGACGCCTTTCCTGGACAAAGGCATCCGACCGGCATGGTCTCCGCTGCCGTCATCCCAACCGATATCATCCTCATTATCGCCGTCGTCCCGCGCGAACGGATTCCAGTCGGGACCCACACCATCATGAACGTTCCCGTTGTCATGGATCATGGGAATGACCTCCTCGAAAAAAGACGAAGGCCATCCGTCGAACCGCCCGTTTCAAAATGGAGAGAAGGACCACGAGCCATAAAAGTCCGACGGATGACCATCCCCGCCGGCAGGGATGGAAAGGGGATGTTCCCTTTTCCGGCGGGTTCGTTCATCACTGCCTCACGGCAGGACGGTGACGCCGGAGGAGAACCCCAGAGGGTAGGGGGAGACAAGCCGGACATCGCCGTCGATACCACCACGTGGACACCGTCCGATAACGGCCGATACCGGAAAAGGCGTGGAAAAAGCGTGGCGGGAACCCAGGGGAACAGGTTCCCGCCACGCCCGAAAGGAGGAAGACGTGTCAGTCGGCGATACGACGACGCACGCCCATCACACCGCCCGCGACCGCGACGGCGGCCATGACGGCGAGCAGGCTCTCGGCGCCCACGCCGGTCTTGGCGAGGTTCGTGTCGGAGGACTGCGCCGCCGTCGGAACATCCACGGTCTTGGTGGAATCCTGACCGGCCGCGGCGTCATCGCCGGACGGGGCCGATGGAGTGGACGGAGCGGCCGAACCGTTATCAGCGTCATCGGTCTTGCCCGGATCGGACGGGGTCGTCTTGAACGGGTCATGGTCAAGCGTGGTGAACGTGTAGGACACGGTCTTGCCGGACTTCGTGCCCGTGAACGTCAGCACCTCGGTGTCATGGTCGTCCGCGTTGGTTTCGACGCCGTCCTTGTACCAAGTGGTCTTATGGCCGGTCTGGGTCTTGCCGTTCACGCCGGTATAGGAGAACAGGGCATCCTCCGACGGAATGTTCCCACTGGTGCGGATCAACTGTCCGGCGGCGCCCCTGACGTTCAGATACAGGGTCTTCGAAGCGTCGAAGATGTTCGCGGTGTCATCCTGCACGCCCGCGTCAAGGACCTTGAACACGCCGGTCAGGTACGCCTTCTCCTCATCGGTGAAACCGGCGAGCGGACCGGCCTCGTCGGTCTTGCCCGGATCGGACGGGGCTGACGGGGTGGAGGTTTCGGCGAACGTGTAGCCGATGACGTCCTTGCCGTCCGGATCGGACACGGTGATGATCACGCCGGCCGTGTTGGACTTGGCCTTGGCGGTCCATCCGGCCGGAACGCCGGACAATTCCACCTTCGCGCCGGAAGCGATCCGGTACGGGCCGGACTGGTCCGGCCTGAACGCGTCGAGGGTCTTGCCGTCGACGGTGGCCTTCACTCCCGCCAGATCCTTCACGTCGTACTTGCCGTCCTTGTTCACATCACCCTTCTTGGTGGTGCCCGCGGTTGAGGTCCTCTTGTAGTTGAAGTGGTAGGTGATGGTGTAGCCGGAGGCCTTGGCCACCACGTCGGTGCCGGAAGCCACGTCCTTGGAAGTGATGTACTTAGCGAAATCGGAAGGCACGTTCGCCAGAGTGACCTTCGCGTTGTCCGGAATCGCGGTGCCGCCGTGCATCGGATAGGACACCTCGGCCTTCTTCGTCGTCAGAAGCTTGGTCGCGTCGATGCCCTTCATGTAATCGAAGTCCTTGTATTCCTTCCCGTTGACAAGGACCTTGACCTGGGCCGCGGCGGCCAGGAAGTCGTTGACCGACGGTTCGGACGCCGCCGGAACGGCGTCACCGGTCGCCAATGCGAACGCGCTGGTGGAGACGGTCAGGACCGGAGCGGCGGACAATGCGACGCCCAGGGCCACGGCGGTGGCCTTCCTCATGTTTTCCTTCTTCATGTTTTCCTTTCAAAGGATCGGTATGCATATGCACGGAAACCCCGGCGAGGGGAGATTCCAACCAATCCCACATGTCCCGGTTGAAACCACAGCCGATAAGGAACCGGGGGAGCGGCAAGACGGAAACCTATCCCAGCACGTCGGACGCCACAATCCGTCGGAGTCCGGCGCATGTTACCGGGATCCGAATGGTTCCTGGACAGCGGACAGAACATGTACGCGGTCTCGTCATAGTCCGCGACTCCAGGAACCGACGCGGCGTAATGCCGGCCATACGGATTGGCCGACCGGCTTCCGTCAGTCCTTTTGAACAGGTTGCAGATCAGGATCGGATTGCCGCACGCCGGACAGACCGCGAAATACGAGGGATGCCCGCCCCGCATCTGCACGAAAGGTGGCCTCCGGTTCGTTTCCCGTCGATCCTTGTCGACATCCTCCGCCACGATACAGCTCCTTGTCTTTATTCGCTATGCCCCACATGCATTGCAAAGAATCGGCCACGATAGGACGCCGTTCCTTACCAATTCCTGTTGCACTCTTCAACCACGGAAACCTATCCCAGCACGTCGGCGGCCATGGCCGACAGACGATGGTTCTCATGCCAATCAGGCATGTTCAATATGCGGCTGAACCATACCGGATCCGTGTGAACGACAAGATCGGAACCTAACGGTTTTCCCTCGACGTTGACACCCAATAAAAACGTTTCCGTCAAACGATCGTTCACGACCCGCGCCTTTCTGGCCCCCAGAACGAAGCCGACGTCAACGAAACGCGAGGTCTTGATCCGTAGGTACGAATCGGAGAATCCCGAAGGCTCCAAGAATATTCCGTCCGCGGCGGCCAAACGGGAAGCGAGCGGCGAGTCCTTCGACACGCATTGCCCATACAGGGTTTCCTGGGGGAGACCGAAGAACAACATCTGAGGCAGATTATGGTATGTGGAGCCGTAGTTCAACCATCCCTTGTCATTCCGCCAGACAGTAAGCGCACGTCGCAGACTCTTGATTCCGAGAAGAAGCCCGGAGCTTTCCCTCCACGCGTATTCCACCCGGTCGAACCGGTCCCTCATGATCCGGTACAAGGCCTGGCCGGTCGGATTGGACGGCTTGCGTTTCCCGTCCGTTCTCCAATATCCGGGATCGGAGAACGGACAGGACAGGTAGGCGTCCTCGTCATATACGGCCACGCCCGGCACGTCATGTCCGATATGCCGCCCATATGGGCGATGGGGAAGGGAATCCTGCTGGCGTCGCAGCAGGCCGATCAGCTGAATCGGATTGTCGCATTCGGGACAGACCGCGTAGAAGGATTTCACGCCACCACTATCGACGACATACGGTTTTCTCTCCCTGGTCGCGAGATAGAAGTTCTCTTCATTGATCATGAGCGCCTTGCCTTCACCCACATGAGTCTTGAATACGTCCATGGGAACCTCCGACAGATAAACCGATATCGGTCTTCATCGTATGGAGTGTTCCATTGAATTTCCATCAGTATCTGTTCGATACCCGTACCCACCATTCCGGTGGGAGGGGTGGCACCGCGCCCTCATGTTCGGCGAACGCGAGCATGGAAAGCACCGTGGTCAATCCCATGCCGAACTCACGGCCACCCTGCCGCAGAAGGAACACGTAATCCTCCGTGCAGTCGTCGCAATCCATATGGTCGATAATCTCCTTGCGCGCCAGACGCGCCCGCTCCACCTTGTCGATATCCTCCGCCATGATCCAACTCCTTGTCTTTTAGGAATCACTCCGCTTTTCCACGCGCGTCACCAAGGATTGACGGCAATAAGGCACAGCTTCCGAAACATTCCACTCCATCCACACCAACCATCCTGCCGCCGCATGGAATCGGATATCCAATGGCAAGACGACGGCCTGCGATAGGAAAACAGCGTAATCGCAGCCAAACAATTGTGGTACAATTAATTCCATGATTATCTTCGACCCTAAATCGGCCTACAAGCATTTCGATGAGGACCGACTTGACGAGGACGGGATACGCAAGGCTATGGCGCATCCGGAATGGATCGCGCTCATCGACCCGGCCGACCCGACCATCCCGCCCGGAACGTCCGGCAACATGGTGGCGCTCGTCATATGACTACGCCATCCCGGCGCGTTGGACGACGACCTGATAGAAGTGCTGGCTCGGCCGCAGGGACGTGACATGCTCGTGTTCCACGTCGAGCATCTGACCGACAAATGGCGTACCTACTGGATGGAATGGAGACAAGGGAAATGACCGACATCTACGAACGACTGGCGGACGAGAACGAGCCCGCCCCCGCGACGGCTCCGATCGCGCAGCTCACGGGCGATCAGGCATCGGAGCTGATGGCCTCGCTCATGGCCGAGGATTCCGACGCCACCGCGATTCTCGCCGCAATGGCCGGACCAGGCCGGCCGACGGCCAACGAGAAACGGGAGAAGAGCGTGCAGGAACGCTTCCGTGTCCCGGTCTCATGGAGTTCCTATATAGAGCATGCGGCGATACGTGATGGTTTCAACAACAAAAGCAAGTATCTGAAGGCCCTCATCATCCAGGATGCCCGCGCGCATCATGAAGAGCACCGCTTGCGGGCCGTGTGACGGAACCGATACAGGAAAGGGAACGGTTCGTGACGATTCCAAGTCGCGGACCGCTCCCTTTCCCATTCCTGTTGTACTCTTCAACCATGGAAAGCTATCCCAGCACGTCGGCGGCCATGGCCGACAGACGATGGTTCTCATGCCAATCAGGCATGTTCAATATGCGGCTGAACCATTCCGGATCCGTACGAACCTGGATGAAACAGCCGATCTGACGTCCCTCATGCAACAGGCATAGCGGGAAGTATTCGACCATGTGCTCGCCGTCCTTCCGTTTGGATGGAGGGCCGAGCGTGAACGTGACGTTGGTGAAACGCGTGGTGGAGACGCGAACGTATTCCTCGGAAAAATCCACGGGTTCCAGTCTGATGTCGTCGAGAGTGGAAAGAGCCGCAGCGACCGGACCATCCTTGGACACGCATTGGCCGTACAGGTCCTGTTCCGGCGATCCCATGAACAACATCTGCGGAAGGTTGCAGTAGGTGGAATCGTAATTCAGCCATGCCTTGTCGTTCCGCCAAAGGGTCAACGCCCTGCGCAGTCTCTTGATGCCAAGGCGTATTCCCGAAGCGCGTCTCCACGCGTATTCCACCCGGTCGAAACGGTCCCTCATGATCCGGTACAGGGCCAATGCCGTGGGATTGGACGGGGGACGACGCGAACCGGGGTCACGATGATATCCCGGATTCGAATACGAGCATTCCAGATACGCCGTCTCGTCATATACGGCCACTCCAGGCACGTCATGCCCGACGTGTTTTCCATACGGGCGTCGATGACCGGCATCCAGTTCGCGACGGTTCAACCCGATCAATTGGATTGGATTGTCACATTCGGGACAGACCGCGTAGAACGTCCTATGCCCATCCCGTTCGACCACATACGGTTCCATGCCTTTGGTCTCCATGAAATAATTCTCCCTGCTGATGGCGATGGCCCTGCCCTCGCCGACATGGATCTTGAACACATCCATACGACACCTCCGATGGAACCGATATTGGTTCCAATCGTAGCGCCGTACGATATCGAGGAAATGGTTCTGACACCGTTAGTATCTCCTGGATACCTTCAGCCACCATTCCGCCGGCAGCTCGGGCACCGCGCCCTCATGTTCGGCGAACGCGAGCATGGAAAGCACCGTGGTCAATCCCATGCCGAACTCACGGCCATCCTGCCGCAGAAGGAACACGTAATCCTCCGTGCAGTCGTCGCAATCCATATGGTCGATAATCTCCTTGCGCGCCAGACGCGCCCGCTCCACCTTGTCGACATCCTCCGCCACGCTTCAGCTCCTTACTATCATTCACTATGCTTTCTCACATGCGTCACTGAAAAGCAACCGCGATAGGATACGGATCCCGAAACAAGCCCATCCATTAGGACCTGCAACGATTAATTAATGCCATGCCGGCGCATGGAACGACAATCTGATAGCTTCCGGTTTTTCATACTCCCGGCCCTTATCATTTATCAGCCTTCACGTTGGCAACTGGCAGGACGAACGGCCCGCCATCCGAATCCTCGCAATAATTCGCCACCACGGTGACCGGCGACTTGTCACATAGGAGGAACATCTGGTTCAACGTCACACTGGCGCCGGGAAGCAACGTCACATTCCGTTCCCAACCCCGCAGATAATCGGCCTCGGGTCCTGACCGGTCGATGGCGATGCCATGCTGGAAGGCGCGCAACTGGTTGGCGCCGAAACCACAAAACTCGTCGGACCGGTTCGTCACACGGTAATGCACGATGAGTTTCCCCCGATGGACACGATAGGACAACACGTCCACGGCCGACCACTCGGATTCGAACCGGTGGGACACGTTGACGAACCCGCGTCCCGCACGCGCACGGGCCTCGACCCAGCCGAACGGACAATCCTTTAAAGCCAACCAGGCGAAAAGCAGCACAATAAGAGCCACGAGGACAGAACCGAGGATGCTAAAAGGCCCCGCGGCCACCCAAAGCTCATGGAACTGATGGAACATGCTCATTGCAATCGTTTCCTTTCGGATTACAGTATCGGTTTATGAATAAAAAAGAAGAGAAAAAGAAAGACGCCAGGTATGATCCCACGTTGACCGCCGAAGAGAGGAAGGACGCCAGGAAACTGACGGAAAAGGAATGGCTGTACCGCATCGGCCGCTCGAATGACGGCATGTGGGACCAGTCGAAAGAGACATTGTTCAAATGCGATCTCTCGAAGAAGATAGCCAGCCACAGTGGTGAGTTCGGGGTCCTGCTGTCCATCCTTTCGCTCATCCTCACCCTCATCGGATTCGGAGCCACATACGTGCAGATCAAACAGGCCAACGAATCGTACCAGGAATCTGCACGTCAGTTCCAACAATCCGGTCCCGTGTTCTCCTGGTTCGACGAGGATTATTACGCCAGCAGCATGTCCAGTGACGGAACCGGACGGCAGATCGGCGCGATCGTGCTGTCGAACGCGGGAAGGACGTCCGGCAGCATCATCGCGGTCAAACGCGATGGCGAGTCCGGAAATCCCATGACGTTGTGCATGCCATCCTTCACGGAGGACGGCCGATACGACAAGACAGTGAAACCGACGGTCGGAACCGGTCTCGCGGCATTGGAGCCGGGGGATTCCCGACTCGTGTTCTACATGACCGGCGACAATGGAAGACTCGACCGGACGAACATGCTGCGGATCGTGACCACGTCCGGCCAGACCATCGACGCGGCGAGGATACGGAACGTGTCCAAGGAAGCCATGGACCATTACGCGTCTCTGGAAGGATGGTTCGACGCCGTCAATGCCTGCGAGGATGCGATGGACGACATGCGATAGCCGACAGATCATCTCCCCGCCTATCCGTCCTCCGCACAGCGGACAGAACACGGGCACCGTCTCGCACCCGTCCCATATGACATATCCCGCGCCGTCCGTGTCGAACGTCCGCACCTGGAACACGGTGGAACAGTGCGGGCATTCGACCGCGTCCACCGGATTGCAGTCCTTCATGTCGCTTCCCCTTTCCCACAGACAGACCGTCCGTGTCGAACAGGCCGGCCTTGTTGTCGTCTTTCACGACGAGCGTGGCCTTGCACATGCGCTTGTCTTTCTGTGATTGTTGTCATTTCAACGACCCCACGTGAACGGAACCTGTTATTAAATACGATCGAACGCTGGATGTCGGCAGTCATTCTTTGTCGATATCGATGACGCGTGGAATGCTTGGACCATGGGTTTCGTCGCAAGCGTCAAGAATATCCGCACTGTTCCGGCCAAGAGGAACGAACGCCAATCCCGGCTGAGGATTGTCCCAACGGCGGACCAGATGCAGACAGCATTGCGTTGGCTCGGAGGAGAGATAGCGGAACTGTGCAGGTCGATGAATGTTTCGACGTGTTGGTCCGCCGATCCTGATGCCGCCCGTACTGATTTTCCTTTGACACTAGCTGATTTCCGAAAACATGGGCTCACGCATGGATGGCCATCCCGCATAAGCCGACCGTCCGGGCACGCAGGCCAAGCACGTCGTCGGAATCCTCGAAACGCGTCAACAACCGGTCATGTTCATCGGCCTTGCGGATGAGCGTCCGGCCCAGTTTCCTAAGCTGGTCCGCGTCGAGCGGCCCGATCGTGGTGGTCGTCACGCCTTCCCTGACGGATATGGTCTGCGTGCCGGTGGCGGTGTCGCTGTCGATGGCGAGCATGTAGGCGAGTGTCCCGCCGGGTTCCATCCTGGAATGTTCGGGATCGTCGGTATTGACATTGATGAGTGTCGGCCATGGGGTGACGCTCATCATGATGCTTCTTTTCGTCATTCCCTTGCCTCCTCCACATCAAACGGGATAACGATGCACGAGCCCGGTTCGATGCCGTCCAGCCCGTCGGGATTCATGCAGCGTCGAAGGTATTCGGTCGCATGACGGGATTGGTCTGTAAGGAATTTTCCCATCCGCGTCATCTGGTCCGGTGTGAGCGTCAACGTCATGCCGATCTGGTTACCGGCCACGGTCATAGACGCGTCCGATGCCGCGGGAACCGTCATGGTCAAATGGCAGACCATACCCGTTCCATCGACGGGCAAGTCGGCACGCCCGTCGGTTTCCGCGGGCTCCCAGATCGCGTTCGCATGTATTCCCATATCTCACTGCTCCTATCAGATGCCGAGTGGCAGGACCGTGGTCAACGCGGCACGCTGCTGGCCCTTCATCGGATTCAGTTTCATATGCCAGTTCTTGGCCTTGTTCTGCATGTCGCGGTCGAACACGTCGAGTTCGGGCAGGCTGGACGCGAACAGGGTGATGAATCCCTGATGGTCGGTGTCCGGCCAGTTGGCCTCCTGCTCCAGCTCGCGCAGCCGTTGTTCCTTTTCCTCACGGCGTTCGTCACGGCTTTTCTCACGCTGGTCCTGGAGTTTGCTGCGCTGCCGCATGCTGCTCTTACGGTTGCGCAGTTCCGCTTCGGACTGTTCCATCGTCAGCGGACGCCAGATGTGGCAGAACGCCATCATGCGTCGTTCCGTGACCAGTTCGCGGATCCAACCGGCCTCCACGTCGAAGTCGGGCCACTGGTAGATCCAGAACGAACGTGCAACGCACGAGTCCAAGGTGATGTAGTCGTGTTCCTTGGCTTCCTCCACCCAGGTGACGGTCGGATCGTCCCTGTTGACCGGCGGACGGTCGGCCGCATGCTCCGGGTCCGCGACGGTGCGGATCAGATACCGCAGGTCGTCCACTGAACACCAGTGGATGGTGTTCCGGCGGGCGCCGCAGTCCAGCAGGGACGGGGCGACGGTCATGCGGATCAGATCGCCCATGGCGATGCCGACCGCGGCCCGTTCCGTCCGGTCCTTCCTGACGACGTGCGGCAGACGGTCCGCGTTCACGGACACGCTGATGTAGTTCATGTTCTGCAACGGGGTGAGGATGTCCGGCAGATGCCACAGGTTCGCGAGGTCCTCGCGCGCCCACTGCGGGGTCTTGTCCGATTCCAGGTATTCGGGTTCCGGGGGAGTGTGGCCCGGCAAGACGAAGCTCGTCTCCTTCAATTCGACGAAACCGTCCGTTTCGGACAGTTCCTTGAGCATCGTGTTCAACGCCATCGCCCGGCCGGCCTTCTGGCTGTCGGACGAGAGGATCCATTCCTCGACGTTCGCGGTCAATACGGCGGTGGCCTGCCGCTTGTCGGGATCCCACAGGTAGCAGGCTCCCTGGAACGGGGTGCCGACGACCTCGACGCCGTCTCCCTCGATGGTCTGGGCACGATCCTCGATATGCCCGGACAATCCCAGCACGCCCAACGGCCTGCCGGACGCGAGCGGCGAATACGCCCAACGGTTCGTGCCGTCCTTCAGACGGCCATGCCAATGCGCCCAGATCCACGTCCATGAGATGAGGCTCAACCCCTGGATTCGTGGGATGCCGTATGCGAGGACGAGCGCGCCCAATATCATGACCGGCACGTTCAGTCCCATCGCCGCGCCGGACACGAGGACGACGAGGCCGATGACGCAGACGATGAGCTGCGCCTTGTCGAGGCCGAGGATCACGCGCGTGGCGGACAGTCGGCTGAACGAGGCGGCGGGCACCTTGCCCCCGCCGGCATTGTCGGAATCGGACATGGAAACCTCCATTTTTCAAGTATCGGAAAAGGAAAACGGAGGGAACCCGGCGGATGGGGATCATCCGACGGTGGGTTCCCTCCGACAATACGGACACGTGGACTCCGGCCGATACCGTGTCAGCCGACGGTCGGACCGGACGGCGCGCCGCCGCCCTGGTACGGGTTCGATCCACCGGATCCGCCCATACCGCCCATGCCACCGTCGCCGCCGCGACCACCGGAGGCGCCGGCTCCGCCAGTGCCGCCCTCGCCGCCCTGGCCACCATCGGCGCCTCTGGCTCCTTGGCCGCCGTCCGTGCCGCGACCGCCTTGGCCTCCGTCCGCATGGGCGTCTCCGCCGCGTCCGCCCGGAGCTCCCGGCACGGACACGTTCGGAGTGGGGTTCGGAGCCGGAGCGACGGACGGACCATCCGAGGATGGTTTGTCGTCGGACGACACGGAAGCGGCGTCCATGGCCTGGCTGGAACCGGAATGGTCCATGCCATCCGAAGCCGCCGACGGAGCGGCGGCGACATCGGCCGTGGATGCCGGTTTCGGCGTGCCGTAATCCCCGCCGTCATCGCCGGCGGCCTTCGACTTGCGGTCGGCGTCCTCCCGCATCATGTCCTTGACACCGGAGGCAATCCCCGGGATCGACGATCCCATGGCGGCCGGCTTGCCCTGCAAGGCCCCCAGCACGGCGCCGGCACCCGAATTCACGACCCTGCCGAGACCGCCCGTGGCCCCACCGGTCGCGGTCTGCACGACGCTGGCGGTCACCTGCGCCGCGGCCTTGATCGCGTTCGGACCTACCTTGCCGCCACGCTCCTGCATGTCGGCGGTCACGTTCGCGCCGAGGAAGCTCACGGCGGGCATGATGAGCTTCGGACTGAAGCACGCCATGATGATCGTGGCGACGCCCATCAACGCGGGGAAGAACGAGTCCGCGAAATTCGGATTGCTCTTCGCCACATAGCAGATGCCGGAACCCACCATGATGACCAAAGCGCTCAACGGCGCCGCGAGCATCACACCGACCACGGCCTGCGCCCATTTCGCCGCGGCGGGACGCGTGACCTTCCATCCGGTCATCATGACCGGCAGGGGAGCCACGCACGCGAGCAGGATCAGACTGATGTCACGCGCGGCGAGCATGCCGGCCAAGGCCAGCACCGCGATGAAAAGCACCAAATACATGACGATGCGGATGATCAGGTCGGAAGAAACGGTGGTCTTCACGATGACACCGATCAGATTCGACACGATGCTGTCGCCGAACGGGTCGGACGTGCCCACCCCGGCGAGCGGTATGGTGAGGATCCTGTTCGTGATCTGGCCGATGATGCCGTCCATGGTGATCATCACGCTGATGCACACCGCGGTCAACGGCCAGGCGAGCACGGCCATCGCGAAGCTTTTGACCACGTCGGCGACGCTGCCTTTCGCGGCGCCCTGCAACGCTCCTATGATGCATAACGCCATGTTCACGAATCCCATGATCCAGCCGATACGGTTCGCCGCGGTGATCGCGATGTTCCACTCGTCATTGCCCATGCTGCCCACCAGACCGTTGAACGCGCCGGTCAACAGCTGGGAGCAGAGGTTGTCCAACGGTTTGAACAGCCAGTCGATGAGATTAGCGAGAACTGTCTGGATGATCAGTGACATCTCGCCATCCTCCTTCCGGGATGAAGAAGCCGTGGACGGGACAGGCCCGGCCACGGCGTGAACAGGGGTGTGTCAGGCGACATCGGTCAGAACAGCGCCTGCGTCGCGAAGAACTTCACGATCGCCATGGCGCTGCCAAGGATCATCGTCGCCAAAGCGCACCAGATGAACACCGTGCCGGAATACTGTTGCATCGGGCCGGAATGGATGACGCGTCCTGCGATCCACGCGATGGCCGCGCAGATCCACGCGCCGACCGCGATGTACAGGCTCAAAGCCCACAAACCTCCGACCATGTTGGAGACCAGGTCCATGAACGGGAAGAACGAGAAGTTCGGACTCACCTTCAGGTTGGACAGGTCGCCGTCATTCAAGCCGGTGGCCACGGACACGATTGTTGCGGCGATGGGCGCCGCTAAATGGTGAAACATGATTCACACTCCTTTCAGCCGTTATCACGCGCCTTCGTGGTCCGTCGCTGCCGATAACCGGAAGGGGGATTATTTGCCGTTGTCCGACACCCAGTTCCACAGACCGGTGAAACCGTCCTTGATGCCTTCGCCGGCCTTCTGGAAGATGTTGCCCTTGCCGTCCGCGCCCGTCACCCACTTGCCGGCGTCGCCGAGCGCGTTGCCGGTCTTCTGGAAGATGTTGCCCTTGCCATCACCGCCGGTCAGCCAGTTCACGCCCTTCATCGCGTCGCTCACGGCGGTCTTCACGGTGCTTTTGACGGCGTCGCCGATACCGGAGACGATGTCATCGCCCAACTGTTTGACCAGGTCGGTCAGACTGTCGTTGCCTTTGCCGCGATTGTCCTTCAGATCGGTCTTGCCGCTGCCGGACGCCTGCGTGTAGGACCGGTTGGCCTGCAATCCCTGGGATCCGAACAGGTCGCAGCTCCAACTCCAGCCGCTCACGGCCGCGCCGATCACGAACGGGACGAGCATCGCGGCGAGCAGGCGTTTCCAGCTGAACGCGCGTTCCATCTGGTTGTTGGAGACAAGGCCCGGGACGAGGCTGATGCAGCCGAGGATGATCACACCCACGCACAACACGAGCGCGACGGCGATCACACCGCCGGTCATGTCGCGGATGCCCGCCACATCCCAAGACGGATCGGGTTTCAATCCCTTCAACGCACTGTCCGCGAGAATCCTCATAATGCCTCCTTGTGTTTGTTTCCGGCCGGTCAGTACCAGCCGGTCGATTCGGAATGCGCCCACGCGCCGCACGGCGACTGGTAACGCTGCAGTATGTATCCCAATCCCCATTTGATCTGCGTGCTCGCGTTGGTCTTCCAATCCTGGCCGGCGGACGCCATCTTCGATCCCGGCAATGATTGGGGGATGCCGTACGCGCCGCTGGACGGGTTCTCCGCGTCCCACCGCCATCCGGATTCACGAGTCCAGAGCTTGTCGAGGCAGTCGTACTGGCTGTCGTCCCACCCGTAGTCCTTGAGCCTGCGTTTCGCGATCTTCTTCGCGTCCGCCGTGCCGGCGTTGTTTCCGGACACGTCCGACGTGGAATCGTCGCCGGTCACGCACTGCTCCACACTGGCACCGGACGAGCTTCCCGCTCCGGCGATGGTGTCCTTCGGCAGGATGTAGACCGCGCCGCTTTTGATGGGAAGGGTACGGGACGAATACACGGGTCCCTTCACGTTCATCTCGCTGATGAGGATGGCGCCCTTGGCCGTGTCGACGTGCTCCACGACCGCGACGTGGCCGTAGACCGCGTCGGCCCCCTGCACGCCGGCCGGGAAACTGACGATGGCTCCCGGAACGGGAGCGTCCGTCGTGGTCCGGTATCCTTCGTTCCTGGCGGACGAGGCCCAATTCTGGCCGTTGCCCCAATATTTGCCCACATGCTTCCAGCCGAGACGGTAGGCGCGGACGCACGCGCCCCACGTGCACTGTCCCTCGGGATACGTGGCGCATGCGTCATCGGGGCCGGCGAGGCCTTTGAACCATTTCGATTTCGCGGCCGTGGAGGACAGGCCATCCCAACCGTCGTCACCGGTCTTGCCGGAAACGGCCTGGGCCGACGACACGCTCCCGTCCGCGCCGGTCACGTTCATAGCGCCCTTGTACCGGTAGTAGGCCGTGTAGCCCGCCGCGTACGAATCGACGCTGATCTCGTCGCCGGTCTGGTCGCCCGGCGTCCTGCCGGTGATACCACCGTTCTCGTCATGATGCGCGCCGACGAACCTGCCGTCACCCATGTAGATCTCGGTATGCCCGTCCCGCCACACGATGTCGCCCGACTGCAGGTCGGACACGCGCGTCCAAGCATGACGTTCGAACCCGGCTTTTTCGAGGATCGCGCCCTCGCCGTTCGTGTTGAACGCGTAGGAGCCGACGTCCAATCCGGCCTGTTTCAACGCGTAGTACACAAAACTGGAGCAATCGTAATCCGGATCGCCGGTGCGGTGGACCTGGCTGTACCCGTGGGAATCGTCATCCGCGATGCTTTTGGCCCACGAGACCCACGAGGTCGTCGAACCGGAAGACGTCACGCTGCCGCACGTCGTGCCGTACTGGGCCTGGACCATGGCTACGAGGATCGTGCTGAAACTCATCAACAGGACGATGGGGACGACCAGGACCATCGGAATGGCCACACCGAACAGGGTGACGCCCTTCGCCAGACCGTGTTTGCCATCCTCCATGAGCCCCTCCCATCGAAACCTCGGAACATGTTGCAATCCATTCCACGCGGAGGCGGGAGGAAACATCGCCGATAATCGGCGAGGGGGAACGGTCCGGATCCCATGACGCGCGCCACGGCCGAGAGGGGATATCATCGTCAGTGAAGGCCGGAAAACAAGGCAAGGGGAGCGGAGGATCATGGGCATCGAAACGCGTCCGTTATATGGGGTACGCCCGTTGTACGCGGACGAGCCGGAACCGTCCTGGCCGGCGGGGGATGACCCGGACCTCTACAAGCTGGAACTCTGGAGACTCCACAAAGTGGGATTGATCCAGGGACTGCGCCGCGTATCCTGCTGGAAATGCGGATACCCGGTCATCCAAAGCGGACTGTTCCTGGAACTCGAGGGACGGGACGGATACCATTGCCGCGTCGTATCCTGGAGCGACACGGACGCGTCCGGACTGCTCTCGCGGCCATTCCGCCGCACGCTTTCCGACTGCTGGCATGTGCGCCCCGCGTATTCCAAGTCGGCGGGATACACGTATCTGGCCATAACCTGTCCGAAATGCGGCGGTCTCCAAGGAGACAATTTCGTCTACAGGAACCATCAGGGCCGGGGAGGAGTGTTCTCCAACCCAAGAGACAAGTCACCGCTCGAGGTACTGCCCTTGCCGATGTTCACCGATGATTGGCCTCAAAGATTTCACTGGGCATTCGATTCATACAGCCTCGACCTGGAGCCACGGAGGATCAGATTCGGCAAACCGGTCGCAGTATGGAACAACGCCTGGCCATGGAACGAATGAAGCAGACAAGCCCATAACGGTCGGAGTGGCAAGCCCACGACGGGAAATATCAGTTGGCGCATAATGCGCCAACTGATATTCTGAGCCGCCACTGATCTCCTCGATCACGGAATCGCTTACAAGATTCTCCATGCCTTCCGCCAAGAATGCTCAGCCTTTTTCACGACGGGAAATATCAGGTGCGCCATAATGGCGCACCTGATATTCTGCTTCGGTGTCGGGAATCAGGACAACGATCCCGACCCAACTCATTCGATCAAGGAATCGAAACCATTCATCCGCAGGGATTCATCGGCCAACGACGTCTGTTCCATGGCGGCCATCATTCTTTTCCCAGCCTCGATGATCGTAGAGACCTGCTCCCATGAATCAGGCACGGGCAGACCCCAGATGTGCCGCGGTTGAAGATGCTGCTGCACCGAACCGAACTCGTCGAGTTTCATCAGACTCATCGCCGTGGGAGTGCTTTTTAATACCCCCCCTCAAGAATATCCACGATGTCGCCGTTCTCACCGAAACGAACCTTGAATCCCGTTGGAATCGAATCGCTGGTGGCGATGTTCGAATCCGTCAGCGGTCAGCCTTTTGCGGGCGCTTCGAGCATTGTGCCTGTCATTCGTCCATCTCCCGGGCTTCGTTTCCTTCCTTGGAAGCGTCGATGTTGTCGAGGATGGCTTGGGCGAGATGCGCGCGCCATGCGGTGATGTCCGGGAATTCGGTGAGACATCCGCATTTGATGGACCCGTCGGGTGTGACTTGTGGATCGTCCCACCCGTCCTCCATGCCGATGTCTCCCAGATGGTCGGCGAGGACGTCCATGACGGCCTCGCGTCTGGTGTCGGCGGGTTTGTCGACGATCTCGTCCACGTGCCTGCCGAACGATTCCCATGAATTGAAATCATGGTCGCAAGCGTCGCAGTGCACTTTCAACGGTTCGTAGGACAGGATGCGTCCGGCGCCGTGCGCGTTGGTTTTCTCTCGTTTCCCGTTCATCGTGTTTTCCTTTCGATTGGTTGGTTATGGTTGCCTTACCTGGTGGGAGGTTCAGTTGGTGAACATCGTTTTGCCTTGCCCGTCGTACAGGCCGGCTTTGGTGCCATCCACGACAAGCGTCGCGTCGCGATGCAGTGTGCCGTGTCCGTCGAGATAACGGCAGTCATAGGTCCCGTCGGCGGGCATGACCGTGAGGTCAAGGCTCGTGCCGCAGGACAGCCCGTTCACTCCGGTGTCCTTCTCCAATCGGGAGCCGAATTTCAAAGGTTCCGACACGGCCGTGAAAGGTTCCTTGAACATCTCGGCGGTGATGCGGATGGACTGCAGGAAGGCAAGACCGCCCACCATGCCGAACGCCAGCGAGACGACCAGCATGGCGTTGACAAGCAGGCCGGGCCTGTCGGGCTGCTCTTTTTTTGCCGCGTCGCGGGCGACCGCGAACGCGAAGCCTGCCATCAGGACGAGCGCCATGGTGAGAGTGAACCAGGCCGGTACGGAGTAGTAGTGCAGGTTGTAGGTTTCCCAAGCCTTGACCCATGCGTCATAGTCTTTCATTTCGCATCCCTTCTTTCGGATCATGCGGCGGCGCCGATGCCGTCGCGCCGGTTGAGTTCGTCCGCGCGGCGCATGCATGCGAGCTGCCATTCGGATGGATGCCCGGACCGGAGGCTTCCCTCGTGGTCGTATTCCGACTCGTGGGGCCTCATGTCGGCGAGCACGTGCTCGCACATGAGCGAATGCACGTGGCGTTCCGAATGGCGTTCCGGCAGGGGAGTGGGCTTGGACGCGGGCTTCCGGTCACGGCCGCGGGCTTCGGTGTCATGTTCATGCTGGCGTTCGAGCTGGCCGATGGTCCAGTCGTTGGCGATCCGGTCCCAGTTGTCGGCCAGGCGTCGCGCGGAGTCGACGCGGCCGAGCCAGTACGTGTTCGCGGGCAGCCAGTCGATGACCGTGAGGATGATCGCCAGGGCGGCCGCATGCTCGCCATCATGGGCTTTGACGATCCGGTTGACGAGGTTCCCGATCTTGGACAGGTCACGTTTGGTCGGCTTCGCGGTGGTGAGCGACAGTTTGGAGCGGACGGCCGTGAGATGGTCCATCA
The DNA here is from genome assembly GCF_056355775.1 of Bifidobacterium sp. LH_743. Classification (NCBI taxonomy): domain Bacteria; kingdom Bacillati; phylum Actinomycetota; class Actinomycetes; order Bifidobacteriales; family Bifidobacteriaceae; genus Bifidobacterium; species Bifidobacterium sp. LH_743. Next base: position 207,709 of record NZ_JBKESZ010000002.1, on the reverse strand, counting down.
CAGTCACGGCTTCGGAAGGCCGTCCCATCGCTTCGTTGCTCCCGTCCTCCCCGGTGGCGTGCTTCCCGCTTGCGGGGAGCTCTCCCGTAGGGAGAGAGGGGTAATTGTATTTCACTGTATTATAGGGCGACATTTTGTCCGGATTTTCGGACATTTTGTCTTCGTTTCCATCGTCTTTCCCACTCTGCGATTCCAGGGGCGACATTTTGTCGGAATCCGAAAGAACCGGCTTGTTTCCGCCATTCTCCAGGGGCGACATTTTGTCTTTCGCTTTTTTCGTTTGTTTCCCGCCCGGTGTTCCAGACATTTTGTCCGAGCTTTCGCCGTCATGTCCGTCCTGTTGGTCCAGGGGCGACATTTTGGCTTTCGCCCGTTCCGCGCGTTTCATGGCGGCCCTGACCTTGGATGCGTTCCGGTCCTCGTATGGTTCGGTCGGCAGATCCGATTCCTTGCAGATCACATTCCATACGATGGTCTGGTAGTTCTTCCTGACCGGCTCGCCGGTCTTCGGGTTGATGGCGCTGAAGTTCTGCTGGCCGGGTTCGAGCAGTCCGAGATCGAGAAGCTGGTCGATGCTGCGCTGCACGGTCTTCTCACTCAATCCGCAGGCTCCGGCGATTTTCTCTATCGCCGGCCATGCGGCGGTCCCATCGTCGTAACGCGCTTTGAACGCGAGATACGACAGGACCGCCTTGGTCGCGTTGCGGACCTCGTGCACGTGTTCCTGGACCCATACCATGGTCACTACCGTCATGATCTGCCAGCCTTTCCGGAATGGTGGTCCGCCGTACTGACGCTCATCGTCCCGTCTCCTTGCTGTTGATGTTGAGATGCCATGCCTTCCACGGCCCGTCCTCCGCGTGCTCGCGGTCCAGGACGGCGATGCGCCGTCCGACCGGACCTGTCGGATCCTTGAACGGTGTGATGTAGCCTTGGCGTTCCAGGCTTGTGAGGACCATGTCGAGTTCCGCCGGCGTCATGCCGCATGCGGTCTTCCTCAACGCGCGCATGCCGATGATGGCGAGGTTTTCCCGTGGCGTGCGGTACGTGTGCCACGCGAGGGCGAGCAGCACGAGTTTCTCCTCCGGTGTCTCGGGATCGGCCGTCCAGGCCAGTTCGACGGTGTTCATCATGTGTTCCTTCCAGGTTGCTGTTGGTGAAGTCTTAAGGGTGCCAACCAGCGTCTTGGGCGTCGTTGCCCACGACGCGTGGGTGGCCGGCGTCGGACAGTTGGAGAGAGAAACCATCCGACAATCATGACCACGTGCTCGAGGCCCGTTAACGGCCGATGAAGCCCGGTCATCTTGTTTTCCTGGCCTTGCGTCTGCCGATGGCCGCGAGGATGTACGGGTAGTTGTCGATCTTCGGATCGAGACCGCGATGGGAATTCTCGAGGAACCGTCGGACCTCGTTGCGCAGGGCGCTGCCGTCGCGGGTCACGAGGCATTGGCGCAGGAGCGCCGTCCAGACCGGTTTTCCTCCCAGCTTCTCGCATTCGTTCTTCAGGTATTTCAGGTCCGACTTGTATGCGTCGGATGCCAGTTCCGCCGGCTGGTCCCCGCCGGTGAGCCATTCCTGGTAGCTGGACCTGTCGCCGGCCGGGGCGGAGAGGACGTTCGAATCCGGGTCGCCGAACACGTCCGCCTCCTCGCACAGGCGGCCCAGGGCCGCGTCATGCTCATCCTGGCGGAGCCGGCGGCGGACCGTATCGGCGTCCAACGGTTCGCCCTGCGTCGGCTCCCGCGTCCTCTTGGCCTTGCGTGGCGCGTGGGTCATGCCGGTGCGGTATTTCGGCCGTTCCATACGCATCCATTCGCCCAGCCGGTTGCCGACCAGAGCGTTGACGAACGCGGCCAATGGCCTGCGGTCCGTGTAGGAGGCCCACCGGCGCAGGCCTCCCTTGAGCAGTTCGACCGTCACGTCGCACAGGATCTCGTCCACTGCCCACGCGTATCCCCATTCGGACAGGCGCTTGGTCGCACGATAACGGTTCTCATCCAAAGCGTCCTGGACCTCCTGCGGGGTGACGCCGTACCGGGCTTTGAATTCACCGGCGTCCATGCTGTGATGTTCGTGTTCCATGGCTTAGAACCTTTCCGGATAGGTTTTACGGAAACGTGCGAGGTATCTTTTCGCGGTGCTGCCGCTCGCGGCCAGACCCGCCTGCATCGCCATGTTTGGGTTTGGCTGCTCTCCCTGCGCCTTGAGGTCGTCGAGCCAGGCGAGCCATTCGTCGTCCTCGGCTGCGGCGGTACGTCCGCGGCCTTTCCTTGGCTTCTTCGGCGCGATGGTCTCCGTCTCGGACGCGGACTGTTCGGTTTTGGCTTCAGCCTTGGCTTCGGTCCCGTCGGCTTCGGCGGTCCTGGTTCCCTCCGATGGTTCCTCCGACTCCTGGATGTCGTTCCCGTTCTCCGGTTCAGGCGTGGCGGCCTGTGCCGGTTGCGTCTCCGGTTCCGTGTCTTCGACGGCGGTCTCGGCCTGGTCCTTGTCCATGTCGTCCATGGATGGTTCCGGAGCTTCCGGTCCGGGTTCGGCCATGAGGGTCGGGATGATGACGGGTTCGCGCATCACCGGCGGTTGCGGGACATTGGTCCCGTCGGCTTCCGGGATCGGAGTGGAGGCTTCGGCGGTTGGCGCTTCGGCCTCATCGGCTTTTGGGTCGGCATCGTCCTCCATGTCGGGGACGAGCGTCCGGAAGTCGAACAGGTCGGGAATTTCAGGTTCGGACGGGACAGGTGTCTGCTCCGGTGGAGCCGGGACCGGTTCCGGTTGGGGTACGGCGGGCGTGGTCTGTTCTTCCGGCCGTGCGGGGATTGCTTCCGCCACGGGTTCGGTGCTCGACGTCGGGGTGAGGATGGTGTTGATCTTGTCGAGCCTGTCGCCCGCGATGATGACGATCAAATGGGTGGAATACAACAACGCGACCGGTGGGATGCTCATGATGGCCGGCGGTACCCATGCGGGCAGTTCGAAGCCGGTGTTGAGCATCGCGTGCAACGCGTTGCCGGCGATGCTGAAACTGCTGAACAGGACGAGTCCGATCCACGGGTACGCGGCGCCGCGGATGTGTCCTTTCTTGAATCCCCAGGTGGCCCATGTGCACAGCAGGATCGTGCCGTCCACGCAGACGGGACCGCCCCAGCTCAGGTATGGGTTGATGCCGCAGGCCACGAACACGAGGCGCAACGCGTCGAAGCTCAGGATGAAGGCGATCAGGCCGATGATGGTGCCGGCGCTGATGCCGGGCCACATCTTGACGCTTGTCCGGTCGGCTTGCTTCGTCTCTTCTTCAGTGTCTTTCATGATTCAGGTCCTTCTCTGGCGTTCCGGCTTGGCTCCGGTTGCCTTGTTTGTGTTTCCCCTTTGGGCTTCCATGCCCTTCTGTCTTTGGGGAGCGGGTTCCCTGGGCCCGCTCCCCAAAGTTGGTGTGGGTGGCTAGTCGAGGATGTCCTGGCAGACCTGGCCGAGCTCGCCGCACCCGTCGATGAAACGGCTCCAGTCGTTGTCGGTATCGTCGGGGTCCTCCACGAACGCGCCTTCGAACACGTTGTCCACGTCGATGTTCAGCAGGCGGAGCATCTTGCCCATGTTGGCGATGATGTTGAAGATCTTCGCCGCGTTGTTCTTGACGATCTCGTTCACGGTTTCGCCGCCGGGCTGCCAGTACTCGTCCTCGAGTTTCTCCACGATGCCTTCGATCGCCTCGTCCGCCTGGGTCGCGATGACGCCGAACGCTTCGATGTAGCTGCGGATCTTGGCGTCCGCGTCACCCATGCCGAGTTCCAACGGCTGGTCGTCGTCGGCCTGGTCGAATTCGGTGTTGTCCACGACGGCGGGTTCGAGGCCTTCGCTGAGCCTGCGCATCTTGTCCTTGCGCAAGGTGTCGGACACGGTGGACTGGGACACGTCGAGGATTTCGGCGATGTCGGTCTGCTTGTTGCCTTCCTCGGAGAGTTCCACGATCTTCTTGCGGCGCTCCTCACTGGACATGCTGCCAGCATCCACGTGACGGAGCTTGCCTGCCGCGTCACGAATCTTTTCCCCTGAAGTAGAGATACCGGCCTTCGCCTTAGCTCGATCGACAATCGAATGATGCACACCAAGGAGAGCAGCAATGCCACGGTTGGTGATTTTACCTGGGGTGAAGCCTGTGATCAGGTCAGTGCGCTGCTGACCGGTTGCGCGAATCTTCTCGGCGGCGAAATTGTCCTTGCAGTATGCGACCCAGCCCTTCATGCCCTCCGGATAGCCGAGAGCGACCCAGATATGGCTGTCGAACGCCTTCTCCGCGGCCTGGATGAAATCGTACTGAGCCTCAAGCGCGTGCAGGAGCTTGACTTTGATGTCTTCGGTGGTCTGACGAGCCTCCTGTTCGGTGTAATTGGTCTCACCCGGAGCAAGAGGATGCGCTGTCAGCTCATCATCTTGGAAGTTTCCGGCGAGAGCGGCAACCGGGTTGGTCTCGACCAGGTCTGTATCATCGATGTCGTCCAGGACTTCGGCGTCCGCGACTTCATCGTCCACAATCTCGGGGGTGGTCGTCGGCGTGTTTTCCTGATATTGGGTTTCATTCGGTGTGGTGGATGTGGAATAATCAGACATTGAGCTGGTCCTTTCCTCAGAGTTGGAATTGATTGCATCTGCGTAGGTTTCGTTGAAATCGCTCATTGTGATCTCTTCTTTCTGCGATTGGTTCCTTGGCTGGTGACCGTGGAACCTTGGTTAATTGGGAAATGCTGGATGGGATTGACTCGCCGCCCGTATGTGAGCTGCAACTCATGTGCGGGCATTACTATTTGAGCGATATCGGCCCATCGCCAAGTGGTTGGTATAGGAACCCGACGAAAAGATTGGAATGGCTATGACAGGAGATGACTCCCTTGCATTGGATTCCATCACGTCGGACTACAGATTCATGTTGGAGCATGACGTCTCCATGTTGGAGATTGCTCTTGCGGCTGTGTCCTTCGAAGATTGCAGTCTTGATGACGCCGTTCCATTGGATCGGGCCTCCGTGGCGTACGATTGCTGGCTTGAAGCGTTGGAATCGCTTCATCATGGCCATCGTTTCCGCGAATTCAGTCTTTCGGATGCGGAGCTTGCGGACGACGGTCTGCTTGAACGTCTGCTGTTGACTGTTTTGTTCGATGGTGGTTCTTGCCGGTTCATACGTTCCGTGGTCGCCGCGGTGAATGGCTACCGTAGGAATCACCGCGGTTGACGGTGTTTGCCGGCTTTTCTGTCTCTCTTCTGTTTTAGGTTTTGGGAAATGCTGGATGGGTTTCATCCACCGCCCGGATGCGAACTGCAATTCGTCCACGGACTTTGAGCGTCTTACACGGGCGTCAATTCTCTTCCGTACAGGTATTCGGTCGAAACATTGAACCTTTCGGCACACTCAAAAATCTCTTCAGCACTGAAAGGAATCTGCCCATTTAGTTTTTTTGAGGCGGTTGCTTGACTGACATGGATGATTTGTTTTCCAAAATCCAATTGAGTCATATTGGCCCCTTTTCTCAAGTCGTTAATTCTTCTCGCTAGTTCTTTATTCGTCATAAGAATAATGATAGTAATAAGTATTGATATATCAACTCGGCGTGTCTAAACTGTAATCATGCAGAAAAAAGAAAACAATCAAACTCAAGCAGCAATGGAATTTCAATCAATTGTGCGCAATAACATCCGAATGATTCTTGCTAGGTTTCCTCAAAAGCAAGAATCATTTGCCTTGTCTTTGCAATTGTCCCAAGCTTCCATCAGCAAGAAATTGAACGGTAAGGCAGATTGGACTTCCGCGGACATCGCAAATGCAGCCGAATACTTTAACCTGCCTTTTTATGTTCTCGTCTCGCCGACCGCTTTAAAGGATTACCTCTTCGCCGATACGGAGACGGAATATCAGTTGGCGCATTATGCGCCAACTGATATTTCCCGTCGTGAGCTTGCCGCGTCGGCCGGCGTGCGTTACTTCCGCCGCCCAGACGACACGGATCGGCAGGGCGGCGCGGACTCTCGTCCACGCTTTTTCGTTATGCCGGGAACGAACCGATTAGCACTCCGCGGCCCGGAGTGCTAATACAGTGTAGGAAATATTCCGTTTCCGGACGTGCCCAATGGCCCATACGGGGAAAGGCACGTCGGCAGATGTTTCGAATGCTCGTATATAAGGAGGTGCGCATGACACAGTCAAGACGCATGCTGGTGCTGCGTGCCGTGGTAGAGGACTACATACGATCCCAGGAACCGGTGGGATCCACCACATTGACCCGGGACCATGATCTTGGCGTCAGCTCCGCCACCATACGTAACGACATGGCGGCATTGGAGGACGAAGGTTACCTTATCCAACCCCACACATCCGCCGGCAGAATTCCGACCGAAAAAGGCTATCGTTATTTCGTCGATCGATTGGCGACCGTCGTTCCGCTGTCTGAAGCACAGCGTCGCGGCATCAACAGTTTCCTGTCGGGATCCGTCAATCTGCAGGACACATTGCAGAGGGCTGCCCGACTGCTGGCGCAGATCACAGGCCAGGTCGCCGTCGTAGCCGCCCCTTCGCTGTCGAAATCGACATTGCGACACATTGAAATCGTCCCCGTATCCATCAATACGTTGCTTGCCGTGGTGATCACCGACACCGGCCGTGTCGCGCAGCATATCCTCAACGTCGCGGAATTACCGGATTCCGCGACCCTCACGCATCTGACCAACGAAATCAACAATCAATGCGCAGGCGCTTCTTTGACACGTACCGCCGATTACGCGCGACAAATGGGAACGCGCAAGGAGCACCATCCGATCAACGCGCTTGTGGAAGCTCTCGCGCGGGCTTTCGATGGCATGGCCGATGACGAGAGGGCCGGAGAGCTGTATATGGCCGGCACTTCACGGCTCGCCCATCAACGCACCGTGGCAGATCTGGCGCCGCTGTTCGACGCGCTGGAGGAGCAGGTCGTGCTTATGAAGCTCATGAGCTCCCTGAGCGAGACCACCCAATCCGACGGAGTCGGAGTGGCAATCGGCTCCGAAACGCATACCCCTGGTCTATTGCACGCCTCCGTGGTGACCAGCGGCTATGGTCATACATCCGCGTCGAACACCGATGACGCGGGGAGCGGATCGAACGTATCCGGGCAATCATCCGGGAGCGGAACCGATCAGGATTCGGACAAGGACATGCCGCCAGCAGGGGAGCCGGTCGCATTCGTCGGGTCAATCGGTCCGACGCATATGGATTATGCGGCCACCATGGCCGCCGTGCGCGCGGTCGCCAGATATCTGACGGACTTCCTTGCGCACGACGAAGGCCAATCGGCCGACTGACCCCGCCTTATGGCACAATGACACGCAGAACCAACAGGGAGAAAGAACAATCGTGACGGACTATTACGAAGTGCTGGGCGTCGACCGCTCCGCAAGCGAGGACGAAATCAAAAAGGCATATCGAAAGATGAGCCGCAAATACCACCCCGATATCGCCGGTCCGGAATTCGAAGACAAATTCAAGGAAGTCAACAACGCATACGAAGTGCTGTCCGACCCCAAGAAGCGCCAGATGTTCGACGCGGGCATCGATCCAAATGACCCGAACGCCGGTGCCGCTGGCGGTGGGTTCAACGGCGGATTCGCCGATATGGGGGATATCTTCAACATGTTCACCGGCGGCGCGTTCGGCGGCGCCACAGGCGGTGGCCCGACTCCGCGCACGCAACCGGGACGCGACGCACTGGCCACAGCCACCATCGACCTGAAAACCGCCGTGTTCGGAGACACGACGCATGTCAAGATCAACACTTTCGGATTGTGTCAGGATTGCGCCGGAACCGGATGCCAGAAAGGCACCCAGCCGACCCAATGTCCCGACTGCCACGGACAGGGGTATGCGCAACGCGTGGTACGCACCATGCTTGGTCAGATGATGACCACCGCGCCTTGCGAACGGTGCGAAGGGCACGGAACCATCATCGAGAAGCCCTGCCCATCCTGCATGGGCCATGGTCGCATCCGCGTCACCCGCAATGTCGGCGTGGCTGTGCCGGCGGGCGTGGCCAACAACACCAGACTGCGTCTCGCCAATCAGGGTGAAGTCGGCGAAAACGGCGGAGTAGCGGGCGATTTGTACGTCGACATCCGCATCAAACCGGATGACACGTTTACCCGCGATGGCGACGACTTGCATTGCTGGATCAGAATACCGATGAGCTGGGCCGTTCTGGGGCATGAAATCGAAATCGATACCTTCGATGGAAAACAGACACTGGATGTGCCCGCAGGCAGCCAACCGGACGATACTGTGACATTAAAGGACCTTGGTGTCACCCATCTTGACGATAAGAACGAGCGTGGCGACTTGGTGGCACATATCATGGTGGAGATTCCGAAAAAGTTGTCGGATGACGAACGCGACCTGATCAAGCGATTCGGCGAATTGCATGATGCGGATGCGCAGCATGTGTCCGTGAATTCCCGTCCGGCCTCCGGAACAAAGAAAGGATTCTTCTCTAAGCTGAAAGATGCGTTGCGCTGATCGCATCAGTTATGACACCGCCATGGTGAAATGAAAGCCGGTGTTCCAAGGAGATTTGCCTTGGAGCACCGGCTTTCCCATAGTTGCGAGGTAAATCTCACTTGCTATTTGAGCAGCGACCTGCACATGGCACGGTACTGGCTCACATAACCGCCGCCAAAGAACACGCAATGACCGGCAATGGGGTAGAGCTGCCACAACGTGATGCGATCCCGCCATCCAGCCTTGAGCGGATGCACGGATTGATAGCCTGCGAGAATGTCCGTCAGATACGACATGCCGAACAAGTCGAGCATGGCAAGATCCTCCTCACGGTGTCCACCGTGCGCGGCCGGATCGATAAGGACAGCTTCAACATTGCCGGAATCCGCGGTCCACATGACATTGCCGCTCCAAAGATCACCATGCACTCGTGCCGGCTTGTCATTGGCCGCTTTGCCGAGGATGTCAGGCAACGCATCGATGACAGCTTCTGTCAGCTCCATATCGTAATCAGTCAGCTCTCGACGTTTTATGCCCAGACGAACCATCGGACGGAGCCTGCCGTCAGCCAAATAGGTGGCGACATCGTCCCAATCGCCGGTATCCATCGGCACCGGATCCTGCAATGGACCGAAATAGCAGGTGCCTTCATACCCGTCCGGAGCGGATCCGAAATGGTCGGCGCCGGCATCATGCATGCGGGCAAGAGCCGCACCGAAATCACGGGCGGCCTGAATGGTCGGTCCGCAGGCGTTGACGCGTTCAATGTCGAGATAGTCATTACCCCAGTCGTACACGTCAACCACACGCGGACCACCTTGGGGATGCGCCGCACCAAGCCATTGAAGGCCGCGGCCTTCGCATTCGAAGAACCCTTTCGGACTGAACGCCCTGCTTTTACGGTATTTGCCCATGATGACGAGACTTCCTTCCATACCGGGAAACAACGAATCTGGCTCCATTGTGTGTATGGTTTGGGACAACCAGGCCGGACGCTTTCAAAAACTAGACCCCACTCGCTACTCTTGGTCACGGAAAACAGACGAAACCTATTTCCTACGATTAAAAAGAGGGTTCATGAATTTCTTCCAAGCGATTTTCCTTGGCCTGGTCCAGGCGCTGACTGAATACCTGCCGGTGTCCTCCAGCGCGCATATCCGCATCATCGGCGATTTGATGTTGGGTTCCGATCCGGGCGCCGCATTCACCGCCATCATCCAAATCGGCACCGAGCTTGCCGTGATCCTGTACTTCCGCCATGACATCATCCGTATTCTCGGCGCATGGTTCGGCTCCCTGTTCGGCAAGGAAGGCAAGGACTTCAAAAGCCGTATGGGCGCTCATAACCGTGATACGCAGATGGGTTGGTTCATCATCATCGGCACGCTGCCAATTCTGATTGCCGGCCTGCTGTTCAAGGACGCCATCGAAAGCACATTGCGCAATCTGTGGATCACCGTCACCGTGTTGATTATCTTCGGTATTCTGCTGTGGGTGGTCGATGCCCGGGCCAAGCAGATCAAAACCATGGAGGAGATGACCTGGAAGGATGCGCTGATCTTCGGCATCGGCCAGATGCTGGCGTTGATTCCTGGCGTTTCCCGTTCCGGTGGCACCATCACCTTCGGCCGCGCAATGGGCTATACCCGTGAGGCCGCGGTGCGTGTAAGCTTCCTGATGGCCATTCCTGCCGTGTTTGGCGCAGGTATTCTTGAAGCCATCTCCGCCGTCAAGGATGTGGCAGCCGGCGATGCAGGTATGTTCCCTGGTTGGGGAGCCACCATCGCGGCGACCATCGTGGCGTTCGTGGTCGGTTATGTGGTGATTATCGGCTTCCTGAAGTTCGTGTCCACGTTCTCCTATAAGGCGTTCGCCATTTATCGCATCGCGTTGGCCATTGTTGTAGCACTGTTGCTGATCTGCGGCGTGCTGTCTCCAATGGAGGCCACCGCAGCAGCGTGACGTAGGTTCGACAGCCGCCTTATCTGAAAAAATCCCGGCCGTATGATGACGACCGGGATTTTTTGTATTCGGATAAATTCGTAGTCAGGTCAGACGCCATCGCGTAGAAAGGATTCCGCCTCACGAATCAGTTCCTCGCATGCTGGCATGCCATTCGAGGCGATTCGCTTCGCCCGCGCGTCTAAATCGTAATCACGCTCCAAGTGTGCGAGATAGTCGCCGGTATGCGCGCTCTTTACCAGCTCGTCAGCCTGCGCACGCCATTGCGCGGCTTTCCTAATCAAATCGCCTTCGGCAAGAGGGCAACCGATTGTCAGGGACAGGGCGCGCAGAAGTTCCAGTGTGCCTTGCATACATTCGGCATTGGCGCAGTAGTGCGGCACGGACACCCACATGGATGTCGTGGGGAAACCGGCTTCGGCGGCAAAGGCATCGAGAATGTTGGGAATGCCGACCGGACCGTTGTATTCCCTGTCGGATTCACATTCGCAACCGCTTTTGGAGATGTCCAGCGGCAACGGCCTTGTATGAGGGCATTCGTCGAACATGGCTCCAAGCGTGATGACACCGCTGATGTCATAATCCTTGGCGATGTTCAGCGTCTGCGTGCAGTATTCCTTCCAACGGTAATTGGGTTCCGGTGCGATTTGGACAAGCAGATGCAGCACGGGGGAGACCGCGATGTCATAGAACGTGGTCTTAGGCCAGATGATACGTTTGCGGCCCTGCACGGAGCAGATCATGGGACGTGCCACCTGATAGTCGTAGAAGCCTTCGTTGTCTATGTGACGCACTTCCTGCGATTCATACCGCGACACCAGATGTCGGATGACGTTCGTTGCCGCCTGGCTTGCATCGTTCCACCCTTCGAACGCGGCGACCAGCAGGGTCCTCGGCGTTGCATTCTCCTCACACATGTCTTCAATGTATACCGGAAACGGGTGGCGTACCACATGCTTCAGCCATTGGTGAATGCCATTATGAAAAGCGCGACACGCTGACTTGCAAAATACGTAGATACGGTTATAGTAAATACTCGTGCTCAGGCAGTGAAAAGCCTAAGACATGCGGACATAGCTTAGTTGGTAAAGCGCAACCTTGCCAAGGTTGAGACCGCGGGTCCGAGTCCCGTTGTCCGCTCTAGGTTCCGATTGATTATCGACCTTCATGGTGGGTTAGCCAAGCGGTTAGGCAGCGGCCTGCAAAGCCGTATAGACGAGTTCGACTCTCGTACCCACCTCTCTTCATGCGGGATTTCGGTTCCACATGATATGACAACCCGGGCGGTTGGCGCAGAGGTAGCGCACTTCCCTGACACGGAAGGGGTCACAAGTTCGAATCTTGTATCGCCCACTGGAGCAATGCTCCATATAAATCAATACTGGGTGATTGGCGCAGCGGCTAGCGCACTTCCTTCACACGGAAGGGGTCATAGGTTCGATTCCTATATCACCCACAGTTATGTGTCCCGGTTCTGCCGGGTTTTTGTTTATCTGATGTTCTTTTTTGCATAATAGCGTCGTCCGCAATGATGCCCTCAAAAATTTTTTTTGACTATGATCCCTATGTTTTGGCAATCGCAATACAAGAAAACCCGATAAAAATGCAAAGAAACAGATAAGCGGAACACGACTTTTACTAAATGCATTTATAAAATGGGTGTCGCAAACGGAAAGCAGATAAGGCGCAAGGCACGCCACAGCATATCAGTAAGAAAAGGAAATTCCATGAATAAGAACAAGCTCTTCTCCGCAATCGTCCGTGGCTTCGAAATGAGCGGCATCAGCGCTCTCTCTTCGGTCGCCGGATCCGCTTCAGTCAATGACGCCCTGCAGGAAATCATCGAGACGCGTCGCTGAATCATAGAGGTTTTCAACAGATTCCTCCTTGGCAATCGCCCGGAACGTTCCCAGATTCGACGTTTCGGGCGATTTCCTTTTATATCGCCCTCCAAGTGGGCTACAATGGCGTAACGTGAACGAGGAAGCATTGAATCTGAACCAACCAGTCAAGGACATGGGTCCCAACGAACTGCGGGCGTATGCCAAACTGGGGCAGAAGCAGCATGACGAGGCGAACCATGAGCTCGAACGACGATGGCGCAGCTATGACGACATGCTGCCGAAAGACGATTTCGTATCCTTCATCGACAAGAAGTGACGGCACATACCGCTCACCGTGTATGATTCGTGACCATGCCGGTCTCAATACCGGCCATTTGCAAAGGCAAAGAGTAGAATGGCGACTATGACTGATCCGATTCCAAGCGCAGGCGAAACGACCATCATCGGTCTTCCTGCAATCACTGTACCGGTTACCTCCACCGGAGACCGTCCTCTAACCAAAGAGGATCTTGACACCATCATGCGTCTTGACGATGGCACGGCCCTGCTCATCTCCACGAGGGGAGCGGTGTCCGGTTCGCGTTATCTCCTCGATGAAGACGAGATTACCGTGGGTCGTGATCCAAGTTCCGACATCCTGCTGGACGATTCCACCGTCTCCCGCACGCATGCTGTTTTCCGCCGTGTCAACGGCAACTATTCCGTCATCGACGCGGGTAGCCTGAACGGCACCTATGTGAACCGGCAGCGCGTGAACAGCCAGGAGCTGAAGAATGGCGATGAGATTATTCTGGGCAAGTTCCGGCTCGTCTATTTCACCAATAAGGCCATCATCGCCTGATGAAGTCATGCATATGCCCGTCAAACCGTGATGGGGGTATGCCATTCGTTTTATAATCGCCCGTGTCCTCGGCAAGAGTTGGAGCACGGGCGATTCTCATTTCTGACATGAATTACATGTACGTTGGCGGTCGCTTGCCGTCAACGAATCACATGCGCTTGATACGATGTTATCCGGAAATGTTTGGATAACATGCAGGGGGAGCGGCACATGCTTGATATTCTGCCGGCATTGCTGTGGATAATAGCTGCCGTCATCGCAGTGAACATATGTTCGATTACTGCGATTCGAGGAAAGCTTTTCTCAAAAGAGCATCGCAATGTATATCCGGTACGTTGGTCGATCGTCGCATTGCATTTCACATCATTGATTTTCGGCGCGTTGCCATACCCGATATATGAGATGTTCAAAACCGGTTTCTCCGGTAGATTCCGGCGTTTCTATGAGCATGTCGGCTGGCTGTCGGCAGTGTTGATGATTGTGTTGATCGCAGCCGAACTGGTATTCATGTATCTGCAGGCACGTAACGGAATGCATGGGGAAATGGAGCGCAAACTCAATCAGGCGACGGGAGAATAAGACCGTCGAAGATCGACACGCTAGATACCGATTCACACCTTTCGCAAGCATGACATATGGAAAGAAGAGAGGAAGATGGTTTGTCGATTTCTCCTTTCTGACATAACGTACATTATCGGCGTTTTCGCCCGAGCTTGCTAAAGAGGGGTATACGTACGACGAGGTGCGTGCTCTCGCTAAGGAGTACTACAAGGCCACTAAGGGCTGCCGCGCGCTGATCTGGTCGCGTGGATTGCGTGACATGGCCGGACTCGGCCAGGAACTCACTGACGAGGAACTGGCCGCCCAGGATTTCGCCAGTGCCGACTCTTACCGCTTGACAATTTGGGATTATGGTGCTCACGTGCAGCGGCGCGAGTGGCTGATGCCGCTCATGTTCGCGCTCATGGACGCGACGCAAGGCAATTTGCCGCTGCTCATGGACTTCCTGGACTGGCACCAGGTGCCTTTCAGGTTTGATGATCGCGCCGATCGCGGCGGGACTCCTCTGAAGAAGGAAAAGAACGGGGGTAACATGCCGCGTCCTTAGGCTTCGCACGCCCCTTTTTTTATCCGTTCGGCGTGTCACAATTGCGGAACATACCCGAACGGATATAATAGTAAATATCCAATCGGATATATTTTAGTGAGGTTGATATGTTCAAGGTTTTTGACATGCGGGATCTGCGCACGGTCTGCGCCGAAGCGGGCGATGACGCCCGCGTCATGGCCGGGTCGCTGCTTGAGCTGAAATGGTGGCGCGATCCGTCCGAACTGTTCGCGCAGCCGGAGGTCAAGGCCATGTTGCACGGCTCCCGTCGGCATGGCTGGTTTCGCGCGGGCGATCTGCGCGACTGGATCGACGGGAAGCGTGGTGCGGAATGAGGTTGGAACCCGTCTTCGTCTGTGGCTCCTGGTGGCTCGATATCGACCAGGCGGCCGGTCTGCTGCGCGTCTCCCCCATCACCCTGCGGCGTCACCACAATGGCGGCCGCTTCGCTGATGTCGACTCGATCGTGTGGCATCACGTGCTTCTGTTCCGCCTGGATGACGTGGTGAGATCCAGCGGCGGCGTGTTCGGCCTGGACGTTTCCCAGGAGTGATTATATCCGTTCGGCGTGTCGCACTTGCGCAACATAACCGAACGGATATAATAGTAATTATCCAAACGGATACAAAAAAAAGGAGTTGACATGTTGACCAGGGACAACGCGGAGACAATGCGGAGACTGCGCGGGAAGAGCGCGGGGGCAGTCCCGGCATGGTGGCACGAATGCGACGCGTGCGGCGGACGGGCTTCGATAGCATTGTCCCCCACGGCGGCGGGACGGCGTGCCATCGAAGCCGGGTGGATGGTCGATGACGACGTGGCCGTCTGCCCGGTCTGCCGACGCCTGGCGGCCGCCTGGACTGACTGACCCGCTCCGCACGGCGGTTCCGTGCTAGAATCCATTTCGTATCATCCGCTATCCGTTTGGGGGTTATCATGGTCAGCTTGCAGACACTCCGCCTTGATCGCGGGTTGACGCTCGCGCAACTGTCGGAACTGTCCGGCCTGTCGCTCGGGCGCATCGGCAATTGGGAAGCCTGGAACCGGTCGCCACGTCCGAAGTCCGCGCGCGATCCGCTGTTGATGTCGGTCAAGTCCGCCCGTTCGCTCGCCGTCGCGCTCGGCGTCACCCTTGACACGCTGTACTCGGCATTGGCCGCAACGGAGGACGGCAACGAGTAGCAAACGAAAATCGCTTGCGATTTTCGCGCGCTAGCAATCGTTTGGCCGACATTTCCGAAATGTCGGCGGGGTTCGGGGCGGCGCCCCGATTAGCGCCGGAAAAGGACGAAAACCACCGCAAGGACGCGGCGGAACGGCGGAACCACGCGGAACCATGCGCGACATGCCGGCTTTTTCCGGCGCATGACACGCCATCGTGAAAATGCTTGCATTGTCAGTAATCCGAAATGGGTTTCCCATCGAGGGGATTTAATCTAATCTGATTGACTGATGATTGTGAGGTTTTCAACATGGCTATGGTACCTGAAGCGGGATTGCTGATTGAGGGATCCATTTTGAACGTGCATGTGGATCGCGGTTCTGACGGAAACGATTATGCGACGGTGCAGGTCAGCAACGAAGACGGCATCAGCAACGTGAATTTCAATGCCCAGGACACCAGGAACTTGCAAGTGCACGCCTTCCAGCCGACTACACGCGTCGCGTGGGTCGTGCGTCCGTACGTCGTGTACGGTGTGAGCAAGAACACCGGCAACCCTTACGGCATCCTCAAACTGAACTACGTTCGCAACAACAACGCGGAATAACGCCATGCAGCAGTTCACGCTCTCCCCGGATGACTGGCGGCTGGTCGGTACGTTCATGTGCCTGGTTTTGTTCTCGCTTGGATTCCAGGTGTTCGGAGGTGGCCGCTGAAATGGTGCTGTTGCAACTGATCTGTGGCGTGTGCGCCGTGTTGATGACGTTCGACGCGCTCGTCCGCCTGTTCTTCCGCAGTATGTGAGGTGTCGAGATGGATGACGCGGCGTTGTTGTTCTGCTTCTGGGCGGCCGGTCTGCTGCTCGGCTGGCTTCGCTCGGTTCTGACCAGGGGGTTCTGATGAGGGATCCGCTCACATTCATTTAAATTTTTGTTGTTCGTGCGATTCCTTTAAGGGGGTGAAAGATTATGGATTACGTGCTTACCGTTGCCGAGGGTTCGGCTACCGATCTGTCCACGCTGGTGTCTTCCTTCACCAGTGAGGTCGGTACGCAGTTCGCCGCCGCCGCTCCGGCTGTTGTCGGTGCCGCCGCCGCTATCGCGGTCGTGATCTGGGGCGTTCCGAAGCTTATCGGCTTCTTCAAGCGCTCCGCTAAGTGAGTCTCCTGATTCACGTTTGGTATTTTCTCCCTCGTCATTGCTCACTAGTGGCGGGGGTTTTCGTTTAGGTGGGATGTGGAAAAATGGATTTGTTGCGGAAGATGGGATGCACGATGGCGTGCGTCCTGGTGTTGTTGGCGTCGGCGGTGCCCGCGGCCGCCGCCGATAATTTGGATGTTCCAGTTTGGTATGGCGGTGCGGTCAAGGCTTTCGACCGGATGGGCAGCACGTCGTTGCAGTTGCCTTGGTGGATTAGCAAGGGCACCGCGAAAAAGATTTTGCAGCTGAAGGACGATAGGACTTTCGACATTGACGCGAAGCTCGACGATCAGGGCGTTCGTGACGGCTATCCTGCGCAAAAGGATTTCGACCAGGCGTTAGATGATCACGCCAGCGTGATCCGGTACCAGGACAAGACTTTCGAGATGCGCGAGTGGCTGAATCTGCTAGGACAGACGTTCGCGGACGGCTATGCGGCTTCCGCGAACGGCAGCAAGGTTTACGGTGACACCGGATATATTCCCACCAGCGAGGAGATAGACCAGGAGAGCCAGAAACTCGCGCACACGTCCTCTTACCTGTTGCAGCAGGCGAAGAACTTCGACTATGACGCGTCCAGTGCTCAGGCTGAGACGAGCGGCTGCCGCGCGGTCGCTAAGGTCTTTTCGGCTGTCGATTATGCATGGAAACGGGGCGGGGACACGCCGGGAACGTATCTTGCATCCGACGTGATTCCGTATGATCCGAGCCAGTTCAAGAATTATGACGCGCTTACCGTCCTTGATCGCGACAACGGCACGCTTTACTATGACCAGGTTTTGAACGAGATGAGCGGCAAGAAGAGTTCGATCGTCAACTATTCGGATCTGAAACCGTCCGCCGTGGTCGGTGGCCGTAAGGCGCAGGCTAAGCAGTGGGCGGGCAAGGCCAAGGAATTAGGCAAGGAAGCCGGGAAACAAGGTCTTTTGGAAATGATCGACCAGTTCGTCGGCGGTATGATCCAGGATGGCAGCCGCAAAGTCCTGGACATGACCGTGGGACTTGATAATTGGTGCGATGCCCTGACTGGTCTTACTGCCGGAAATTGGGCTCTGAAAGCACTTGGCTACATTGATAATAAAGTGGTGGGCACGGTCACCGGCGTGGATTGCGATAATTACGTGCCCCAGGGCACGGCGGCTTCAACCCGTCAATTCGGCAAAGCGAAAAAAGATCTTAGTGGCGAGCAGAGCATGACGGATGATCAGTACAAGGGCTGGTCGTATACGGAAACGTCTTGGTATTACGGTGTTGCACCGGGAGGCACGACGGTGTATGTGCATGGTAGATGGTTTACGAATGGTATCAAGAATATCGTGTGGATGTATAACAGCGTAGTACCTAATGTCCGGTCTGAGGATGATATTTTGCTGAGCCCTTGGCTGGATAATAATTCTGCGATGAATGAGTATGGCGGCTATAATCCTTATGGTCACAGCGGCGAGCTTTATGCTGATTCCTTGTCTTCGATCGCGGATGAGTCTTATGCTTCTGGATTGGTTTTTGTGGATCAGTTGTACAAAAATCGTGATTTTTCGGGTGGTCACAAACTTTATCCGGGCACGCCGGATCAGGTTTTCGCGATGCTCCGTCTTGGCCGTTTGTCCGATAAAGGATGGACGGACTCGAACACGACTGGTTTCGCTGTCTGTGATGATTCTTGCCCGGCAGCCTATCGGCCAAGTGAGCAGGAGACGGCAACGACCACCACCACCGTGACCGACCAGGACGGCACGCAACATATCAGCAGCTTGGACGGCCAGGATCTGGATAACGGCGGACTGTTCCCCCGCCATGTCCAGGCGGGTTTAAACGATGATGGAACGATTGGCGGCACTCTCTCTTACGGAGCGACCGCAAATGGCAAGACTAGTGATCTGGGCAGCATGAGCCTGGACGGCATCAAACCGAATCCGACCGGCAAGCGCCTGGATCTCATCGACACAGTGACGGGCAAAAGCTGTTTCAGCGAGGGTTACGCGTGCGCGGATTGGGTCAAGGAAACACAGACCCTCGTTCCCGAGCATCAACTGGACGTGAATTTTAAAGGCACTACCAAGGAGTATCCGAATCTGAAATATAAGTGCTCGTATGACGTGCCTGGAAAGATTACGGAAGTTCCGTTGGGCGAGTGCATCGCATACGCGCCGCAGTTCAAACCGGAAGCGCAGAAGAGTGGGCAGACTACCGGTCAGCCGGACGGATCCACCAGCGATAAGACAACCACGAAACCGGATACTAGTTATAGTTGGAACGACTGTGTGAAAAGTGCCACCAGCGAGACGGCCGCCGCCTGGCTGTACAGTCCAATCACGTGCGCCGCGCATCAATTGTTCATTCCGGATACCAAGGTGATGACCACCACGGCCGTTAAGTTCCAGTGCGATACTTCCGACGGTATCATGCCGCAATTCCAGGAATTGCGGACGAATTGGGGCGCCCTGTTCGATTCGTTCGGCGGTGGCTGTCATGGTATAAAGGTGAATTTCAGTTGGGGTGATATCAAGGTGTTTGATGACGCCGAGTTTTTGAACGCCTGTCCCGGCACGCAATTGGAGTTCCTGCCGACTTTGGCCAAAGCGGGCATTACGCTTGGCCTGGCGGTCATGGCGTTCTCGATCTGCCGAAAGGCGGTCATGGCGATCTTCGATTTCAATATCCCGGATGGCGGGAGTGATGTGTGATGATCACCGAGACTGTTGTTTCCTGGGCTACTGACTTGTGGGCGTGGTTCCTGGGTTTGTTCGATGGCGTCCGGATCCCTGATTTTGCCATGCATCCGCCTTCCGCGATCAAGACGATTACGCAGTGGCTTGACGGTTTCAGCATCTGGTTTCCCTGGACGGAATTCAAGACATTTATCATAGGCACTGTCGGCTTCGTCCTCGCCTGCTTCCTGGTGCGTGCCGCCCGTGCCGCCATCGGCCATCTGCCGATGATCGGCGGCAACGGCTGACATGGGGAACCGTCATGAAATGAAACACACCATGAAAACACGTCATTCTCCACAAAAAAAGACATGCGAACATGGTGTGTTTTGCACGAAAAACCGCATAAAACCGGAAAAACGTCACCAGAATATCGAACACGATACGAAAAACAACGAAAAAGAACCCCCGAACATTGCAAACGTTGCAAAACGGGGAATAACACGCGAAAGGTTACGCACATGGTCAAGCCACGCGAACTGTATGCCTATCTTGTCTCAAGGCGGAAAACGGAGGAAGGCGCGGAAGGACACGCGCGCACGGCGGCTCCCGCCGCCGAGCACGTGGCCGTCGCGACTCCTCCGTTCCCGCATGAGAGCGATTGCGGACGTTCCGCACGCATGAGATGGCCTATCAGTGCCTATATCGGCTCGAACGGCTCCGGTAAGACTTTGTGCATGGTGCACGATACGCTCCCGAGCCTGTACCAGGGACGCAAGATCTATACCACGGTGCCGATCACCTGGCCGGACGGCTCCCCCGCTCCGAACGTGGAAATGCTGCACGACTGGCAGCAGATTCTTAACGCTCGTCATGCCGATATACTTTTGGACGAGGTGAGCAGCATCGCCAGCAGTCGCGAGTCGGACGCGCTGCCCCCGCAGATCGCCACCATGCTGCAGCAGCTGCGGAAACGTGACCTGGTGTTGCGGTGGACTGCGCCGTCCTGGTCACGCGCCGATCGCATTTTGCGCGAGACAACGAAGACGGTCACGATCTGCCACGGCTATTTTCCCGTTCGCGCTCCCGACAGCCAATGGCGCCAGAATCGACTGTTTCGATTCAAGACATACGACAGCGCGGACTATACGGATCTTGAGATCAACCAGGCGCAACGCAAGTTCGACCCGCTCACGTCCTCCTGGTTCCTGCTGTCCAGGCACACCGCGCCGCATTGTTACGACACTTTCGCATCCGTGAGCACCATCGGCACGGTGCTTATGTCCGGACGCTGCGCTGTTTGCGGCGGTCGGCGGCGTGTGCCCGAGTGCTCGTGTCCAGATTACAAGCAGCTCATGGCACGCCCTAAATAACGTGTATAATATCCGTTATGACAAAAAAACGAAAGGCGCGGAAATGCTGATTGAGTTCGGTTCATTGCTCGCATTGCTGACGTTCATCATCTTCTTGGCTTCCTCGATCTGGTATTGCGTCGAGCAATTCCGGGACGGCTACCATGTGCGCAGCATCATCCTTGGCCTGTTCACGATCGTTCTCTCCGGCGTCCCCTGTGTCCCATTCGGCCACGGCGACATGGCCTTCGACGAGCTTGGTTTCGCGTTCATCATTTTCGCCGTCTGGTGGTGCTTCATCGCGGATTACATGCGCCGTCTCAACCATCGCAAGCTCATGACTATTGGATTTGCCATCGCTGGCGCGTTGTTCCTGGTTTGCCTTGTGTTCTTTTTCATCGCCTTCGATATGCAGCACGATTTAATCACGTCCGCCGTGATACGATAAGCCCAGACATAAAAAATGTCCTTGGACAGTTGGAGCTATCCAAGGACGTGAAACCAAAAGATATTGTGAGGTTTTCAAATGGTTTCAGACATACATCCTATCACACCGGAGGAATTCACGCCCGAATACCGGGCGTCCCTCTGGGTACGACGCCATATCGCCGAATACAAGGCTGAAAAGGACGGCGGCGTAGCCGCCCTTGATAGCAATGCAAGTTATGCGGCCACTCTCGACGTGGCTGCGGACTCCGCCGATTTCGCCACCTATGCGCAACTGCGCGCCGATCGGTGGGCGCAGCGTCGTACCGTGCGCCGTGTGCTGCGTGGCACCAGGCCGGGTAAATGTGGGTTTGAGATCAACAAGTGCGCGGGCAAGGGCGTGTATTGGGATGCCGAGCACGGTTCTCGGATCAGTGGCTTGCAGTCCTGCGGTTCCGTGTGGGTGTGCCCGGTGTGCAATCACAAGATTCAGGCGGGGCGTTTTGACGAGGTGAAGCGTCTGATGGATTTTTGCAAGGAGCATGACTATGGCGTCGTGTTTGGCACTTTGACGGTGCGGCATAAGCGGGGTGATTCGCTTAAGGCCGTTACCAGGATGGCGCAGGAGGTTTGGCGGAAGTCCAGGAGCCACCGGCGTATTAAGGATTTGTTTAGCCGGACGCATGAGATTGGTTATCTGCGCGCTATGGAGGTCACATACAGTCACGCGAACGGTTGGCATGATCACTTCCATTGCTATTACATTTTCGATCATAAGTTGTCCAGGTCGGAAGCGGCCGATTTCAGCGGCGCGTATGCTGCCGAGTGGGTGGAGACGGCGAAACGCTGTGGCTATGCCGCTCCCCTGATGAAAAACCAGCGGCTCGAGGTCATTGACCTGGACAGGGTGAGCAGCATCGAAGCGGCGGCGAAGTATTGCACGCTCTCGAAAACCGCCACCACTCCCCAGACGTCGAAGCTCGGTCACGAGCTGACGAACACCCAGAGCAAGGTTGGCAAGGTCAAGCGACACGCCAATGGCCGTGACGTGCTCCATCTCACATATTGGGACTTTATTCGTATTTTGGAGAACGAACATAACGTGATGTACCGTACATTATCGGCGTTTCGGGAATGGCGGATTTTCAAGGAAAATGAAGCCTTGACCATACGTTTCTGACATAACGGCCTTCTTGTATGATCAGGGCTTCACATGCAATGACGTAGCATCCTTGATGCGGATTTCATCAGGATGCGTTCATGAAAACCTCAGCGAAATATTCCTCGACGGCCTGTGCAAGCCCATCCACGGAATCCAGAACGCGATACGCTCCATGAGCCTTGAGCTCACCAGGTTCCGCATAACCCCAGCCACAGCCCAGGCAATCGAGACCACACGCCTTGGCGCCATCCGCGTCGGTCCATCGATCGCCGACCATCAGAGCCTTGTCTCCGGCGTTCTCGTCGAAACCGATGTGCTGGAAAGCCCAATGAATCACCTGATTCTTATCAAGGCGCGAATTGTCCTTGCTGGCGCCATAGATGCCATCGACCATGGTGTCCAGATGGAAATGCTCACAAATCGGAATGCACTGATACTGCGGCTTGCAGCTGGCAACCGCCAGATAGTACCCATCGGCGCGCAGTTTGGCAAGTTGTTCAGGAATACCGGGATAAATCGTGTTGTTCAAACGTCCCGGCACCTTCATTCCAGGATTGTTCGGATCGTCGAATACGGCCTCATCGGAATAATATTTGCGGTAGATTCGTACGCCCTCGTCGAGCTTGTCATCCGGAATGCCGTTACGCTGCAATGATTCGCTGATGGCCGGGCCGATGAAGCGATGCAGTTCGGCATCGTCCGGAACCGGGTATCCCATCTCCATGAACGTCTTGACGACACAGCCGATGATGCCTGGATCGGATTTCGTGAGCGTGCCATCAAGGTCAAGCAGAACGACTTTTTTCGGATGTTCGGACATGGGTTTGACCTTCTCCCTGATTTGTTGTATCTGAGCGGTATCGATAACGATTATGCCCGGTCGCAATGACCGGGCATTCGTTCAGGTGTTGTTCAAAATGCAAGTCGCTGAAAACGACTCACTCGTAATCCGGGAACCACCCATCACGATGCATCTGGAGACGCTTCTCCAACAGCGCTTTCAGCTCGTCTTCGGTACGACGCTCCATAAGCATGTCCCAATGGGTACGCGTCGGTTTGGTGATTTCATCGGCTTCGCTGTCATCGTCACCTTCACGGTGGGCGACGGCGCCGCAACGGCACTCCCACTCGTCAGGGAACTCTGCACCCTCGGCGAATGGCAGAATCGTACGATGTCCCTTTGGGCATATGTATGCGACGTCGGTTCGTGCCGCGAAATCCACATTGTCATCGGATTCCAGCGACTTTGCGCCAATGCTCATGCCTCGTAGGCTGCGCTCTGCCATATTGCCTTTGCCTCCTTGGATTATCTGCTCACTCTAAGCTACAGAACAGTTCGGACGTGTTGTTTATTCCCCGATTCCCTTGGGAATGCCCATGAATCAATCGACGCCGGAATATGCGACGATACCACGATTGACGCTTTCGTAGGCCTGTTTAGCGATTGAAGCAAGCGTTTCGGCTCGTTTGCCCAGATACGGGCCTGCTACGGCAATCTGTTGCAATACGTCGGCGAGACGCTTGCAACTACGCACGAAATCGCCGCCGGTCAAATCAGTGCCGTATAGCACGCGTGACAGACTCTCCCCTTGTGCCCATTCGTAAACGACGTCGGTGATTCCGAAATCAAGCTGACGCATCTCGCCAAGCGCATGGTCCTCGCACAACATGGCGATCGACGCGTGCACACCCTTGAGCTGTGCCGCGCAGACAGCCACATTGCCTTGGATTCCGCCTGGATAGTGACGGGGCTCTCCCCCACTGCCCCTGCGCGGCTCGTATATCAGGGACATGACAACGCTGGCTAATTCGGCCGCATCAAGGCCATCGAACGCGCCATCGTCAATCGCTTGAGCGAGCACCAGATCCAGCTCGCTGTACAGGTGGCGCAATAACTGACCTTGTTCGGTAAGTCGATAATCGACCTGATCATCGGCGCTTCCCTCAAATCTCTGGAGATATCCGAGTTCTTCGAGCACGTTGCAGATGCGATCGAACTGGCGTGCGACCGAACCCGTACGCGAATCATACCGATTCCGTACCCGTTCCAATTCACGCATCTCACGAGCCCACCGATGTCCCCATTTAAGATGCTGCTGGATATCGGAACACTTTCGACAGGGGTGTTCGCGTTCCTCTTCACGCAGCTTCGCGATACGTCTGTCAAGAGCCTTGAACGCTTCCCCGCGCGCTTTTTGCGTACGGAAAACCTCATGCTTGAGTCTGCGACGCTCGTTCTTCTCCAAATCGCTTAGCCGCATGCGCAGGCGCATGAATTCCTTGAAATCGCCAAATTCGCAATCGAAGGCCTGTTCGTATCCATCCAATGCCTTGCGAAGCGTATCCATCTGAGCCTCAAGCTGCCAGGCGGATTCGTTAGCTTCCCACTGTGCGAATGAGCGGTCGAGCGTGATGCGAGCCGTCTCGTAATCGCTAGAATTAAGCAGGTTCACTGCCATGTTGAAAGTCGGTTTGAAACTGGAATGCAACGGATAGACGCGCTTGCTAGACAATGCGGCAGCGGTCGCTGGTATAAAGCCGTGATGGTCCACGACCACCGCGTGTCCTATGGTGTCGATGCCTCGCCGACCCGCTCGACCGGTCAACTGGGTGAACTCCCCCGGTGTCAGTCCGACATGGCCTGTGCCATCGAATTTCTCGAGCTTTTCCACCACCACACATCGTGCCGGCATGTTGATACCCAAGGCAAGCGTCTCCGTGGCGAAAACGACCTTCACCAAGCCTTCTTCAAACAATCGCTCGACGATTTGACGGAAAAGCGCGACCATGCCGGCATGATGCGGCGCGAACCCCTCCTCAAGCGCGAAACGGAACTGCGAGAAATGTAGGGCCTTCAGATCCTCTTGGCTGAGCTGTCCCTCGACCATCTCATCGACGATGCGGCGAATGCGGCGTACCTCGTCATCGGTGGTGAGTTCAAGACCTGCATTGATGCATTGTTCCACAGCCTGGTCGCAACCGTTACGCGAGAAGATGAAATAAATGCCCGGCAGGACGCCGAGGAAATTCAGTTCGTCGACCACCGCCCATCTGCGCGGGGTATGCCGCTCCGGTTTGCGGGAATGGTCATTCCAGCCGCCCTTGCCACCTTTGCGCTTGTCGGGACGCTGCTCTCCCCTGCGTCTGGCCGCCTTGCGATCCAGTTGATCGAGCCTATTCACCAACTGCGCATTGAGTTTGTCGGTCTGATTGCCGTTCGCATCCCGCCTGTACAGGTCGATTAGTTCAGGCTCAGTATTGTCGTCGGCTTGGACAAGCACATGCTGCTCCAACGGCACGGGACGCTTTTCGGATACCACCAACGTGGTATCACCCCGGACGGATTCAATCCATTTGGAGAAATCCTCGACGTTCGATACCGTCGCGGACAGGCCGATGATTCTCACATTCTGCGGCAGGTGGATGATTACTTCCTCCCATACCGGGCCGCGGAACCGGTCGGCGAGGTAGTGGACCTCATCGAGGATCACGTAGCGCAATGCCTCCAATGTCATGGAATGCTCATACAGCATGTTGCGCAGAACCTCAGTGGTCATGACCACGATATCCGCTTCGGAGTTGATGGACGTGTCGCCGGTGAGCAGACCGACCTTGTCCGATCCGTATGTCTCCACCAGATCATGGTATTTCTGGTTGCTCAATGCTTTGATTGGCGTCGTGTAGAAAGCCTTGACATTGCGTTCCTGCGCCAGATAGATGGCGAAATCAGCAACGACCGTCTTGCCAGCTCCAGTGGGTGCCGCGACGAGCACATTGTCGCCGGCCTCCAACGCGTCATTGGCTTTAATCTGGAAATCATCCAATTCGAACGGCATGGATTCGGCGAACCTAGAGGCTACCGACTTTCTTTTTGACTGCGCCTGTCTGAATGCCGCATACCGTTGCGCCGGTGATGGTTCGGCGTTCGCTTTGCTTGTTTGCCTGTCGATACCGTTGTTGCCGCGACGGCGATGATGAGTCATGGTTCCTTTTCGAATCAGTCGTTGAAATGTTTCCATTCGGCCCACTGCTGGGCATGACGAGTGCGTTTCTCCCCTTGACGCCGAATGACTTCGGCATGGGCGCTGGCATAGTGATCCGTCGCATCCTTGAGCGGTCGGGTAAAGAATGGAGACATGTCCTTCTCCACTTGTGGCAGCGGTTTGGACATGGCTTCAAAACGTTTGGATGCACGTCCTCCAACTTTTGCGACGTTCTTGAAAGCCTGATAGCCATGGATGCACGCATATGCGCCACCCGCGATCAACATCGCCAGCATGAACAGGACAAGCACCAGCCAGATCCACCAAGGCATAGGTTCTCCCGTCAGTCTTCGCTCTCATGGTCGCCGATGCTCAGCTCGTGCTTTGCGCGAGCGACGATCATGGTACGCAACGTCTCCGGTGCAACAGCCGTGATGTGACGCGCATGCGAGATGCAGAATGCGACATACCAGGAATCGGAGGAGACGATCAGATGGACTTTCTCGCCGTCGCCACATTTTTCGACGGTGGCACCGGACAGACTGTCGATGAACGACAGGTCGTCCTGATTGGTGATGAAGACGGCCGGAGTGCCGTTATCGAAGCTCCACTTGCGCAGTTCGGATGCAGGAACATCCGGAATGTCAACCTTTTCGGTCGGCTGGACCAACTCGGCATGTTCGATGCGGGATATACGCAGCACCTGCCAGATACGCGGTTTACCCGTGGCCTTGTTGATGGCCGTGTCCTTCTTGACAAACTTCGCCTTGTCGGCGGGAGCCGCGTTGGCCACATCCGTCCAGACCGCCACGTAATAAACACCCTCGTCGACGAAAATCTTATCAGGCGCCACCAACTTGCGCTGAATGCGCCCTGCGCCGTCTGTATACTCCATATCGAGCAGCATGTTCTTGGAGATGGCGCTTTTGACGATGGAGAAATTCCTTGGCTCCATTTCGTAACCGGTAAGGCTCAACCATGGCATGTCCCCCGGCTTCACATGCTGACGCAGACGGCTGTACAGCGATTCAGCCTGCTCACGCAGTTTGTCCGGCAGCAGGGAGGAATGAGCAAGGTAGCTCACCGATGCGGTCAGCATGCTCAGATACTGCTGGGAGATTCCGGCGAGGCGTTCAAGCCCAAGCGAATTCGTGGCGGACACGATGCCCTCGGCGTCAAGCAGCGACCAATCGATGTCGAAGAACTGGCTTCCAGCCATTTCGCCGTCATCGGACACCGTGGTCAACGTATTGATGTCCTTATGAATGATGTTGACGAACTTCTTCAATTCGTCTTCGGACTTCGGTCTGCCGATGAAGCGCTCGGCAAGCTCTTCCAGCGAATATTCCTCTCCCATATGCGCGGACAGGAACAACATCAGACGCAAACGGCGATCAACTTCGCTACCGGTTTGGAATGCCGAATTCTTCTTCGGACGTCCCTTTCCTTCCTCGGCATCATCATCCGGACTATTACGGTTGATTTCCGGGGAAACCACGGTTGAACTGTCGGCGCCGGTGGATTCATCGGCCGGCAGGAACTGCGTGGCCGCATGCAGACGACGATTGAACGCGTCCACTGCTTCCGGAGGACTCACAATGGAGGCTCCCGGATGGGACAGCACGAACATGGCCAGATCGTCGGAATCGGTGTAGGCGACGTTCAGATGCTCGCCGTCAACATCCACCGTTGCGGCGAAACGCCGCTGATCCACCACTTTGACGAGTTCGTCAGGAATGGATTGCGTGCCAAGTCCCGGCGCGATGGAATCAAGTCCAAGACCCGGAATCGGAGTCTGCGGCACGCGCGGTGCCGTACGTGAGGTGTGTTGGGGCTCATGCGCGGGAGCGGAGGAAATCGACATGGATCTCGCAAGATAATTCGCAGCGGCGAGAATCGGCAGATCGTCATCCCCGAACAGCAAACGCACGCGAGGCTCATCCCCTAATTGCAGACGGTACGAGGCAAAGTCCTGGCCTTCCGACTTGGAGGAATATTCAGGTTGTCTCGATTCGATGGCGATACCCATGGCAGCCAGCTTGGCACGATCACGCTGGAATTGCTTTGCAAAAGCCGCTTTCGCCGCTTGGTCGGCAAGCTCTCCATAGGAATCCGCATAAGCTTTCACACGTTGCGCGATTTGACGAGAGGTAAGCCATTGGGGGAAGGCTGAGGAAAGCACCGCCAACACATCAAGTTCGTGCTTGCCCCATTTGTCGGAAAAACGACGCCTACCGTTACTTCCCTCAGCCATTAGTCCTCACGTCTCGTTAACGTTTCGTCTTAAGTGTTTGGCTTTGTAAGCCGCACACACCATCCTATGATAGAGGTTTTTCGACCTGTTTGTGCCTATTTCACGAAAAAATATGGATTTTCGTGTTGCACTGCCCCCTTGAATCAGACCCAATCATCCGGTTCCACACCTTGCGGACCGACATACTCGCCGTTCGGTACGTAACTCGGCTCCCCTTGATCTTTCAGATGCGCATCACTGAACAGCATCACATCCCTGCCGAAGGTCCAATCACCGTCGATTTCGACGGATTTTGCAGCAGCTAAAGATGGCACTCCGTAAGGGAAACGAGCGTCGAAATCATGGATGTTTTTGTAATAACGCGAATCCAAATGAACATCCGGGAAGACGTAATTGCCATCTTCCATCTCGTATTGGTCCGTTAGATGGAATCGGTCGGACCGCATAATAAACAAATCGTCAGTGGTTTTCACCGGAAGGAATCGCATACGGTCCACGCACACGCATGTCGCCCCGTCAAACAAAGACACCGCGGCACCCATGGCAGTTTCCAGCTGGATGACCGGCTCGCTGGACGGGTCGGTAGGATCAACTGTCTTCTTGTTTCGAATCACCGGCAATGGAAGCACGCCATCGTATGCCGCGAGCTTCGCCTTCAGCGCATCGATACGCACCCAGATGCTATTCGTATTGAAATACGGGTGTTTATCGATATTCTGAGCATCATCCTTGTCGTCCGGATGGACCTGGCTCATCTCACGAAGCATCAGGCGCCCTGTGGCCTTGTCCCGCACGATATGACCGCCCTTGCGGTCGGCCGGGGTTCGCTTGGCGACCTCAATCATGAACGGAGCACCAGTGTTCTCGAAATGCTGGGCAAGAGTGCGCGAAGGGCGCGCCCCCAGATTGTCGGAATTCGAGATGAACAGGTATTTGAAGCCGCGCGCTTCAAGCGAATCAAGCAGACCGGATTCCCAGATGGTGGAGAACAAATCTCCATGGCCCGGTGGGCACCATTCAAGTTCGGGATTCGACGGGAAGCTGACCGGAAGACCGGATTCGGCACTGATCTTCGGCTCCTGATGCTGGATGATCTCCATCGGCACGCCATCCTGGCGGAATTTCTTGTTGGCGTGCAGCACTTTCATGGTGTCTTTGGAGGTACGGAAAGAGTTCATCAGGGTAAGCGGCAGCTCGACACCAAGTCGGGCACGGGCGGTAAGCACCTGTCCGATAATAATGTCGATGAAACGCATCTGACGCGCCTTATGACGGCGTACCGGCAACAACGACTTGGCGCAATCAAGCCCCATCGAAGTGCCCAAACCACCGTTGAGCTTCAGGAAAGCCGTTTTGGCGAACGCATCGATGGCCTTTTCGTGGTTGATGGTCTCGTATACGTCATGGAAGCTGGGAACACTGGTCAACGGCTCGACATCGCTTTCGCGAATCCAGCTGCTGGCTTCCTCATTGCGCCAAACCTCATACAGGCGTTTGAACTGGGCGATGGCCATATCGGTCATCCCGTGCTCTCTCATCTTCGCCGCCGAGAGATCGAATACGTCCTCTTCAGTCAATGTCATTCCCTTCCATGCGGACGTGACTACGTGTTACATGATACGACATATTGGCTTGGATAATGGGGCATGACCCCGAATTCGTGGATTATTTTGTTACGGGTGCACCCATATGTGGACGGAAGGTTCTTGGTTTCAGAGATTTTTCGATCACGCGACACGATACGTTTTGAAAAAAAGCGCCAAGTATGCTATGTTTCATTCTTGGTGCTTTTCACACCGTTCGGACCATAGCGCAGTTTGGTAGCGCACTTGACTGGGGGTCAAGGGGTCGCGGGTTCAAATCCCGCTGGTCCGACTAAAAGAAACCCGTCGTTTCAACGTTTTCACAACATTGGAATGACGGGATTTTTTATGCCCCGGGGGCAGCCAGGGGCAATGTACTACGAATCTCCATCCCTCGCACACGAAAAAGGCCCTAGGAGATTCAATCGCTCGACGTCATGCGCACCTCGACTCCGTCCAAGACCCGCCCAATACCTCGGATACGTCAAGGCAATGTTCGTAATCGCCATTAAATACAGAAAAACGGATTCTCGCATAAAGACGAGAATCCGTTATCCGAGCTCCCCCACCTGGACTCGAACCAAGACAAAGGGTTCCAAAGACCCGTGTGCTGCCATTACACCATGGGGGATCGGCATCGTGAACGCGAGGTTCCGCTGCCAAGTGACCATTATGCCATATGTCACCAACATTGCGTGTCGGAAGTGTCGCGTCGAATCGCATGCTCAATCGATGCATCGCGAAGGAGACATTGGAATGTCAAATGAAAAATACATCTGTCCATAAAAAATTTCCCATTCCGACGCACCCACGGCGACCGTGTGCTCGGCTTCCTCGGCCGCGACACTTCTCCATCCCCGGAGGCCATCCAATGCGTACCCACGATGCCATTGGCGCCACTTGTATTCTTGTCTGCCATGGATTTGACGATGGTGTGCCCACAATCATCGGGCTACCATTAAAGTCGACGATCAGACACAGGCCATTGTCAAAGTTAGACACGGTCATGGTGTTACCGGCGCTCTTAACGGACTACACGTCGGACGTGCCGACGGTGGACGGCAGCTGCCTCGTTGTCTCGCGCAGTGTGACCTGCTACGCACCGGTCGGGCTCTTGCGACACTTGCCACCCAAGGAGAAGTCGTTTATTCTCATTGAGAACCGGCCGCTATCGGGGTATGCCCGAGGCTGCCGCCCTTGCGACCTGGACGTCTGAATCTCCTCCCTGCCCGAGCGGCCGCAGTGACGGAATCCGGCCCGAAAAGACGACAACGACCCCCACATGGCTCTCATTGAGTCGTGCGGGGGTCGTGTCTTTCCCGAAGTAAGTGCACCATAGGTGCACCTAGCGCCTACACTGGACTCTGAAACCCAACCAGCAGTAGGGCTTAGGAGGCTGTGGCTATCAGATGTGGAAATAGCTCCGGCGCTTTCGCCCACTGCTTTGAAGAACGGCGGAATATCACCGATTATCGGCGGTATTCCGCCGTTTTCCGTTGGTCGACGGCTGTTTTGACCACCCGCGATTTCCGTCAATCAGGCCCAATCAGGCGCAATCATAAGTGACCTATAAGTGACCTGCATAGACGGACCGCATGAACGCAGGAAAAAACGGCATGTCCGACTACACGCTGGTGCTCACGGGCACCGATGGCACGAACGTGGTGCTCACGGGCACCAATCCGAAAAGGCTCGTCGACCGATTGCGGGCCAGGATCGCCCCGGCCGAGCGGCGGCGGACGAAGGGCGCCGGAGGCATCCGCCGGCTGCCGAACGGCAGGGTGAAGGCGTACCGCACCGTCATCGACCCGAACACCGGCGAGGAGCACCGCGTGAGCCGCACCGCCGACACGCAGGCCGTCGCCGAGACGCGGCTCAGGGAGGCGATCGCCGAGTTCGACCGCACCCACCAGGTCGGCTACGTCAAGCCGCCCACCGTGGCCGAATGGATGGACCACTGGCTGTCGGACGTGTGCAAGCCCCGGCTCAAGCCCCGCACGTGGGGCACGTACGCGTCCGTCACCGCGAACGACATCATCCCCGCCATCGGCAGAATCAGGCTCGACGAACTGAAGCCCGCGCACTTCCGCCGGCTCGAGCGGTACGTCACCGTCGAGCAGGGCAGAAGCTCCGCCACCGCGGGCAGCGCATGGCGCACCCTGCACAAGGCGTTGGAGGACGCGGTGCTGGAGGGCGCCATCGAACGCAACCCCGCCGTCAAGGGCACCGCGCCGCGTGTGGCGCTGAAGGAGCGGGCGGCGTTGACGCCCGACCAGGCGGCCGACCTCATCGCCGCGGAGACCGACGACACGTGGAGGCTCATGTGGATGCTGGCCTTCATGACCGGCATGCGGCAGGGCGAACGGTTGGGGCTCACCCAAGACGAACTGCGCCAGGACGGCGACCACCTCGTCATCCTGGTCGAATGGCAGGCCCAGCACCTGACGAAACGCGAGGTCGACGGACTGCCCAAGGGCGTCGAATGCTCGGCCCTGGGCAACGGCATGTACCGCACGCGCCCGAAGACCGAGAAGGGACGCCGCGCCATTCCCCTGCCCCGGGCTTTGGCCGACCAGCTCCTCGCCTACATCGAACGCCACGGCGTGAACGGAAAAGGGCTCGTGTTCCATGACGACCAGGGCCAACCCCTGACCGGCAATGTGGAGCGCTGCCGCTGGTACAAGGCCTTGGACCGCATCGGCCTGGGCCACGAGTACGTGCCGCATTCAGCCCGCCACACCACCGCGACCATATTGAACCGGCTTGGACTGGACGACGTGACACGCACCGCCATCATGGGACACAGCCGCGTGTCCACGACGAACGAGATCTACACGCACGTCGAGCTCGACCGGCTCGTCGCCGCGACCGACGGCGTGGAGAAGGCCATCGAAGGCTAGGCAAAGGAAAGGCCCACGGCCCCTTGACAAGGTCGTGGGCTTGGGCACGGGTGACGGCCGTGGATACCTATATATATAGCGGTCAAGGATAGAGTGGACGATATGGAGACTTTCGCAATGTTCAACCGCGTGCTGACGGACTGCCACGGCGCCGGCTTCGTCGTCAACGTCAACCATCACGACTTCTTCGGCAACGACGTGTCGTACGACGTCCAGACCAAATACGACGACGGGATGCTGACCTGCAAGAACCTGCCCGCCGACCAGGTGCATCCCGTGCCCGAGGAGCTGACGCTGGCCCACCGGCTCGGCCCGGACGCCACGCCGGCGCAACGGTTCGTCGCCACGGCCGTGGACGACGGGACGTTGCAGCGCCTGTTCGAGGCGTACGAGCCCGATTCCGACGCGCCGGACCATCTCCTCCACCGGCAGACACGGTACGCGTTCGCCCAGGCCGCCGAGACGCTCGACTGGGACGGCATGGCCGACGCAATGGAATCACTCCCCCGCGTCACGTCCCTGTCGCCGTCGACAACGCTCTACGACTGGGCCCTGGATATCGCCGCGGCCGCGCGCGACGGCGCGCCGATGCCGGAGCGGCCGCATGGGTTGGACGCGGAGCGCGCACGCGCCGAGATGCGTTCGAAGACCATCGTGCCGACCACATACGCGGCCCTTGACGAACGCGAGCGATTGACCGCATTCGTCGACACGTGCCGCCGGTGGGGGTTCTAGGCCGCGTCGTCGAGGCTCCGGCGGACGGACGCCACCACCGGGTCGGACAGGGCCGTGCCGACGCCCGGCACCTCTCTCAGGGCCTCGATCCTGCCGAGCCGCATGCGGACGTCGGCCCTCTCCCCGGCCGACAACGGCCTGTTGAAACCACGCTCCCATTGTCCAACGAAACAGGTCGGGGTCGGTCCCGTCGTACAGGATACCGCCGTCGCGGCTTATCACGGTGAGCCTGTCGACCAACGGCGACATGGCGACGGCGCGGACGGTGACGGGCAGGTTGGCCACGGCGTTGTCGTGCGCGGACGCGGGCGTCCAACGCGCCGGAAGGCCCGCCGAACGGTCGCGGTAGTAGCGTTCCAATATCGCCAGCCGCGACAACGCCGGCGGCACGGCCAGCACCACCGCGTGCGTCGACCTGCCCGCGCGTTTCGCGTTCGCGGCCTCATCGAGCACCGTGGCCGCGTTCCTCCACGTGCCCTCCACCACGGCGGAGATGCCATTGGCCGTCACGTGCTCCATGGTCATGCGTATCCACTCGGCCGACGCCTTCGCGGTCCGCTCCGGCATGGCCAGCGGCTCCTCGTCGCACAGTCGGTCGTAGTCGGGATGGTACTGGCGCAGGTCGTCGCCGTTCACGGGCAGGAGCGGCCCGTCATGCAGGCCAGAGACGCGAACCATGTGCGTGGCGCGCGTCTTGCCCGCGCCGGGCTGGCCGCCGACGAATACCGTGCATGGCTCGTCCGACCTTGTCGCGGCGTCGATGACGGGGCGGATGTCGTCGCGCCAGATGCCCTCCACGTCGACCGCGAGGTTTCTGCCGATCGCATGCCATGGTGCGGCGGCGTCCGCGCGGGTCGCACGGTCCTCGTCGTTGGAGCGCTTCGCCGTAATCAGTGCCCTCCGGTCGGTCGGACCGACCTGGTCGCGGGCAATCAACAGCGCTCGGCGATCCGCCTCCGCCCGACGCTCCCCGTCCAGATCGCCCCGGGCTTCGGCCAGCCGCCGCTGGGCGAGCATCCTGCCGGAGAGCATGGTCGTGGATTCGTAGAACACGTCGTACAGGACGCCGCCGTCCAGGTCCTCCAGCTCCCATTCGATTCCGTCGTCCGCCATATGTTCCTCCCTACTACAGTCCGACGTGTTCCCCGCGTGCGGCGCGGCTGCCGTCCTCGTCGTCCTCGTCATCGAACGTGACGGGCGGGAAGCCGCGCCAGTCGTCGACGAAACGTTCGACGAGCTCCCACTGGCGTCGGCTGACGCCGATGTGCATGTCCGGCCGCACCATCAGCACCGGCGCCGCGGGATTCTCCGCCCTGACCTCCTCCACGGCGTCGCTATAGCACTCCTCATCGTCGATCCACACAATCGGCGACGGGTCCTCCGAACGCCGTTCCGCGCGCACGCGCGACAGTATCGTCGACAGCTTGCCCGTCAACCGTCGTTCACCGGTGACCGGATCGTACCAAACCGTGTTATGGACGATTCTCGGATCCCAGCCGAGCATCGGATCCAACGTGCTCACGCAGTACGGCTGCCACGTGGACAGCCAGTTCAGTTCGGCGCGCCCCGACACGGCCAGGGCGTACATGGCGTCCGTCAGCTCGGTGGACCAGTGGATGCGGAAGCGTCCGACCGAAACGCGTGCCTGCGCATTGCCGTCCAGACGGAACGCCCGCGCCTCGTCATACAGCGGCTTGCGCGGGTCGTCGTCCCTCAGCCAGTCGGTATGTCCGACTCCCCCGCGGCGCAGCACCTTGTCGTCGGGGAACGCGTTCAGCACGCCGTCGAAATCCGTGTATATGACCGGAACGCCCATGACTATCCCCTCCCCTGGCCTTCGTCGGGCATGACCGTGCCCCGTTCGACGAACGCGGCCACGTCGGCCGCCTTGTAGCGGATATGCCGGCCCACGCGCACGTACGGCAGGCATATCCTTCTCGCCCTCCACTTGCGCAGGGTCTCCGTCGATACGCCAAGTATACGTGCCACCTGCGGGGCCGTCATCAGTTCCGGTACCTCCATGCCGAAGCGCATGCGTCCCGGAAAAGATGCAGCACATATTTTTCGACATATGAGACTTTATATAATGGACGACCACATTGATACATGCTAGAAAACAGTAGATAACGTGATTCTTTTTGCGGAAAGGTTTTAAAAACACGCGTCTGGTATACTTAGAGCATATGCGCGATGTACGTCCCACTATAAATGTCTTATTAAAGAAGATGCTGCCCGATCAAGGATACAGAGATTCAGAATGTCAGCGTCTAATCAAAGGCTTGAAAAAAGGAAACATACAGCAGACATTTGACAGGCTGAATTTAAATGTCTTCCCACATTTCTTACTTGATGAAGCAAGAAAAATGATGAAAGGGACAGGCAACCCCAAGCGGAACGAAATATCCAACGCGGCGAAATATGTTGGTTGCCCCGTACTGGAAGTGCGTGACCGACACGATGATTCAGCCGCGGCCCGTGGCGCATTGATGACTAAAGACGAAGAGGGCGATCCATGGCTGATACATGCCGGCCCGCATACCAAGTATTGCGACCGGCTGATTGATTATTTGAAATCATCAAAAGGAACTTGGCAGCCACGAAACATTGACTACAAAATCAGAGACAGAGAAGAGGCAAGGCAAGCGGAGGAAAAACGCTTTCTGGATAATGTTTGGGAATTTATCGGCCTACTTAAGCGCGCATTGCAGACAGAGGAGGGAAGGGGCCAATTCAATCTTCGTCTACATCAAAACGCCAACAGTAGTCTTAAATACATTCCTATCTATATAGAATGCGAAAGTGATCCAATTCCAGATACTTCTTCTCTTGAATCAATCCCGGTTCTGGTGGATATGATTATAAAGACAAAGAAATTATCCAGGGAAGACGAAAAAGACCTCTCCCGGGCAATCCACTTCGTACAGCCCGACAATGACCAAGTTCAACATGAATATGGCACGAAAAAAGAATTCTACTGGATAATGACATTGAACTGTGCGAGATTGACTCAATTGCTGGCCTCTTTGCAAATGCCAATGCCGGCAATTACAAAGAGCACGGACACGACATTCGATGCGCAACCAGTACTTCATCTTGTTCCTAAAGAAGGGTTTACCGACGCTCTCGTCTACGGACTCCCCGTTTATGCCTTATGCGGAGCTGTCTTTGTGCCTACTGAAGATGGAAACGTAGCGAAACCTATATGCGAGGAATGCGAAAAACGGTCAAAGATAACAGAGGAAATCATAGAGCAACTCCGTTTTTCGCAAAATCCAGAACTTTGATACGCCAACTGAAATTAGTCTAAAAGATCGGCGATTTCATCTTCGTCTTCCTTTGTGATTACAGCTGCTTTGTCCATGAGCTCATTGATATCCTGTTGACGACTAGAAACGTCCTGAACATAATTGCCCTGTGCCTCTTGGTGACGCTTTTGATACTCCGTGAGAGCGTCAAGACTAATACGGTGGCGATTGCCTACTTTTCGAGAAACAAGGATGCCGTGTTTAATAAGTCTGCTAACGTACGGTCGGCTGACATTAAGATATTCTGCGGCTTCCTCTGTTGAAAGTTCTTTCGGCGCGCTAGAAATGACACAAGTTTCCCCATTGGATGCTGATTTAAGCATATGTGCAAGCACTTGGGCAAAAGGGGACTGTTTCCGAAGCTGGCTTAGTGCCGCATAAGCATCTGTAACGTCTTGCTCATCTATAGTTTTTTTACTTATCGTCCCCAGTACATCTACGCCCATGATTCTACTCCCTTAAGTGTTCCTAACTGTTCTAAGTGTAACATCATCATGCTTATAGCTATGCCGCGTTTCGTTGTACATGAACTTCAGCTGACAAAAATCGTCAGCACCATTTTGTCGCAGTTCCCCAAATTTTTACAGTTTTAAGAAGCAAGCGTCCCGGAATCCATTGGTCGAGCGGGGCGGACGCATAAAGGACCATATGGAGGATTCACTGGATCGACTGATGCATTGGTATCTAAGGCATGGGCTTCTTGTCCATCCGAAATGGCTTCGGACGGACAAGAGAGATCCATATGGCCGCCACTGCCGCCCATCCGTGAGCAGGGAGGACATCTACCGCGAATACGGCATCGACCTGCAGGATATGACATACATTCTCGAAAGCCAGGACGACGCGATCACGGCCCTTATGCTTTACCGCGGGGGTCAAAGGATGTACGGAATACCTTTTCCCGGCGATTTGTGGCGATTGTCCGAAATCGCCTTGGGGCATGGCGACCCGACCGGCAAAGAGAAGCCCGACCCATTGCCGGAAATCGACATGAACGCCATCCGAAGGTCAACCCGGTTCACGGATTGGAAGGGCGAGGTGCGCAGATGGCGCTCACATGCCGCGGAAAGTGGAGACGAAGTCGCGTATCGCGGCTACAAACACATCTAAGAATTTAGAACGATCTCCTAATTCCCTGCGGCATTCCTCCTTGAATTTCTTATACTCCGCAAGAGTGGCATCACGCGACTCATCCTGACTTGATTGACATTTTCATGCCACCGATTGTCCACCCACAACCAAACGAAAAAAAGACGGCGCGTCCCGGAACGGTACTGAGCGGTAACGACCACACCGAAGCCGCCTATCCGGGCATGGCGGGAGTCAAGGTGGAGCAGACGACGTAAAGGAGGAACCCATGTCCTTTATCGACATCCACGACGAACGCGTCTGGATACCCGAACGCCCCCTGCGCTCCATGGAGGAGGCCAGGCCCGTGCGCGACGGCGGCGTGTGGCGCTGTTCGGCCTGCGGGACGGAACTGGACCGGGAGGAGAACGGCCTCGTCTGCCCGTTCCACCAGGTCGGATGGAAGGCCGGCCGCGAGGACGAGCCGCCCCGGGCGCTTGGCGGGCTGGCGTTCATGCCCGACGCCACGGGCGGCGCGCTCATCGCGGGCCCCGGCATGGCCGTGTCCCTGTCCCGCCCGGCCGCGGTCAACGCGTTCTTCGTCCTGGGCGCGGCCTACGGGCTGACGCGCATTGACAGGATACGGCCGTGAACGCGTTCGCCGGCGCGCACGGGCGCGCGCACTGCCCGGTCTGCTGGGGCCTGGCGTCCAGGTCGGCGCCGTTGGACGGCGGCGCGGCCACGCTGGTCTGCCTGCGCTGCGGACGCGGATACCCGCTGGGGCCGCTGGACCCGGCGCCGGAGCCGTACGTCCAAGTCAGCCGCGCGTACGACGCTTTGGCCCGTGTTCTGGACGAGGGTCTCTGACTGTGGCACGGCGAGCCTCGGCCTCCCAGTCGCGTTGCGCCCCTCCCAGCCTGATCTCGGCGTCGACGAGCCTGTGGAGCGTGTCGTCGTCGGGTTCGGCGGCGTACAGGCGGCGGAGACGGTCCACGTCCGCGCGGGCGTCGCGGAGCCGGTCCTGCAGGTCGGGGTACGGCGTCTCCACGTCGTCCTCCAGCAGCAGCGACGGCGACACTTCCAACACGGTCATCAGCCGCGTGAACTGCAGGGCGGGCATGGCCGCCAGCCGGCGTCGGCCGCTCTCGTATTCGCTGACATGGCTTTGCGTGGTGCCGATGACCTCCGCCAGCTCGGCCTGCGTCATGCCCATCCGCAGACGGAATCCCCTGAGCCTGTTCATGCCACACCATGTTACGCGACGCATACATGCGCATGGAAATGCACGCATATGCGAAAGGACGCGCGACATGGACACGAACGAACTGCCGGAAGAGCAGCTGCTGGTCGACAGGCCGACCGCCATGAGGATGCTGGGCGTCAGGGACCCGCGCACCGTCGGCAGGCTCGTCGACGACGGGCGCATCATCGGCTTCACCGCGTGCGGCCGGTGGTACTTCAACCGCGCCTCCATCGAGGCGTTCGCGCGCGGCGAATAGACACCTTATATATAGGAGACGGATATGGCGAAGGCATGGATACGTGACCGGTGGCTCAAGGCGAAGGCCGTGGTCGACGGCGTGGAGACGACCCCGACCGCCCGCATGCGGCGGCAGGTCGCCGCGAACCCCGACGCCGCCGACGTGCCCGACGCGCTCAGGACCGCGGACTACGGACGCGGCATGCGCTGGCAGGTCTGCTGGCGCGCCGACGGCCGGCAGCACCGCGAGAGCCTCGCCACCCACGAGGCCGCCGAGGCGCGCGTCGCCGAGCTGAACGACGACATCCGCTCCGGCCGGTACGTCGACCCCAAGGGCGGACGGCGCACCCTGGACGAGGTGTTCGCCATGTGGCTCGCCGACCACACGGGCGTGCGCCCGGCCACGATCGACAACTACCGCCACCGCTACGACGCCATGGTCCGCCCCAGGTTCGGCGCCACCCGCATCGGCGACATCGACGAACAGGCCGTCAGGGCATGGGTCTCGGACCTCGACTCCGGCGCCATCCGCACGAAGCGCGGCAGGCCGTTCACGAAATGCTCCATCTCCATCGGGGTGCGCAGGGTCCTCGGCTCCATACTCCGATACGCGGTGCGCCGCAGATGGGTGGCCGCCGACCCGACCGCGGGCGTGCGCCTGCCCCGCGTGCCCGCGCAACGCGTCGACTCGTTCACCCCCGACGAGGTGCGCGCCATCGCGGACATGGCGGGCGTCATCGGTCGTCCCATGGACCGTCTGCTCGTCCTGTTCCTCGCGTCCACCGGCATGCGGCCCGGGGAGATGGCCGCGTTGGACGTGCGCGACCTGAATCTCCGGCACGGCGTGGTCGTCGTGTCGAAGACGATGACGAAGGCCAGGGTCGGCCACGGCGAATGCGTGCAGGGCGACACGAAGACGGTCAAGGGCCGGCGCCGCATCCCCATCCCCGCGTTCCTGCGCGAGGACCTGGAGGACCTCGCCGCGGGCCGGGACGGGGGCGAGCCGCTGTTCACGACACCCACCGGACTGCGCCTGCGCTTCCCCGCATGGGGCCAGACGGTGTTCAACAAGGCCGTCGCCGCGGCCGGCGTCAGGCCGGACGGGCGACGGCTGACGCTCTACTCCCTGCGGCACACGTTCGCGTCCGTCGCCATCGCCAACGGCGCGGACGTGAAGACCCTCCAGGACCTGATGGGCCATGAGGACGCCACCACGACGCTGAACACGTACGCGGCCGCGTTCGCCAACCGCCGCGCCGAGACCATGGACGCCGTGTCCGCCACGTTCGGCTGATTCCTTCTCTCCGGGCGTGTCGCGGCGGCTTCGGTCCCCGGCCATGTTACCCGGATGTTACCCGGAACGGGAACGCCCTCCCGAGAACGTTGGAATTCCGCCGTTTCAAGGAGGGCGTTGAACGTCACGGGGACGCATACAGGGACGCTTGTTTCTGCACGGTTATGCATGAAGACGCATGGATGGCATAAAACGCCACCGACACCCCCTAAGTCGTCCCCGACATGGCATTTCCATGCATTTCCATGCAAAACCATGCGCATTATGGCCGACGGGCGGACAAAGCGCCGAAAACGACGGAAAATTCCGGGTAACTTTGGGGTAACATGGCTGGACACCGCACGGCAGTAGGGCTCAGGCGGTATGCGCCCGTCAAGGGAGCCATGCGGATTCACGGGCAGGCCCGACCGACACGCCGGAAACGTGATGATTCGGCGCATAACACCGACGAAGGGAGCCGATTCCGTCATGACGACGTGCATACTTATAGGCAGAACGTCTTAGCTCCTCCAGCGAACGTTCCGCGCCGGTCCCGCGTAAAAAGGAAGCCGCCGCCAGCATGATTGGCGTCGCCCGATGAAGGCGGAACATGCCAGTCCAGGTCCGGACGGACGATAATGGTCCGGTCAAGGGAGCGTGCCCATTACAATTTCACGAGAAGTCGTTCGCGGACGACGGAAAAGACCATTTGACGCCGGTAAGCCCAAGGGCCCCGGCGTCGACTATTCTTCGGAAGGAAATCATGGGCCCGCATCAGCCGGATGCTTTCAATCCATCGGAGACGATCCGCACCATCCATGAGTGCGCGCCCGTATACAGGGACCGGCTGCTGGAAAGACGCGTCCTCTTCATTCCAGCCGGCGGAGGCGCCCCATTGGAGACCTTCTACGCGGCGGACAACTTCATGCATCTGTGCGGCGTGAACTATCCGGACATGTCGGCCCTGGAATTCTGGGACAGGGCCGTCTCGGGCAGACTCCCGACGAACGGGATACGGCGCAACAACGGCGGAACCGTGGCGAAGGGACGGGTCCTGCCCACCCTCGTCAGAATCGACGCCAAGGCCATCATGATGGTAAGGAACCCGCGGCTGCCCGGAAAAACGAAGGCCGACGCCATATGCGCGAATCTGCCATGCGTTCTCGGCTACACCGACAGAGGAGGGATCCTGCGGCCGTGCACGGCCCTGGAGATGCCCGGCGAAAGGCTGGCGGACGCCAGGAACATCATCATGGTCATGAAGACGGGACCACAGCTGAAAACGTACGACATCGTGTCCAAGCGGTCGAAAAGGAAGGACGCCGCGAGAAGGCAGGAAGTCAGAAGGTCCCTGAGACTGTACGAAGGCGGCTGCCGCATCGATTTCGACGCGGTGGATGCGACGTTCCGCCCCTGACGGCGCGAACAGAAAAGACGCCAGAAGACCAAAATCCCCTGCGGGACTCATCTGCCAAACGACGGAATCCCAACCGGAGCCCATGGGTCGGCTCCAAACCTGACCGGTCGGCGGCGCCGGCGCACCGTCGGCCGGTCGCGGCAGATGTCCTCCTTCATGAAGTCCTCGGTCCCGAACCGCCTTGGATGGCGTCGTCGGAACGAAAACCTCGCCCGCAAGCGTACACGGGCAATGACCAATGCCGATCCGCCCCGGCCAAATCCCGCATACAACGTGACGCATAGAGCGGGATGCGGACGGACCGCGTTCCTTTTCCCTGTTTTCCCGGCCCGTCCGCATGAGGGCCATGCCCCGCCGTTCCCCGGAAGCCTACGGCCGGGCGTGGCCCTCCCCTTTTCTCGTCCAGACGTAAAGAGACGCCCCCGGAGCCTTTTGATCGGCTCCGGGGGGCGCCCGTCGTATCGGAGACGGGTCAGTCGCCGTCCTTCGACGTCAGCGTCGCCATGTACGCCATGATGGCGGCCAATCGGTCAACGTCCGTGATCCGGGTCGGGCGGGTCCTCCGTGCCCTTCACCATCGCGAGGTACAAGGCGAACGCGCCCTTGTCCTTGACCATCAGGCCGAACTTGCCGAAACGCCGACCGGTTTTCAATCCCGCGCGCCTGATGAACTTCGGGCTGTAACGGCGTCCCCGCTCCAGATACGGATTCTCGGCGGACACGGTGAAGCCCTTCTCCGCGATCTCCCGGATGGCGAAGCGCTCGGCGTCATACGGCTCTTCGAATGCGGAGCCTCCATCGGCCCGCGCGATACGCAGCAACGCCTGGCGATAGGGTGCGAACGCCTTTTCGTCCCCAACGGCAAGTACGAACGTCCCGTCACGCAGAACGGTGGTCAGCCCGGCGTCCGCCAGGAAGTCCCGTTTGAAATGGACACCCCTGCCGATAGGGGCGAATCCCTGGCAGACGACGCCTTGAACGGCTTTCATCTCCTTGTCGGACAGACCGTCCAGCGGGCTGATCGGCCTCCTTGCGGCCGGCGAACCGCCTCCGACCGGCCCAGCCGCGGGCGGTTCGTCCTCCCCCACCGTTTCGCCAGCCGGCGGCCCGGGCGTCTGTCCGAACTCGAACCTGGCCATGGCCGCCTTGGCGTACGCGTCCCGCGTGGGCTTCGACTCCAGATAGGCCAATGCGGGCCAGCCGGCATCGAACAGCGCGAACCGCCCGTCATCGTCGACACCAGGCACGACGAAACGGCGGCCGGACGGCTCCAGCAGCGCCACCGCGCCGTCACCCTCCAGACCATAGGACAGATTGGCGGCGTAGTTCGGGCCGTGCGGCAGGCCGCCAAGCACCAGGATGGGACGTTCCTCCGCGTACGCCTTGACCTTCGCCTCCGACGCCGGGTCCATGACGCCCTTGACCTCGATGGCGATGTCGGTGACGTCCATGCCGTCGGTATGGCGGAGCCGCACGCCGCGGACCTGGAAATCGGGCAGGTAGCGGGTGCCGTCGTCGAGCACGTAGCCCTGCGGCTCGTACTCCCAGTCGGCGTGGCAGGCGTCCAGGAACACGGCCCACCGAGCCTCCAGACGCGAGCGGAACCTGCGGCCCGCGTATTCGGTCTCGATGCTTCTCACGATGCGCTCCCTTCCATCAGAAGCCCAGCTTCTTCATCGAGTGGCTGATGCAGTCCTCGATCTCCTTATCAGGCAGGCCCGATGCGCGGAAACGCTCGCGGATACGGTCGAGGCCGTAGTCGCGCTGGGCGTCGGACATGCCGTGCTCCCGGGCCCGTTTCAGCCATCCCCAGACATGGCGGGACATGGTGTCGTTGCGCGCGCCCTCGGCGACCGGGGTGGTGTTCATATGCGGCACGTACGCGCCGTCGACGGGCGCGGCCGGATGGCGCGGACGCGGCCGTTCGGCCGGCTTCGGGCTCGGATGCGCCAGCTGACGGATAAGATCCAGCAAGTCGGCGGGCAGGACATGGTCGACCTTGATGTCGCCCTCGCGGACCACCTGCCAGCTGCGCCCGTCGGGCATGGAGCTGCCCGGCATCACCACGAAGCCGACGCCGCCGACGCGCGTGTCGATCGGCACGCCGGCCTCGTAGTCGGGCAGACCGGGCAGCGGGATGCTCTTGTGGGCGAACTGTGGGATGTCGACGCCATCGGGAATGCGGTAGTACAGGTGGTAGCCGCCGGAGCCGGTGCGCACGACCAGCGCCGGGTCGCCGATGCCGATGCCCAGCGTGCGCAGCACGC
This sequence comes from Bifidobacterium sp. LH_743, assembly GCF_056355775.1. Classification (NCBI taxonomy): domain Bacteria; kingdom Bacillati; phylum Actinomycetota; class Actinomycetes; order Bifidobacteriales; family Bifidobacteriaceae; genus Bifidobacterium; species Bifidobacterium sp. LH_743. The sequence goes on along the minus strand of NZ_JBKESZ010000002.1, from coordinate 163,231 downwards.
CGTAGCCGTCCGGCTTGCCCTCGTCGGCGTCCTTCGGGATGTCCAGATCGAGCACCATGAAGCCGGGCGCGGGCGCGAAGCCGCGCATGGGCTCGTCGTGCTCGCAACGGTCGAAGACGAAGCCGACCGGGGTCTTCAGCATCGGCTCCAACGCCACAGCCGGCGCCTTGGCGTCGTCGCCCCGGCCGCGCAGCGGAAACACGTTGCCGGTCCAGCACATCGCGCCCAGCTGCGTCTCCACGCCGCCGAAGGTGCGGGCGATCGGCTTGAGGCCGGTCAGCTCGTCCGGCGTGGGCTCAAGCGCGGGCGCCGGGTCCGCGTCGGGCTCCGCCGGCGGATCCTTGGGCTCGGGCGGCACCGTCGCCACGAACTTGGCGAACAGCTCCGGCCTGTCGATGACGAAGCAACGGCACACCCTGGCCTCGTCCCCGGCGAGACGCAGCACGTCGCGCCTCGTCCGGCTGGCCAGTCCCAGCATGCCCAGTTGGGCGGCCTTGTCGCGGGTGCTTTCCGGCACGGTGACGCAGGAGGACGGCAGATACGCGTCCGGGTCGAAGCCGAGCTCCGGGTCCGGGTCGCCCACCTCGATCAGGCGCGCCATAAGCTCGGTGCCCCAATCGTCGAGATCGTGGACCAAGGCCGGCGCCGGATTGACGCCGACCGGGTCGTGGGCCCATTCGGAGCAGCCCGCCATGAACAGTTCGAGCGCGAGGTTCTCGCAGTGCAGCGCGTCGTACCAGCGGTCGACCGGTTTGCCCGTCTTGTCGAGGTTGACGTAGCGCCAGCGGCGGTTCTGGCTTGGGTCGGAGGCGATTGACGGCGTGCGGTTCGACGCGATGACGATGACGGCGGTGGTCGGCACCAGGACCATGTCGCGGCCAAGCTGGCGGGAGGCGACGCCCTCGCCGGTCGTGGCCTTCTTCAACCGCTCCTGATTGCCAAGTCCCGGATCGGGCGCGTCGGTATCGACGGCGAGCAGATGGTTCGTCAGCGGGATGCCGGCCTGCTCGTAGGCGGTGCTGGAGACCTTGCCGATGCCGGCGAAGTCGGCAAGGCTGAACTCGGAGCCCAGACCACCGTACAGGTCGAGCAGGGCGTTCAGGAAATGGCCCTTGCCGTTGCCGCCCTCGCCCAGCAGGTCGTAGATGTACTGCAGATGGTCGCGCATGAGCGGCGCCGCGGCCACGCGGCACAGCATGCGGGTGTCGACATCGGAAGCGGTGACGGTCCGCGCCATGGCCAGGCCGTATTCCGCGCGTTCGGCCGAATACTCCTCGCCCTCGAACTCCATGGCCCACGGGGCATCGAAGCGGGGATCGTCGGGCGTGACGATGCCGCCGCCGCGGAGCAGGCCGACGTTGTCGAAACGGGCGCCCAGCTGAAGGCGCGGTAGCTGCCCGTCGTACGTCTCCAGGATGGAGCGCACGAACGCGTCGTAGTTCACGCCCTTGCCGCCGGTGACGGCGAGCAGATCGGTGGTGGGGCGCCACCGGCCCATCCAGCACACCCACAGCATGCCCTCCGTGTCCAAGGCGTACCTCTGCTCGCCCAGCAGGGTGAGCCGGACCAGATAGGCGGCCTGCGGCGCCCCCTCCAGCTTGCGGCCCGGATGCTGGATGGAGCCGGGGAGGATGATGTGCCTGTGGTCGTAGGTGGAGAAGTCGTAGGGCTCGTATTCCGACGTGGCGGCCGTGATCCCCGTGACCATGGCCGACATGGCCGCGGAGGCGTTTCCGACGTCGGGCATGATGCCCGGCGCGAGGGATGGCAACGGCGTCGGATTGAAGACCGACTCGACGGGCCGCAGGGGCACGGTCGGCAGTGTTCTGGACATGGATGTCCTCCTTTGTGATACGGGAGAGGACGTCCCCCGCTCCATGCGGCCATGACAGGACGCATAGGGCGGGATGTGGATCAAGCGCAGGTCCATTCGGAGTGATTCCAGCCCCTGTGGCCGTTCCAGCGGCCATGGGGGCTCTCTTTGTTCACTCCCTGGAGGCGAGCGTCGCCCGGTCGAAGTCGTCCGCGTCGATCCTCACCGCGCGGCGGCCCAGCCGGTAGACGCCAATCCCCAGGCGATGGCACATCGGCACGACCGCCTTCGGCCTGACTTTCCAGACCTCCGCGCATTCGGCCGACGTGTACATCCTTGGGAGCTTGTCCATCGGACTTCCTTTCTGTCGGTTTGTTGTCATCCATCCCCTATGCGTCCTGGAGGGAGCATGATGACTTGGGGGCAATGTAGGGGCATTGGCGAAAAACGCCCGGATGGGCGGAACCGACGTCGAAGCCGTGCGAATGTAACGCGATGTAACGGTATGTAACGTTCGACCTCAGCCCTACTCCCATATGGGCTGAGGCCGAACGTTACATCGCGTTACATCGCGTTACGACCGTTACATCGCCCACAATGCCGCAAGGGTGATTGGCGGCATTATCCCGGATTGGGATACGAAGCCCAAGGGAGGAGCCCGAAAACGGGCCGCCTTCGAGGGACGGCATCGTCCGTATTTGGGGACGCATGGGGCCGATGGATCAAGCGCAGGTCCATTCGGAGTGATTCCAGCCCCTGTGGCCGTTCCCGCGGCCATGGGGGCTCTCTTTGATTGCCGGGACTTCGGCGGTCCCGCCATCCGGGCCGTCAGAAGCCCTTGACGGTCCGGCGCGTGCGCCGTGACGCATAGCCACGGGCATGGGTAACAGCCAACTATCGGCCGCCAAGAAGGCCAAAAACGACGAATTCTACACGCGCATGACCGACATCGAGCATGAGCTCGTCCACTACAAGGACCATTTCAGGGACAAGGTCGTGCTCTGCAACTGCGACGACCCGTTCGAGTCGAACTTCTTCAAGTACTTCGCGCTGAACTTCAACCACTTCGGGCTACGCAAGCTGATCGCCACCTGCTACTCGGGCTCCCCCATCGCCGGCGGGGAGTACCAGCCGTCATTGTTCGACGACGACGTCGACGAGCAGACGGGACGGCACCGCAGGGCGTACAAGGCCGTCGTCAACGTCTTCCGCGACACCACCGGCGACGGAGGGCTTGACATGGACGACATCAAAAACCTGCTTGATTCCGGCGAGAACGAGCTGGTCGAGCTGCATGGCGACGGGACATACGGCGCCGGGGACTTCAGGTCCAAGGAATGTCTCGAGCTGCTGGACGAGGCGGACATCGTGGTGACGAATCCGCCGTTCTCGCTGTTCCGCGAGTACGTGGCGACGCTGATGGAGCATGACAAGAAATTCGTCATCATGGGCAACAAGAACGCGGTCATCTGCAAGGAGATTTTCCCTCTGATCCGCGATGACCGTCTATGGTTGGGGTTCACCTCCCCGTCCGAGTTCACCATCCCCGGCGAGGGAACCACTAAGCAGGTCAATGGCCTGTGCCGCTGGTATACGAATCTGGACATCAAAAAACGCCACGAGGACATCTTCCTCTACCACCGCTACAACGAAGACCCGTCGAAGTACCCGAAGTACGACAACTACGACGCCATCGAGGTCTCCAAGGTCAAGGACATCCCCGAGGACTACTTCGGCGTCATGGGCGTGCCAGTCACGTTCATGGACAAATACAATCCCGACCAGTTCGAGATCATCTGGCAGGCCTCCGGCAATACAAGGGCATGCGCCCCACGCCAGGTGCTTTCCGACCTGCATTACGTGAAGGATGACGAGGACCGCGGCGGCTGTGGGGTCGTGAAGGGCAAGCGCGTGTATTCGCGCATCCTGATCCGCCGCCGGACATCCTGACGCACGCGCGCGGCGAAAGCCTGGTCGCACACGGCGCATGGCCACCGCGAAAAAACATTCGACCCTCCGCCCTCCTCCCCGCCGGGCGGAGTACCCTTGGGGGTATATGGGGACCATGTCCCCGAAGAGAGGGACGACGAGAAGGAGAAGAGAATGACCAATCCGGACATGACATTCCAGCCCCAGCCACCAACGGCGGCGCCGGCGGCACCCGATGAGCCCGCCCAAATCCAACCGGAGACGCGGACCATGCCGCTTCCCACGGGAGGCCCCGTCCCGCCGTTCTCCGCGCAGGGCCGGGAGGCCTCCGTCACCTTCGACGGAAACGCCATCACGTTCGTCCGCCGGCGCCGCGGATTCGCGCCCCGTGACCCCAAGCCCGCCGTGGTGCCCCTCTCCTCGGTGGCGGCCGTGACCCTCATCGAGCCGGCCGGCTCCGGCAGGGGCTGGTTCTATCCGACCATCCGCACCGCGAAGGGCTACGCGACCTTCGACCCGAAGAGGCCCGGCGCCTATGGGGTCTCCTTCGACGCCGCCCAAATCAACGAATTCCGCGCCCTGGCCACCGCGGTGGACGAGGCCAGACCGGACCATCCCACGCCGCTCACCACCCACCTGACCGCGAACGGCAGGACTCCCCTGCACAGGCGTTGGTGGTTCTGGGCCGTCATCGCGGCCGTCGTCGTCATCGGCATCGCGGGACAGGGCGGCGGATCATCCGACACCACCGCCACCCAATCGTCCTCCTCCTACCAGAGGCAATACGAGAAGGACAAGGCGAAGGCGGAGGCCGAAGCCAAGGCCAAGCGGGAGCTCCAGGCGCAGGCCAACGGCTACAAGGGCCAGGACGCAGCAGGCGTCATCAACGACCTGGAGTCGAAGGGCCAATTGGGCGTCATCGGCACGGGCGACGGCACCGACCAGACCGACGCCGTCAAGGCGGCCATCGCGGGCGGCACCGCCTACACCGTGACCGACGCCACCGTGTCCGACGGCAGGATCAGCCTGACCGTCGACACCACCGACCACTACAACCGCCAGCAGGAGATCGCCAACGCCACGCCGGAGCAGAGCAGCGCGCTGGCCAAGGCGCAGAGCTACTCGAACATGATGCACATGTCCCGCCAAGGCATCTACGACCAGCTGACCAGCGAATACGGCGAGAAGTTCAGCCCCGACGCCGCGAGCTGGGCCCTCGACCATCTGGACGCCGACTACAACGCGAACGCGCTGGCCAAGGCCAGGGACTACCAGAGCACCATGGCCATGAGCCCGGAGGCCATCCGCGACCAATTGACCAGCCAGTACGGCGAGAAGTTCACCCCCGACGAGGCGAACTACGCCATCGAGCATCTGAACGACTAGGAGGTTCAAGGAAATGCTTCTGCAAGGTCCGCAGGATTCCGTCGCCTTCGACGGACGGGTCGTCACCTTCACGACGAAAAGATACGGCGCCGTCAGCGTCCCCATCGCCAGCGTCGCCGGAGTGGCCATGTCGGAGACGGGTCATTCCGGCGGCATTCTCGCCGTCAGCGTCCTGGATGGCCCGACGCCCACGATGGTCCCGTCCGGGACGGTGGGCGCCGGACGCACGCCGTACTGCATCGTGTTCGGCCGGAACGCGCGCAGGGACGCCCATGCCCTTGCCCGCGAGATCCTGGCCGCGAAGCCCCTGACGCCGACGCCGCTGTCCGCGGCCGCGGCTCCCCCGCAACCCGTCGCGCCGGCCACGACGCCCACGCAGGCAACGACGGCCATTCCGACGGCCACAGCCCCTACGACGTTCGGACTGCGCGACCACGGCCGTCGTCTGGCGTCGTTCAAGGGCGACGACGGCACGAAGATCACGCTGTACGAGCACGCGCTGGAATGCAAGGGCGAGATACGTCCGTTCGCCGGCGTGTCCATCGATCTGGTCAGCGGCTCGGAGCTGCAGTCCCGCGTCACGGCGACCCGCCTGCTGCTGCTCGGCGTGTTCGCCTTCGCCTTCAAGAAAAGCAAGGGCGGCGAGAAGTACCTGACCGTCGAGGGCCCCGACTTCGCGTGGATGACCGAGGTCGGCAACGCGAACACCCGCAAGGCCATGGACTTCATCAACAAGGTCCGCAACCAGTCAAGACGCGGCTGAGGACGGCATGCGAAGGCCGACGGCCCCGGCCCGGCAAGTCGAAAAAAGCGCCCCCGGCGGATTCCCTTTCCGCCGGGGGCTTCGTCATGTCCGGCCCGTCGGGTGTCGGGAATACGACAAAGGCGCCCGTGTCATCAGCCTATCGGCCGTCCGTCAGTCGGCGTGCCTTGCCATGACGTCGCAGCGGCCCCGTCCGCGGCGGCGAATGCGTACGGGACGCATGGCCTCCATGCATACAATAAAGAAACAAGCCGTTTCGGGGTGACCCCGGGCGGAGATGAAAGGAGCCGATGATGGCTAGGGCAAGATGGGTGGCCGCGCTGGCGGCCGTGGCGACGCTGGCGGCGGGTCTGGCCGCGCCGGCCGCGCAGGCGGACGGGACGGACGACCCGAACGCGGCGGTGACGGCGGCGAAGGCCGCGTACGACAGGGCGGTCGAGAGCCGCGACGCGCTGAAGTCGGCGCGCGACAGGGCGCAGGCGACGCTGGACGAGGGCACGGTCGGATACTTCCGCGCGCGCGGCGCGGACGACGCGGTCAGGATACTGACGGACGACGGCACGCTGACCGGGCATGACTACGCGAGCGACATCAGGAAGATGAAGGCCGACGGAAGCAGTGACACCCGACTGGATTCGATGCTGCGCGGATTGAAGGCGATTCGCCAGATGAATAAGTTCCGCGCCGAGGAGGGAATCAGCCCGAAGGTGTCGAGCTATCCGGACAGGGGCGGCAAGCAACTGAAGCCGCTTTTGGTGACCGATGGGCTGATGGCGGTCGCGGAGGCGCACGGGGACCGCAATTACGTCGATTCCGACGGCACCACCCATTATGGAGACTTCTCGAACGAAGCGGAGAACATCTGCGGTGACTGGGAGGACGGCATGGCCGCCTGCTACTACGGAGAAAAGGAGCAGTTCAACGGCGTGAACAGCAATGGCGCCGGCCACTACCTGAACATCGTCAACGATGAATTGCAGTACGCGGGCTCCGGCGACCTGGTGCAGGACTTCTCCATGGCAAGCGATCCGCTTTATGTGACCCAAAGGCAATACTGGGACAACACGTTCTCCCAGGGCCGTGTCATGTCGGTCGACGACTACGAGGCCGACGTGAACGCTTACAAGGCCCCGCTCGACAAGGCCGTGTCCGACTACGACAGGGCCGCGAAGGCGGCCGCGGACGCGAAGACCGCCTACGACCGGGCGAAGGCCGCGGCCGACGCGTGGAACAACGCCACGTTCACCGTGTCGTTCGACGCGGCCGGCGGCACGGCGGTGGACGCCCAGACGGTCAGGCGCGGCGGCACGGCCTCCAGGCCGGCCGACCCGACGAAGGATGGATACCTGTTCGACGGCTGGTACCGGGGCGGTTCCGAGTACGACTTCTCCACGCCCGTCTCGGCCGACGTGGCGCTGACCGCGCATTGGAGGGCCGACCCGTCGGCCCGCGTGTGCACGGTGTCGTTCGACCCGGGCAACGGACAGATGATCTCCGGCCGCTCCGTCCGCGCGGGCCGGCCCATCGCCGAGCCGAAGGCGCCGACGCGCGACGGCTACGCGTTCGACGGCTGGTACACGGCCAAGTCGGGCGGGAACAGGTACGACTTCTCCACGCCGGTGACCGCCGACCTGAACCTGTACGCGCACTGGACTGCGAAGGCCCCGGCCACGTTCACGGTGTCGTTCGACTCCGCGGGCGGCACCGCGGTGAAGGCGCAGAAGGTCACGGACGGCGCCAAGGCGACGAAACCCGCCGACCCGACCCGCGATGGCTACGTGTTCGACGGCTGGTACAAGGGCGATGCGAGGTACGACTTCTCCGCGCCGGTGACCGCCGACCTGACACTGACGGCGCATTGGAGGGCCGCGTCGAAGCCCACGGTGAAGGATGGCTGGGTCGTCGAGGACGGCACGCGCCACTGGTACGAGAACGGCCGCATGGCCCGCAGCCACGCCTTCTACGACAAGGCGTCCGACGCCTGGTACTGGGCGGACGCGGACGGCTCGATCGCCCGCGACAAGGACGTGTTCATTCCGAAGGACGAGTCCGACAGGTCGAAGGGTGGCAAGTGGGTCCGCTTCGACAAGGACAGCCGCATGGTCAAGGGCGAGCAGTACTCCACGAAGGCCGGACACGTCGGCTGGTACTGGTTCGACCCGACCACGGGCGAGATGGCCAAGGGCATGCGCCATGTCCCGTCGAACGGCGGCAAGTGGGTGTACTACGACGCGACCACCGGCATCATGGCCCATGGGGAGCGCTACGTGGACTACGACGCGGAGCATACCGGCTGGTACTACTTCGACCCGACCACGGGCGCGATGAGGCACGGCGACGTGTACGTCCCGTCGAACGGCGGCAAGTGGGTCCGCTACGACCGCGTCACGGGCATCATGGTCCACGGCCTGCAGCGTCAGGACGGAGCCTGGTACTACTTCGACCAGAGGACCGGAGCGATGGCCCACGGACGCACGTGGGTGCCCGAATGGCATGCCTGGCATGACTTCGACCGCGTCACCGGACGCGGCTGAGGATACGCCGAGGAATCCCCAAGACCCCCGGAGCCGATCACGGCCCCGGGGGTCTTCCCTTTTGCCCGCATAGCCTCCCGTGTCACAGAAGGATTCTCCGGAAAAGAAAGGACATGGGAACCATGGCAAAACGGCTGAACAGACTGCTCGCCGCCATCGCGGCGGCCGCCACCCTCGCCACGGGCGTGGCCGGCTCCGCGTGGGCCGACACCGCCGACGGCAAGGTGTCGTTCGACATCAAGGCCGCCGACGGCACCACGCTGGACGGCATGGACATCGGCCTGTACAAGGTCGGCGATTGGAGCATGGACGCGCTGGAGCGCGACACGGACGGCACGCTCACCGGCGTCCACGCGGTCAGCGCCGACACGGACGACAGGGCGGGATTCCAGGTGGCGGAGGACGGCACGCGGACCGCCATCACGCCGCATGGAAAGGCCTCCAAGGCCGCGGAATCGGCGGGCATCACGCTCGACGGCTCCGCCGATCCGCTGGACGCCGCATGGGCGCTCGGGGCCTCCGACCCGCGCGTGGGCGCGTTCGCCCGCGCCTACGCCAGGGAGCTGGAGGACGCGAAGGCGAAGGCCGACGCGAAGGCCAGGGGCGCGGGCTCCGTCCGGCTCGATCCGGGCGTCTACGTCGCCGTGTGCGGCACGGACGCGGACACCGCCGTGCTGGCCGGCACCGCGACCGCCGACGGAGGCGTCGTCAGGGGACGCGGCATGGGCGCCGCCACGCTGACCGGCGCGGCGGTGCGGTCCGACGACGCCAAGGGCATCTCCGGACTGCTTGGAAGGGCGAAGCGGGGCATCCTGTCCCTGTTCGGCCTTGACGACGGCGTCGCCGTGCAGGACGTCGGCGGCTCCGCGGGCGTCAACGGCTACGGCGGAGGCTCCGGCTCCGGCATGGAGTGGCGCTGGTGGTTCCAGGACACGAAGAACCGCGACGGCAACGCCGTCAACGTGGCCATGAACTGGGGCGGCTGGGCCAGGAACGTCACCAACAGCTACTACAACAAGGACAGCTGGACGGGCACGCGCGACGAGTTCAATTCGGTGTGCGACAGCGCCAGACAGAACGCCGTCAACAGATACGGGCATGACAAGTCCTACTACCGCATCGTCGCCGTCGGCACATTCCTCGGCAACATCGCCTACAGCAACGGCGTGGTCGTCGGCAAGGCGCCCTATCACGGCAGTCCGGGAAGCGGCGCCCTGCGCAACGCGTTCTGGAGCGCGTACAACGCCGGCGGCAAGAACGAGATGCAGGCCGACTCCTCCGACCGGAACGGCTATCTGAGTTATGTGGGCGCCCTGGCGGACGACGCCACGAGAGGCAACGCGCGCATGGCGTGCGTCGTGCTGGGCCATGACCAGCCGGTCTACCATTTCGGCCTGAACCTGACCACGCAGGCGCAGTCGACCGACGGCTACGACGCCTCGCAGAACAAGTGGAACTACGTGGACGGCGGCTATGACGGCTCCAAGAACGCGAACTACGGCGGCATCGAGCACGACACCCGCTGGGTGCGCGACCGCATCGACGTGACCGCCACCGAGAACGACGCCGACTTCTCCAACGTCGTCATCGAGACCCATCTGAGGGTCGACGAGGACGGGGACCACAAGGTCGACCACGAGCAGGTCATCACGGAGCACTGGGGCTCGGGCAACGGCACCGTCCAAATCAAGAAGGGGCAGACCGTCCCGTTCTGGACCAAGCCGTTCAACTCGTCCGGACTGTCGAACTGGGGCAAGCCGTACTGGCCGAAGGGCCATCTGTGGTTCGACACGTGGATCAAGTGCGCCCCCGGCAAGACATGCGGCCTGGGCGACAAGCAGTACTACCACTACGGCGACGGCAACAACAAGGAGGAGTGGTACAGGACCCCGACCACCCTGAAGCTCGACACCAAGGCCGAGGCCGAGTCCGATGCGCCCACGGCGGGCGGCACCCAGCGCGTGCGCGACCAGGTGACCGTCACCCCGCGCGACGACTGGTGGCTGCCCGACGACCGCGGCGCGTCCGAGAAGGGCGACTACAAGGGCCCGATCCTCAAGTCGTGGCTGCACTACGCGAGCGAGGACGGCAAGACCGTCAAGGACTCGAAGATGAAGACGGTGACCATCACGGACGAGGCGCTCCAGCGCGGCGGCCAGGGATGGGCCATCGACTCGTCCCACACCCTGTACACCCCGTGGTACACGCCCGACGACCTCGACATGACGTCCTGGCAGCCGGGAACCTACTGGTTCGACGCGGCCGTGGACGTGCTCAACGAGGCCAACTCGCCGCTTCTGGCGAAGACGTACTGGGACCACGTCGGCAAGGACGACGCCGACGAGCAGTTCAAGGTCTCCCTGGGCTCGGCCGGCCTGTCCGTCTCCACGAAGGCCTCCGCGAACGGCGCCTCCGCGAACAACCGCAATCCGGTGTCCGACTCCGTCACGCTGTCCAATACGGGCGGGACGGACGTCAAGGTGGCCAAGGCCACGGTGACGCTCAACTACCCGGGCTACAGCGGTGTCAGGACCGCGTCGAAGACCATCACGAACGTGACCGTCGCCGCGGGCAAGTCGCAGACCGTGTCCTCGCCGACATTCACGCCGTCCGACCTGGGCTTCACGGGCAACTGGCACCAGAACCTGAAGGCCTCCGACCGCTACTGGTTCGACGTCAGGATCGACCCGGCGGACGTGACGGACGCGGCCGGCAACAAGGTCGCGCTCACGTCCACCCCGTCGCATGACGGCAAGGCCGACGCCAACGAGCAGTTCTTTGTCGGAATTCAGGATAATTTCGCCTCGACGAAGGCGGCCGGCACGTTCGCCCGTCCGGGCGGCACGACCGCCGTGCACGACGACATCACCCTGGCATTCGACGAGGTGCCGACGCTGAACGTGACGAGTACGCTCAACTGGGCGGCCGACGCGAATGCCACGAAGGCCGACGCGACGAAGTCGAAGACCGCGACGCTGAACGCGAGGGCCACCACGGCCGGACCGTCGTTCACGCCGTCCGACCTCGGCATGACCGCATGGAAGGCCGGCAAATACTGGTACGACCTCGTCATCCCCGCCCAGACCGGCTGCCCGTCCGGCAAAGCCATCAACGGTATAAATGTGGCGGCGGAGCGTTGGACCGTGTCCCAGCCGACCGCGGGACTCACCACGAAGACCGACGCGCCCGCGGGCCTGACCGACCTGTCGACGACCGCCGTGCACGACACCGTGACCGCGAGCACCACCGGCTACCCGGCCAACTCCACGTTCAACGTCACCCTGACGCTGAACCACAGGGCCGCGGACGGCACGACCTCCAAGGCCAGGGCCGTCACGTTCAAGGCCGCGGTCAACGGCTCCACCAAGTCCCCGGACATCGCGCCATCCGCGTTCTCCGGCTGGACCAAGTGGAGGGTCGGCCACTACTGGTTCGACCTGACCGCCGTCGACCCGAACGGCAAGACCATCACCGTCAGCGGCGCGAGCGACCCGAACGAGCAGTTCGACGTCACGGAGCACAAGTCCAACGGCTTCACGACAAAGACCGACGCCCCGGGCAACCTGACCGACCAGTCGGCCACGGCCGTGCATGACACGGTGACCGCCACGACCACCGGTTACGCGGCCGGCACCTCGTTCGACGCCACCCTGACGCTGAACCACGCCGCCTCCGCCGGAGCGTCCGCCGACGCGTCCAGGTCGCTCGCCCTCAAGGTCAACGCCAACGGCTCCGTCAAGTCGCCCGACTTCACGCCCACCCTGTTCGGCTGGAAGACCTGGAAGGCCGGCCGCTACTGGTTCGACCTGAAGGTCACCGTCGACGGCAAGGCGGTCACGGTCGCCGGCGCCAACGACCCGAACGAGCGCTTCGACGTCGCCGTCCACAAGTCCAACGGCTTCACCACCAAGACCGACGCCCCGGGCAACCTGACCGACCAGTCGGCCACGGCCGTGCATGACACCGTGACCGCGAGCACCACCGGCTACCCGGCGGGCACCACGTTCGCGGCCACGCTGACGCTGAACCACGCCGCCTCCGCCAAGGCCGCCGCGGACGCGTCCAAGTCGCTCGCCCTCAAGGTCAACGCCAACGGCGCGACCAAGTCGGGCGACTTCACGCCCGCCCTGTTCGGCTGGAAGACATGGCGTGTCGGCCATTATTGGTTCGACCTTGTGGTGACCGTCGACGGCAAGGCCGTGTCGGTGCCGGGCGCCAACGACGCCAACGAGCAATTCGACGTCGTCAACCACACGACCAAGGCCACGCTGGCCATCACCACGCAGGCCTCCAAGGGCACCGCGTCCACCGCGAACGCCGACCCGGTCCACGACACCGTCAGGCTCGCCTCCACCGGCGCGGCCCTGAACGTGGCCCGCGTGCACGTGCGCCTGAACTATCCGAAGGCCGACGGCACGACCGCCACGGCGGTCAAGGACACGGGAGCCGTCAAGGTGCCCGCGAACGGCGCCGCCAGCGTCGACTCCCCGGCGTTCACGCCCGCCGATCTGGGCATGGGCTCCCTGTGGACCGCCAACGCGAACGCGTCCGACCACTACTGGTTCGACGTGTGGGTCGACAAGGCCGACGCGACGCTGTCCGGCGACACGGGCGTCCTCCAGCTGGGCGGCTCGCTCGGCCATGAGGGCAAGGCGGACGCGGCCGAGCAGTTCAGGCTCGACAAACAGTCCGGCAAGGCGACCACCACCGCGGCCGGCACGTTCGCCCGGGCCGGCGGCACCGCCGCCACGCACGACGTCCTGCATCTGGCCTTCCCGGGCGCCAAGACCCTGAAGGCCACGAGCACGCTGCATTACGCGGCGTCCGACACCGCCGTCAAGGCCGACGCATCCAAAGCGAAGACCGCGACCGTCGCCGCCAACGGCGACGTGGCGGGCCCGGCGTTCACGCCGGCCGACTTCGGCTGGAGCGCGTGGAGGGCCGGCCGCTACTGGTACGACCTCGACATCCCGGCCCAGTCCGGCTACGACGCCCTGAGGGTGGACGGCCTGACCGACAAGGCCGAGCAGTGGACGACGGACACGACGTTCGGCCTCGACCTGGCCAAGCTCGCCTACCTCGGCCAGCCGGGACAGGGACGCTGGTCCAACGAGCCCGTCAAGGGCGCGACGTTCACGCTGACCGAGACCACCGACCAGACCGGCTCCACCGCGAAGCCGGGCACCGCGCCGAAGACGGTAACGACCGACGCGAACGGCTCCGCCCACCTGCTCGACGGCACGATCGGCGCGACCGGGACCCGCTGGTTCAAACTGGCCGAGACGAAGGCTCCCGCATCCTACGCGAAGCCCTCCGCGGGCACGTACTGGATGGTCAAGGTGGCCGGCGGCGCCGACAAGGCCGCCGTCACCGTCACCGGCTCCAACGCCGAGGCCAAGGCCCTGCTCAAGGGCATGAACGGCGCGACCGTCACGGTCGGCAACCGGCTCGAGGGCAACATCATGCCGCCGATGACCGGCGGACGCTATGACGTCGCCCGCGCGGGCGCGCTGGCCGGACTGGTCACGCTCGGCCTGCTCGCCGCCGGAGTCGCGGCCCTGCGGCGCAGGGACTCGGACCCGAACCGCTGATAGGTCCGTAGGGCCATAGGAGACGGAGACGCCCCGGAGCCATCGAATCGGCTCCGGGGCGTCTCCGTCTCCAGTCGGCCCACGCACCATATCGGGCGATGCCCCGCGACGTCCTCATGCCGCCCTCCCCTGTCCGCATAGAGGACGCACGTAATCCAATGGATGCCCCGGACGTCCGGGGCGGAAAGGAACACAAGAAGATGGGTCACACCAAACGCATCATGGCGTCCACGATGGCCATGGCCACGCTCGCCGCGCTGGCGTGCGCGCCGGCCGCCAACGCGGCCACGCCGCTCAGCCTCGTCGTCAACGCCGGCGGCAACCAGAACACGCTGAAGGGCCGCATGCTCACCGCGTACCGGCTCGCCGACTACGTCGACGGCACCTACGTGTCCACCGACGGCAAGTACAAGGACCTGGACGGCGTCGCCGTCCACACGCCCGACTCGCTGAAGACCGCCCTGGACCCGGTGCTCGCCAAGGTCACCGGCGTCAACGGCGGCAACGTGGCGAACCTGCCCGGCTGGGCCGACTCCGGCAAGGACCCGATCGCGTGGATGGGCGGCTTCCGCCAGTCCGACGGCTCCGACCAGTCCGCCGGCACGTTCGGCTTCGGCTGGAACGAGTCCGGCCCGCAGCACATGGGCACCAACAGCCCCGACAAGGCGTACGTCGGCACCGTCCGCGAGTTCGCCGACTCCATCGTCAAGGACGCCACCGCCCTGGCGGCCGTCAAGGCCCAGCCGCACTCCGCGACCGTGACCTGCGGGGCCGGCGCCTCCTGCACCATCCCGATCGACGACTCCGGCGTCTACCTGATCCTCGACACCGGCGGCGACACCACCTGGACCGGCACGCTCAACGGACTCAACGCCACGTACAACGTGGGCTCCGCGCAGCCGATGATCGTCCCGTCCAAGCCGTCCGACGCCGATCTGGCGACCGTCGACGGCTACAACCAGCCGATGGACCGCGACAAGCTCGGCTCCACCGGCAAGCTGGGCGAGATCACCATCAAGAACGTCGACGACCAGGAGGTCCTGCCGACCGGCGACCAGAACCCGCCGAAGAAGCGCGACGAGTCCCTGACGACCGGCAAGGACGCGGCGGACAACGCGTCCGACGTCGGCGACGTCATCCCGTACGTCGTCCACTACCGCGTGCCCGACCTGAGCGCCTACCGCAACGCCAAGGACAACGGACGCCCGTGGATCTACACCTACCGCGTCGAGGACCAGACCACCAAGGGACTGAAGATCAACTCCGTCCCGACCGCGACCATCACCGACACGACCGGCAAGACCGTGTCCATCCCGCTGACCGAAGTGGCCTCCCTGCCGGACATGCCGGCCGGCGCGAACAGCGCGTCCGCCAACGGACAGACCACCGAGACCGCCGAGGCGTGGTACTACCTCGACCAGCAGGACGGCGACGCCAGCCACATGGTCATCGGACTCGGCAAGTGGCTCGTCAACCACTACGGCGACCTGGCCGCCAACGACAAGACCAAGACGCTGTACGGCCATCAGGTGGAGATCAAGTACACCGCGCAGGTCACCGAGAAGGCGCTTGACAACGGCAACAAGGTCAACAACCGCAACCATCTGGTCTACAGCAACCAGCCCGAGGACGTGACCAGCGGACGCACCACCACCACGCCGGACGTGGTCGTCAAGCAGTGGACCTACGACATCGACCTGCACAAGCGCGCCGCCACCTCCTACAAGGGACTCGCGGGCGCCGAGTTCGACGTGACCGTCAAGGACAACGGCAACGCCTCCGACGCGAAGGCCAACGGCTCCGCGCTGAAGCTCGTCAAGGTGTCCGACGGCGTCTACCGTGAGGCGAAGCCGGGCGAGAACGGCTCCAACCACGTGGTCACCGGCCCGGAAGGCCTGCTCCGCCTGCGCGGCCTCGACCTGGGCACCTACACGCTCAAGGAGACCAAGGCCCCGACCGACTACCAGCCGCTGAAGAGCTCCGAGGACATCACCATCGCCGCGAAGTTCGCCGACGACAAGTCCAACTACGTCACCCCGGACGCGCAGACCGAGGCGACCGAGACCATCACCCAGAACAACAGCATCGTCCCGCTCGTGCGTCCGATGCTCACCTTCCGCGCCGACACGTCCAAGCTGCCCGCCGGCCTGACCATCACCAAGGCCGTCGGAAGCCAGACCGCCAAGTGGAGCGGCCAGGACGCGTCCAAGAAGTACTACGCGGACGACAAGACCAGCTGGGTGCCGGCCGACCTGACCCTGTTGAACCAGCCGATCAACGTGATGCTCGCCAAGACCGGCGGCACCGTCCTGTTCGGCGCGGCCATGGCCACGGGTCTTGCCCTGCTCGCCATCGGCGCGGCCATCGTGTCCCGCCGCCGCAGGGCCTGACAAGGACCTGAAGGCCATAGGGTCATAGGAGAACGCCCCCGGTTCCGTTTGGAGCCGGGGGCGTTCCCGTCTTCCGGCATGGCCGACGACGCATAGCCATATCGCATGCCCACCGCCCATATCCAGCCATCCTGGGACGTCATCATCGACGGCCCGTCCCCACGCCACCGGAGGCGCGTCCCGCGCGGCTGGTCCGCCGGCGGCGTCATCCTCATGGTCGTCGGCGCGCTGCTGCTGTCCAGCCCGCTGCTCGCCATGCTCGCCATCACCTACGACCCCGGCACCCGGGTGGACACGTCCGGCGGTCAGGACTCGGCCATGCTCGCCCGGGCCGCCCGCTACGACAAAAAACTGCTCTCCGACGGCGGCTCCGTCGCGGTCGGAGAGGCCGCCGACCCGTTCTCCGGCACGGACACGCCCGCGTGGAAGTCCGACAGGGACTATCTAAGCCAGTTGGGCGCGGGCGACGCCATGGCGCGCATCCGCATACCGTCCATCGGCGTCGACCTGCCGATAGGGCACGGCACGTCCGCGGGCACGCTCGAGCAGGGCGCGGGCCACATCCACGGCACCACGCTGCCCGTCGGCGACCCGGGCAACAGCGTCATCGCCGCCCACCGCGGGCTCGACGTGCGGCTCCTGTTCTACCGCGTCGGCGAGCTGGACCGGGGCGACATGATATACACGGACGCGGGCGGCCGCACCGTCGCATGGCGGGTCGACCGCCGCTGGACCGTAGACCCCGGCTCCGCGTCCGAGCGGCGGGCGCTGAAGGCCGACGGCGGCCACACCCTGCTGACCCTGTACACCTGCGACCCGCCGGGCCTCAACACGCGCCGGCTCATCGTCCGCGCCCACCGCGTCCCCTACGACGACGAAGCCCGCGCCGCCGAACGCCAGATGGACGTGAAGGGCATGCTGCTCCTGCTCGCCGTCGCGACGGCCCTGACCCTGCTGCTCATGGCCGCCCTGCATCCGACCGTCCAGATCATGCGGCACGCGTCGAGGAAGAAGGCTCGCTGACCGTCCCCGCCGCGGGACGCATGGGGAGCGTCGCGGGCGGTTTTCGGTTCCACCTTTCCGAGTCTTCCCCGAAACCGCCCGCGCGGGGCCCCGCCCGTTCGTTCTTGGTGCCCATATCCTCGGGCGGGGTCCTTCTCCTTTCGCCGGACGCGGCCGGCACGTCTCGCCCGAAAGACGACGAAGGCGCCCCGGAGCCGTCCATTCCGGCTCCGGGGCGCCTTTCGTCCGTCCGCCTACTCCCCCGGCGTGCCCGCGATCCCGTCGTACGTGTCCAATGGGTCGATGCCCTCCACCTCGACGGTGTTGACCAGCGCCCGGGCCTCGGCCAGCGTGACCGCGTGCAGGTGCGCCATGTCCACGGCGGGCATGCCGTTCACGTCCAGAGACCACCAATAGGGCGCCTCCAGGTCCGCGACCAGCCATATCCCCTCTATGGTGCGCAGCCACAATATGGGCCCGCGGTCGTCGAACCAGAAGCCCGCGTCTTCGGGCGCGGCATCGTACTGGTCGAGGTCCCCGAAATCAATCGGCGTCAGCCTCACCATGAACGGCCGCGGCCCCATGCGGGAGGCGTCCAGCGTCCACCGCGCGTTGCACGGGAAGACGGAGTGGAGCCAGATGCCCTCCTGCGTGCGCAGCCAATCGACGAGGCCGTCCTCACGGTAGAAACCTGGGTCGGAGGGAACATACGGTATGCCTTTTCTGATGTCGTCCATGCCCACGTCATGCGTCCCCGTCAGGCCGCGTGGCGACTGGCGCGGCGGCGGGCGACCACGGCGAGAGCCGAAGCCGCGGCGGTGACGATACCGCCGACGATCAGCGGCGCATGGGTGGCATGGCCGCCCGTGTCGGGCAGCACCGTCACCAGTCCACGCCATTGCGCGTACAGGACCACGACGTCGTCCCGCGTGGACGACAGGTTCACGATGTCGGCCCTGTCCCTGTAGGACGTGCCACTGCCGTCCGGCTTCGTGTTCCAACCGGCGAACGCATAACCGGCTCTGGCGTACCTGTTGGCGGGAAACGCGGCCCTCGCGTCGTACGTGGCCTTCAGGTCGGCCATGGAGCCGGACGTGGCCCTGTTGCCGTCGAAGCGGACCTTGTAGGCTACCGGCGTCCACTGCGCGTACAGGGTCATGGTGTCGCCCTCGGCCGGATAGGCGATGGCCGCGCCGGCCTGATAGGCCGTGCCCGAGCCATCGGCTTTGGTGTTCCAGCCCGCGAACGTGTAACCTTGGCGCAGGAAGACGCCGGCCTCCGCCGTGGTGGCGGCAGTGCCGGGGTCGCCGACCTTCTTGAAGGCGTCGCCGTCGCCGCCGTTGGGGTCGTAGCGGATGGCGGACTGGCCCTGGCCGATCGGAGGCTCTATCGGCTTGGTGGTCAGGGTCTTGGTCTGGTAGGCGGATTCGGTGGACTGCATCTCGACCTTGACGCGGTTAGGGATGGACTCGTCGGCGAAATGAAGGAAGACACCAAACTGCGCGTTCTGCCAGATATGTCCGGTCTTCGCCAACAGCTTCAGCGTGGTCTCGTCGCCTATGTTCCGGACCTGCAGACTGTTCTCCAATCCAGGCAGGCGGGAGCCGTAGTTGCATGCGACCGCAAGGGAGCCGTCGGGAAGTGTCTGGATGGCATAGTGTCCGGGCTTCAGGTTCGTCTTCGCCGCATCGAACGTGGACACATTCACATCAGTGTCCCGGGCAAGATAATTCGCATTGTCGCGGACATCATAGGTGGCACCCGGCGTGTTCTCATCATAAGCCCTTTCGACCCAGTAGCCCCACGCCCAAAGATCGGCTTTTGTTATCCGCCCTGTCTCCGGAGTGGCGTGGAACCATGCGACGACATCTCCCGTGCCAATGGCGGACGTGTCGCCGTCCTTGGCGACGGTCGCCATTGACGCGCAGTTGTCGGCCCAGACGCTGAGATTGATGGCGCCATTGGACACACCCATGCCGGGATAGATCCCATTAGACCTGCAGGGGCTGCTTTTGGCCGGCCGGCTGGCAAACGTGTAGACGGAGCTCTTGCCGATGCGCCATTCGCTGGTGGTCGCCGCGCTGTCGCCCCATAATGTGCTCTTCACATCAAACGCGACCGAAAAACCACCCTGGGCCTACTCGCCCGTACGGACAAGCAGCAAGGTACGCACGTCATGTACACGGACGCTGAATACCTGTCGGCCCGAACCGTCCACAAAATACGCGGGTAGATTGGTATTGGTGAAAAGGTTGGGCCAGAAGTGGCTGCCCTTCGTGGCGGACATGCCGACCGTCACGACATCGCCCTCCTTAAGCGCCGCCATGTCATTGATGTCGATATGGATGGTGGCCGTCACCGGCACATTGGACGCCTCAGTGGTTAATCCGGACAGCTCCTTGCCGTCCGCATCCGTGACGCTGACCCAGCTCGCATCCCCGACGTCCGTGATGTCATACGTGCTCGCCGCCGACGCGACCGGCGTAACGAACGCGGTCAGCAGTCCCAGCAGCGTGATCAGGGCCGGGAGCGCAAGCCCCCCCCCCGGCATTTTCCTTATGAATCGTGATATTCCCATACCACACGGCTATGCGTCGCGCGACGCATAGCCATCGCCATGACGGAACCACAGAAGAAATCATCGGCCCCCAAGGAGAAACCGTTCGTCCCCATCGAGCACCGCCCGCTGCTGGGCGTGCCGGAGGCGGCCGCGCTGACCGGGCTGACGGAGGCGAACATCAGGCAGGCCGTGCGCCGCGGCGACCTCATCGCCTGCTACGCGTACACGACCATCATGCGCATCCGGCGGCGCGACCTGGACGACTGGCTGGAGTCCCTGCCGGGCAGCCCGGAGTAAGGGAACGCGCAAGGCCTCCACGCGGACCATGACGGTCCTTGTGGAGGCCTTGCGCGTTTCGAAGCCACGGATAAGTGACTTATAAGTGACCTGAGTTATTCTGAAACCGCCGTTTTCCAACCGGCAGTAGGGCTCAGGGGCCGTGGCTATCAGATGTGGAAGTACAGCTCGTACTCCAGCGGGGTCGGAGCCAGGCGAGCCTGGTCGATTTCACCACGCTTGATGCCCAGCCAAGTCTCAATCAGGTCATCAGTGAAGACGTCGCCTGCGGTGAGGAAGTCATGATCCTCCTCAAGGGCGTCCATGGCTTCGGCCAAGGAGCTCGGGACCTGCTTGATGCCTGCATGCTCTTCCGGCGGCAGCTCGTACAGATCCTTGTCGACCGGTGCCGGAGGCTCGATGTGGTTCAGGATGCCGTCCAGGCCAGCCATCAGCTGTGCGGAGAAGGCGAGGAACGGGTTGCAGGACGGATCCGGAGCACGGAACTCGATACGCTTCGCAGCCGGAGAGGTGCCAGCCAGCGGGATACGGATAGCGGCGGAACGGTTACGAGCGGAGTATACCAAGTTGACCGGCGCCTCGAAGCCCGGAACCAGACGGTGATAGGAGTTCAGAGACGGGTTGGTGAAGGCCAGCACGGAGGAAGAGTGCTTAATCAGGCCGCCGATGTACCAACGGGCGATGTCAGACAGACCACCGTAGTTCTTCTCGTCGTAGAACAGCGGCTTGCCGTCCTTCCACAGGGACTGGTGGCAGTGCATGCCGGTACCATTGTCGCCTGCGATCGGCTTCGGCATGAAGGTCGCGGCCTTGCCTGCCAGGGCGGCGGTCTCGTGGACAACGTACTTGTACTTCATCAGGTCATCGCCTGCATGCTGCAGGGAGTTGAAGCGATAGTTAATCTCCTGCTGACCAGCGCCGGCAACCTCGTGGTGGGAGCGCTCGAGAATCAGGCCGACCTTCTGCAGGTTGGCGACCATGTCGTCGCGCAAATCCTGGGTGTGATCGATCGGAGGAACCGGGAAGTAGCCCTTCTTGACACGGTTCTTGAACGCGATGTTCGGGGTGCCGTCGTCTTCGGTGTCGATGCCGGAGTTCCACGGAGCCTCGATGGAGTCCACCTCGTAGAAGGAACGCTGCATGGAGTTCTCGAAGCGCACCTTGTCGAAGATGAAGAACTCGGCTTCCGGAGCGAAAGAAGCGGTGTCGGCGATACCGGTGGACTTCAGGTAAGCCTCTGCCTTGCCTGCGACCTGACGCGGATCACGGGAGTACGGCTCGTCAGTCAGCGGATCGACGATGGAGAAGGCCACGTCAAGGGTCTTGTGCTTGCGGAACGGGTCGATGAATGCGGTGGAAACATCCGGCACCAGCTTCATGTCGGACTCGTTGATAGCCTGGAAGCCTTCCACGGAAGAACCATCGAACGGCATGCCGTCGGTGAAGGCATCCTTCAGGAATTCGCTTGCCGGCACGGTGAAGTGCTGCTGAACACCGATCAGATCAGTGAAGCGAACGGAGACATATTCAATGCCTTCCTTGTTGATAAGGGCCTCAGCATCAGCCTTGGTTTCAAGTGCAGTCACGGGACCGCTCCTTTCGAATAAGTTGCTTACAGGCTCTTAGTCTATGGCCGCTCGTTTCGCTCACTCGCCACTTGGGTTACGAGAATGTTTCGTAATGACATATTCGGAGGGTGATTTCGCGGAAAAACGGGATTCGATTGTTACAAACGTTCGCATGCCGTCTTCCAAGTAAGGCAATCGACGTTCAATTAGTGGACATGAATGCGTGCCGAATATGGAAAAGCTCCGATCACATGACGAGATCGGAGCTTTTCCATAATAAATAAGACGTGATTCCGTCCGGTCAGCGGCCGCGCATCGCACGACGGCTGATACGCTGCGGATGCATGGGATCGACGCCCTTCGGCACGCTCATACCGTTCTTCAGCTGCAGAGTACGCAAACGCTCGTTAAGCACGGTGAGCTCGGTCTTGGTAAGCACAAAACGTGTCTTCGGATGGATGGCGGCCATCAGCTTGTTCTTGTGATGGGTCGGCTGGTAGCTCTTGAACTTGAGCAGGACCTTACGCACATCCTTGAGCCGGGTCTGGTTCTCACCAGTGCCGACGTACATGCGATAGACCGGAATATCAGAGCCGGCGGTCACGCCCTTGATGCGCTGCTCCTGACGATCCATGGCACGCTTGACACGACCATACTCGCCTTCGCCCAGCAGATAAATGCCGTTGTAGCCTGTACCACGCCAAATGGCATCCTTGGTCTTCGGATCGACCCACACGGGCTCCTGCGGAAAGTTGAAGCCGGCCTTGTTGATGTTGCCGAGCACGCTGATGGCCGCGCCCGGTCGACCTTCGATTTTGGCATAACCGACCTTGTCGGCGCGCCTGGTGAGCATCATGGTGGCGAACAGGACACCCAGCAGAATCGCAAGAATCATGGAGGTGATCCAACCGATCACCGACCATTTGAATACGATGCCCAGCACGACGAACACGATGATAGGTGCCACAAAAACACCTCCGCACAGCCACGGGAGTGCCTTGTCCTCAGCGTGGGTGTACTTGAAGATCTGAATGATCTGGCTGATGGTGCTTTGCTTTTTCTGCTTCTTTTTCTCTGCTTTATCTGCCATCGACTTCCTCGCTTGACGGTTCGTTTACACGCACTGGGATGGTAGTCTATCAGGAACCATGCCATTTGGTGTGCGGCCATACCATCGTGCGCACCTTCCCGCACACCCTATCTCGTATGCAATGGCCGCCCGTCCGCTTTGAGCAGCGCCTCGCCGAGCGTCTCACTGAATGTGGGATGCGGATGAATCAATCGTGCGGCATCGGCGAGTGGCACATGATTGCCGACCAATTGCTCGGCTTCCGCGATGAGATCGCTTGCGATCGGACTGACGATATGCATGCCGAGCACCACTCGTTTGTTTGGCTCGTCGGCGAATTCGCCGCTGACGATGGTCATCGATCCGCCTTCGCCACTCATCAGCATGCGCGCGTTGGACAGCATCGGATAGGCTGTTTCTTCAGGCTCCAGCACATTCTCACGGGTTTTCGCTTGGTCGAGCGTCAGTCCGACGCTTGCAGCCTCCGGGAAGGAGAACACCACCTGAGGCACGGTTTCATCAAGTACCGGCTTTGGGTCGAGTCCGGCGATCTTTTCGGCGATGGTGATGCCCTGTTCGAACGCACGATGCGCCAGCGCATGTCCGGGAGTGATGTCTCCCAAAGCCCACACGCCATCAAGATTCGTATGTCCGAATCCATCGACGACGACATAACCGCGGTCGTCAAGCGCAAGACCGCTGGAACGGAACCAGTCTGCATCGGTGTTCGGCACACGGCCAATGGCGGCAAGAACCACCTCGCCATATGCGACGCGCTCTTCCGTGGAATCGTTCTGCCGATAATGCACGGTAGCGCCCAGATTCGCTCCGGTGTCCACATGCTCCACAGCAGTGCGCGTGATCACCTCCACTCCCCTGCGTTTCAATTCGCGCGTCAGCGTCATCGACGTGCGGCGTTCCCAAGTGGAGAGCACCCGATCCTTGCGAATCAGCAACGTCACCTTGCAACCAGCGGCGTTCCACAGCGACGCGAATTCCAACGCCACCGCGCCCGCTCCGACAATGACCGCGCTGGCGGGAAGCGTGTTCAGTTCCAAAGCCTGGGTGGAATCAATCAAAGCGCCAGTGAAAGGATTATCGGGCAATGCGAGGGGCCGCGAACCGGTTGCCAACACGATATCATCTGCGACAATTGTGAATCGCGTATCAGTGGGCTCGAAGACCTCAGCCTTTACGGACCGCAATACATGCGTCTGCCCCTGAGCGGGCAGGATATCCACCGTGTGCGCACCACGCAACACAGCATCTCCCCGAAATACGGTGACGCCGCGATGCGCCAGCAGTCCCATCAATCCCTTCGTCATCGTTTCCACCGTGGAAACGCGGAAATCACGCAACTTGCCGAAATCGATGCTTTGCAACGAGGCGTTAATGCCCATACGTTCGGCATTGCGTATGGTTTCGACGCTATGGACGGCGGTCAATAGCGCCTTCGATGGAATGCAGCCGCGGTTGAGACATGTGCCGCCGAGCGTCGCGTCCTTTTCAATCAACGCCACCGTTTTACCAAGTTCCGCGGCACGTAACGCCGTGGAATAGCCGCCTGGGCCAGCTCCGATGATAGCGATATCGAAATGCTGTTGAGCCATTGTTAAATCCCGATTCATTCCTCATTGATACGAGCACGCGCCGGCGGAGCGAATGATTTCCCCCGGCACATAATATCTTCCATGGTAATGGAAAAGCCGTCGGCTGTTCGCTGACGGCTTGAAAAAATGGCGACTTGTTCGCTGCAAGTCACTCCGGCCAATGTCCGCGCTTCGGATAGCGAGGCTTCGGAAGCCTCCAACGGCGAATCTGGATGGCACGGCTCCACGCGTAAGAGCCGGAACGCATACCCTTGGCCACGGACTGCTCGCCGAACTTCTCGATGAGCTTCTTCTTGAGTTTGCGCCACATAATCACCACATCGATGATCACGGCGAACAGATAAACGTACATAATCAGCATGAGCGGCAATGCCATGGCAGGCCACGCATAGGTAACGATCATGGAACCGATAAGGATGATGAACGCCACCGGGATGAAGAATTCTCCCAGATTGAAACGGGCGTCGACATAGTCGCGGATGTAGACGCGCCATGGCAGACGCTCCGATTTCGGCATATGGTTGATGTCACCACTCTGCATGGCATCGTATTCGGCGTTTTCACGCGCGCGCATACGGGCTTTCGCAGCCTTACGGCTCGCCTCGCGATCCTTAGGTACGAGCGGACGGAGGTTCTGCGCCTGGGCGTCCTTGCGTTTCGGGGTCGGACGGCCTTTGCCGGACGTCGGCTTTTCGCTTTGGTCCTCAGCGGCCTCCTGAGCAGGCTGCTCCTTCTTGCTAAACAAACTCATGCCTATAGAGCGTAAGGTGACGTATCGACGCCCGGCAAAGTCCCCGACACCGCTTCTGAAACCGGTTGGACGGGCCATGGCAGCCGGATACAATAGTCACTCGTTAACGAAATTCGACCGCGTCCATGACGCGTACATATGTTGTATAGGGAGTATCGGGATTATGGCAGATTCACGTGCCGAGGAGATTCGCGCACGCGTCGAGGCGGATTTCAGCCGCATCGTCGACGTGTTGAACAAGAAGATAGCATTGCAATCGATTTCCGCGAAAGGCATCACCGCGGATCATATGAAACGTTCCGCCGAATTCGTTGCGGAGCAGCTACGCGAGGTCGGCGTCGACGCCAAGGTCGCGCAATCGCGCAATCCTGACGGCACGCCGGGCGCATGGGAAGTCATCGGATCGAAAATCGTCGATGACGACGCACCGACCGTACTGCTGTATGCGCATCATGACGTGCAACCGGTGCCTGATCCGAACGCATGGAACACCGATCCGTTCGTCGGCACTGAAATCGACACGCGACTGTACGGTCGTGGCGCCGCGGATGACGGCGGCGGAATCGCGATTCATTCCGGTGCTCTGAAGGCACTGGGCGACGAACTGAAGGTGAACATCAAGGTGTTCATCGAAGGCGAAGAGGAGATGGGCTCGCCGAGTTTCATCCCATTCATTGAAGACCACAGGGACGAGTTCGATTCCGATGTGATCATCGTGGCCGATTCTGGCAACTGGTCCGCCGAGATTCCGTCGTTGACCACCTCGCTGCGTGGCAACACCGATATCGATGTGCATGTCAAGGCTTTGGAGCATCCGGTGCATTCCGGCCAATACGGAGGTCCGATCCTCGACGCGAACACGCTCGCGGCGATGCTGATTTCCTCCATGTATGACGAAAACGGCGATTTGGCGGTGCCTGGCATCGCTTCCGAAGAACCGGTCGGCGGTCTGCAGCGCGATATGGATGAGGCGACCGTGCGCGCGGATGCGGGTACCGTCGAATCGTATCGTTTCGCCGGTACCGGCTCGTTGGCTTCCCGTCTGTGGACCAAGCCGAGCGTCACCGTCATAGGTTTCGACGCGCATCCTGTGGAAGGATCCTTCAACGTCATCTCCCCCGAGACCACGTTCCGTCTGAGCCTGCGCACCGCGCCGAACCAGCGTCCGGAGGAGGCGCAGGACGCGTTGGCCTCGTTCATGGTGGAGCACGCGCCGTTCGGTGCCGAAGTGTGGGTGGATAAGCTTGACAACGGCATGGGCTGGGCCATGGATCCGGATGCCGAAGCCACCAAGGACGCCATGGACGCCATGGAGGAGGCCTTCGGTGTGGCTCCGGTCAACAAGGGCGAAGGCGGCTCCATTCCGTTCATTCCGGAATTGCAACGCATCTTCCCGAAGGCGCAGGTACTTGTCACCGGTCCGGAAGATCCGAAAGCCAACGCACACAGCCCGAACGAATCCATCAGTTTGCCGGCATTGAAGAACAACGTCATCACCGAGGCACTGCTGCTTGACAAACTCGCCAGATAGTCATTTGCCCGCGGATGGGATTCCATGAATCCGCATTGACGAAAAACGCTCCCCGCGTCATCCTTATCAGGACATTCGCGGGAAGCGTTTTTTCGAATCAGGCATCCGACCATCAGCTGGATACGTTGTCGAACGCCCAATGCCAATAACCTGTGCAATATGCCGTGATCAATGCGATTGCCGGCACGGCAATGCAGATGGCATAAAACAGCCAGTCGGCCGCATGCAGTCTCGATTCCCTCGCCTGGCTACGCGGCGCGTCGGAGCCGAACCCTCGGGCTTCCATGGCGGTGGCGAGTTTCGTACCACGTCTGATGGAGACGACGAGCAGGCTGAATGCCTGTGAGAAAACACGTTTGATGGTACTGCCGTCGCCAAGACCACGCGAACGACGCAATTGGCCGAGCGCACGCCAATCGTCCTGCAGCAGTGTGAACATGCGCATACCAGCAAGACCACCATATACGAAACGTTGCGGCAGATGCAGAATCTGCACAAGACCGTCGGCGAGATCGGTTGGATCAAGGCCCAAAGCCAGAATCACGCCCGGCACTGCAATTGCGGCGACACGCAGGAACGTGGCCAACGCCAGATAGAGAGAGCCTTGGGAGACAACGATTATTCCGCCTAGGTTGATCAGCACCTCGCCGGAGGTCTTGCCGTACAATGCCACGGAGATGAAGCTGCCCGCGGCCGCTATCCAAACGGGCCAGGTCTTACGCAGTACCGTCCAGGGAGCCACGCCGCCGATCCACAGCAGAAGCATCTCCAATCCGAACGCCACGGACGCCGAAACGACATCCAGTGTGAAGAACATCGGAATGCACAGCAGCAGGGCACCGATGAAGCGACTCACCGGATTAAGCTTCGCCACGAACCATGACGGTGACGCCGGCTTCGCATCCTTGCGGCGGTTCTTGTGGGACACCACGGTGATGGTCTCCACCTGTCCGTTCACAGTCTGTCCGTCGTTATTGTTGACCTCTTCCATTTCACTCCCCCACGCTGACCAGAATGCGACGTGCACCCAACGCCGTAATGAGCGGCTCGTCATGGGTGATCATGATTACCGAGCACCCTTGATCGCGTACGCCGGCGATAAGCCGGACCATGCTGGTCCATGTGACGAAATCCTGCCCGAACGTCGGTTCGTCCATGACCAGTACTTTCGGTGCAGCGGCAAGCATGGACGCCACAGACAGCCTTCTTTTTTCACCGCCCGACAGGGTGAATGGGTTCGCCTTGGCGAAACGGGAGAGCTGCAGCCGTTCCAGCAGCGTGTCCGCAATGGCATATGCCTCCGCATCGGACTTTCCCATGGTTTTGGGACCGATGGCCACTTCGTCGCGTACAGTGGCCGCCACGAACTGGTGTTCAGGTTCCTGGAACACCATGCCGACACGGCCCAGCAATTCACGGCTTTTCCATGTGGTCACATTATTCTCACGATGGTCAGGCACAAGATTGTCCACCATGCATACCCGTCCGGCAATCGGCTGGAGCAGACCTGCCAGAGTAAGACCAAGCGTGGATTTGCCCGCACCGTTCTGACCAATCAACGCGGTCACCTCGCCGGCATGGAATTGCAAATCGACATGCTCGCCGAGAGGGGAATCATAGCCGAAGCTCAAATCCTTCGTGTACAGCACTACATCATGTGGCTCACGGTGCTCTGGGCGGGGCGCGTGGCTTTCTATGGCACGTCCCGGAACCCATGCTCCACCATCGGCAAGCGTCCGCGACATGCGGCCAAACACCTCATCCGGAGCGCCATCGGCTATCACTCCACCGACGTGCGAATCCTTCTCAGGCTTGCCAAGCACGATGACGCGGTCCACCAAGTCGAGCCACACGTCGATGTGGTGCTCCACCACCACCAGCGTCTCATGGGTCTGCTCGAGCACACGGCGGACGGCATCGTGCACTTCCTTGACACCATCCGGGTCAAGATTGGCGGTGGGCTCGTCAAGCAACAACAGTCCGGGATGCATGGCCAACACGCCAGCCAGTGCAAGACGTTGGCGTTGGCCGCCGGAAAGCCCTCTCGTCGAACGGTCGAACGGCATGTAGTCGAGTCCGACAAGATCGAGAGCAGCCCGAGCTCGACGCCAGATCTCATCCTTCGGCAGATTCAGATTCTCACAGCCGAATGCGGTGTCATCGCCTACTCGTTCCAGAATCGTCTGCGAATCAGGATCCTGAAGCACAAGACCGCAACGGCCACGCGTCTCGCGGGCATCGACGCCGTCGATAAGCAGCTCGCCTTCCCGCTCGCCCTCATCATCGCCGCCAAGCACGCCGGCCATGCCGGACATCAACGTTGATTTTCCCGCCCCGGAAGCGCCGAGCAGCAGCACACGCTCCCCCGGCTTGATGTCGAAGTCGACATGCCGCAACGCGAAATCCTTACGTGAGGCATGTCTCCATCCCCAATCATGCGCGGTCACCCGGGCCGCGGTCATATTCTGAACATCAGTAGTCATTCATCGCCCTTTCTGTTGCCCACCATGCCGTATCTCCCCATCATGTCCTGCGATGACACAAGAAAAATCCCGCAACACCATAGCGGCATGCGGGATTCACTCCTCATCGGCAGGTCAGACCAGTTCCTGCGTGCGACCGGATTCGAAACGGTCAAGCACACCGGTCTTGGCGATGGCCACCTGCAGGAAATACATCACCACACCAGCAAGCACCGCTCCAGAGATGATGGACGTGCCTAGGTAGATGCTGACACGCAACGCGTTCCAAGCCGGATTGGTGAGCCAGTAGTACAGACCACAGCCGATGCCCGCGAGAGCACCAGAAATGGCAGAGGACAGTGGATTCCACTTCTTGTATGCGAAGATCGCGAAACCGATTTCGGCGCCAAGTCCCTGCATGATGCCGACAATCAGGGAGCCGCCGACGCCCCACTGGTTGCCCATGGTGAGTTCAATCGCCGCGGCAAGGGTCTCCGCGAACAGCGCGGCACCGGGCTTGCGTACGATAATGGCGGCCAGAGGACCGGCGAACAGCCAGAAAGCGTTGAGCAGTCCCTCAAAACCGGGGGTCACAGCTTCGAAGATGGCCAAATGGAGCGGTACAGACGATGTCCCATCCCCAGAAAATCACGCCGGATGCGACGGCGATGATGGCGGTCACGACGATATCGACCACACGCCACTTGTTGCTGTGCTTGCGAATTGCGGAAGACTGTTCTTGCTCAGTCATAGGAAATGCGCCTTTCTCTCTTAGATAAGGCACGGGCATTCGGATGACGTCCGTGCGCCGGCATTGTCCGGTATACGTTCATACGGTCGAAGCGGTTGCTTCTTCTCAGCCATATAGCCCCCGTGTCTGGCCCCGACATTACATGCATCCCAGGATATACGCCGGAATCGTCTCACTTCGTGATTCGCCGACGATATGTGAATCGACGGCGAATCACTCAATCGGAACCCTAGGCCGGCATGCGCATCAGCGCTTCGGCAAGTCCTTTGAATGTCTTTCCGATACCGTCCGTACGCAACGCGCCTTCTTCGGTCAACACGGCCGGACGTCCCGCCTCGCCGGTTTCACGCAATTCGGGCTCCAGCGGAAGCTGCGCGAGCAACGGCACATCATAGCCGAGACTGTGTGTCAGCTGTTCGGACACTCGCATGCCTCCTCCTTCTCCAAAGATGCGCAGTTTCTCACCCTTGTGCTCGTAATAGCTCATGTTCTCCACGACGCCGCGCACCTTCATCGGCACCTGCAACGCCACCAGACCGGAACGCACCGCGATGTCGGAAGCGGACGGCTGTGGCGTGGTGACCACCACCAATTCGGCGTTCGGCAAGGCCTGTGCCACGGAAATCGCCATGTCGCCGGTACCAGGAGCCAAATCAAGCAACAGCACGTCGGGTTCACCCCACCACACGTCGGCCAGGAACTGTTCCAACGAACGCTGCAGCCGCGGACCGCGCCACAGGATGGCCCTGTCAGCTCCGGCGAACATGCCGATGGAAATCAGTTTCACACCCCATGCACTGACCGGCATGAGCATGCCATTCAGGTTCGTGGGCTGCGAATGCACGCCGAACAGCCGTGGCAGTGAGAAACCGTAAATATCCGCATCGATGGCGGCGGTATCGTAGCCGAGCGCCGCGAATGTGGCCGCCAGATTGGCGGTGACGGACGATTTGCCCACACCGCCTTTGCCGGATGCGATGGCGAAGATACGGGTTTTGATGCCGGGCTTGTTGAACGGATTCTGCTTGCGCTCCGATTTGAGGCCCGCCACCAGTTGGCTGAGTTTGTCCTGGCTCATGGAGCCGACTTCGATGCTGGGTACCAGTGTGGCGTCGGGATATGAGACAACCGCTTCATTGATTCGGTCGGTGATGGCCTGCGACAGCGGGCAACCCTCCACGGTCAATTCCACCCGCACGCGCACGTCGTACGTGTCGTCTCCACCTGTCACCGGCGTGACATCAATGGCAGCGATCATGCCCAAATCGGTGACGGACCTGCCCAATTCGGGGTCGATCACCTTGCTCAACCGTTCATAGATGCGCGCTTCGATGGTGCGCTCGTCGCTCATGTTTCCTCCTTGTGCCGCGTACCAGAGTAGCGGGTCGCGGCACGGCATGCCAGATATTGCGGCGGTTATTCCACAGTTCCCGTGTCAAGCAGTTGTTTGAACTGGTCCTCATTGAGCATGGGAATACCCAATTCTTCGGCCTTCGTGGCCTTCGACCCGGCATTCTCGCCGACGACGACCCAATCCGTTTTCCTGCTGACTGATCCCGCTGCCTTGCCGCCACGCAGAACGATGGCTTCCTTGGCGGAATCACGAGAGAAGTCCTCAAGTGAGCCGGTGACCACCACTGTTTTGCCGGACAGAGTCTGTGGCAGGCCGCTGGTCTGAGCTTGTCCCACTCCCACGCCGGCGGCCTTCCATGCGTCGAGCACAGCCCCGCGCCAGTCGCCGGGCTGTCGAGCGGCCGCGAACCATTTGACCACGGATTCGGCGATTTCCGGACCGATGCCGTCGATCTGCGACAGTTCATCCTCCGTGGCGTGTTCGATGGCATCCAACGTTCCGAACGCGCTGGCGATGGTACGTGCAGTGGGCGGTCCCAGACGACGGATGGACAGCGCCACCAATACCCGCCACAGGTCGACGTGCCGGGCCTTATTCATTTCGTCCAGCATTTTCCGGGTGTTCTCCGCCGGGCGGATATACACCGGTTGTACGCTGGACGTTCCTCCGCGCATTACCTTCGTTTCCTCACGGACCACCACGGCATCGTCCGGCACGACGTATTGCGGATACTCCGCATTCGTATCGACATCAGTCTCCTTACGTTTGCGCGCCGGAGTCGGTGTCGTCCAAAATGCGGGCACCTGATGCCATAAGCCGGATCCACCCACGCGTTTGCGTACTTTCCTGGTCCTGCCGTTCGATGCGGTCGATTCATGGATCTCGATGATCGGCGCCTCACGCCACACACGCACGTCTTTGAGATCATCGGCCGTCAATGAGAACAATCCGGCCTCACTGGACAGCACCGGCGTCTGCGGAACGGGCAGCTCGAGACCCATTGCCGGTTCATACGGTTCCGGCTCTTCGCCAGGCTTCACAAGAATCTCGGTGATGTTCGGCGCGTAGGTGTCGATGGAATCCGGGCGGTCCTCCTCCGGATTCGTCAATGCGATGGCGGACTGGTCTCCCAGATGTTCGATGTCGAACGCCTTGCGTGACGCAAGGTTGATGATGCGTTCGGTCAGCTGCGCCGGGCAGGATTCCACATTAGGGCAACGGATGTCCTTGTCCCCTTCCTTGGCCGGGGCGAGTTCGGTGCCGCAACTCGGACAGTGCGTGGGCATCACGAACCTGTGCAGTTTGTCCTCTCGTCCCTTGCGGCGTTCCAGCACCGGGCCGACGAGTTCGGGAATGACATCGCCGGCTTTGCGCACCACCACGGTGTCTCCTATGAGCACGCCTTTGCGTTCCACTTCGAATGGGTTGTGCAATGTGGTGCGGGATACGGTGGAACCGGCCACATACACTGGTTTCAATATCGCCACCGGAGTCACGCGTCCGGTGCGCCCCACCTGCACGGTGATGTCAAGCAGTTCGGTGTTGACTTCTTCCGGCGGATACTTGTAGGCGATGGCCCAACGCGGCGCGCGTGATGTGGCGCCCAGGGAACGCTGCAGGCCCAGATCGTCGACTTTCACGACGATGCCGTCGAGCGCGTGCTCGATGTCACCTCGGTGTTCGCCGTAATAGTCGATCATGTCGAGGATTTCCTTGAACGACGTGACCTCGCGGTTGTGGGGAGAGACCGGGACGCCCCACTTTTTGTACAGTTCGTAGGCTTCGGACTGGTCGTTGACCACATCATGGCCGTCTTTTCCACGTCCTTCGCCCCAACGCAGCGAACCGATGCCATGCGCATAGAAGCTCAGGCGGCGAGTGGCGGTGATGCGCGGATCCTTCTGTCGCAGGCTTCCCGCGGCGGCGTTGCGCGGATTGGCGAACGGCGCGCGGCCAGCATCCTCGTTCTCGGCATTCAGCGTGTGGAAATCGTCCCAACGCATGAACACTTCGCCGCGAATTTCCACGAATTCGGGAATGTCCTCTTTGGGACCGGCAAGATTCTGCGGAATGGTGGATATGGTGCGCACGTTGAGTGTGATGTCCTCACCGGTCACGCCGTCGCCTCGCGTCAATCCCTGTTCAAGCACGCCGTTGCGGTAGATGAGGTTCAACGCAAGACCATCGATCTTCACCTCACAGGTCATGGGCAGCGGCTTCGATTCCGGCCAGTCCAGTCCCTTGAGCACCCCGTCGTACCATTCGCGTAGCTCTTCAAGGGAGAACACGTCATCGAGGCTCATCATGCGTGAGGGGTGACGCACGGAAGCGAAGTCATTGGAGAACGTGCCACCCACACGGTGGGTCGGTGATTGCGGCGAGTCAAGGGATGGAAACTGTGTCTCAAGCGATTGCAGGCAACGCAGACGGGCATCGTACGCGGCATCGGAGGATACGGGAGCGTCGTCGATATAATATGCGATTTGGTCCGATTCCACCCAAGAGGCCACGCGCGCCCACAGACGCGCGGCCTCTTCGGCATTCAACGAAGCCACGTCAAGTTTGTCGAGGCGCATCGCATCGGCATCGGTCGGCTGCAATGCCGCAATCCATTGCTCACTGCCAGGAGCGAAGGAGATCAATCCCTCATCGGCCACGACCGCCGTGGAATCGCCGGCGCTTTCCGGAGCGTCGAAATCCCACGCCAGCTGTTCGGAATCATCACGACTCGTCATTTCCACCGCTTTCCATTCGTTGCCGTCACGTCGCATCCGCAGGCGCCCGAATCGGCATCCATCATCATATAAATGTTCGATTTATCGTCGTCCGACGTCAGTTGTTCAGAGAACGCAGGAACTGCATCTGCACCACATCCGTGCCGTCGCGGTCCTCATAATCCATACGCATCGCCGCGACCGAGAGAGTACGGGCCGGCACGAACATGCCTTCGTCCACGCAGACACGCGCAGCTTTATGCATCAGCGGAGCGACCGGCGTGTTCGGCCATACCGGCAAGCCCGCGTCGGAAAGCACGTGGATGGCTTCCTGCACATTCGTCGGCACCGGTATGCACTGCGATTGGGCGCGTCCCATCAGCTCCTGCAACTCACCTTCCAGCATGGGAATACGCCCGGGAGCGATTTCCTCGCTCATGATGTACGCGGCGGCCGCGATGTCGAAGCGGTCGCACATCCATTCCGCATAGGCAAGCCGGTAGTAGGCGAACGACGCGTCCTCACGGTCGAGGGCTACGTTCAGCGCATTGAGACAGGCCGCACGCGCCGGATCCCAATCCTCGGCGCGTCCCAGCTGCACGGCGAGCTTGAGATGCGACAGCGGGTAGGCGGGCGCATAGCGGACCATGGCGTTGAGATGGGGCAGGGCCGCGTCGACGCCTTTGACCTGCGCGAGCACGTCCGCAAGCTCCATGTGCATATAGAACAGGTTGTCGGGAATGAGCACCGTACGTTCGTCCTTGGTGGCGAACATACGGTTGTAGATGACGCGTTCCGCGTATGAATTGAAGTAGCGGGGCACGCCGGGGTTCGTCTCGAACGTCTGGTCCATGCGATCCAACGCCGCCTGGGCGGTTTCGATGGCCTGGTCGATCTCGCCGGAGAACAGCAGGTCGCGGGCCTTGAGCCTGTCGGCATCAAGCGAGTCGGCAAGCGCGAAGGAGAAGTCGGGGGTGTCGTTGCCGTCGATCAGCGCACTGGTGACCTGTGGGGCCAGCTCGGTCAGTTCGGGGTCACTGATGGCGTTGATGATGTCCATGGCTTGTTTGGCCTTGTCGACCGATTCGATACCGTCGCTTTGCGCGAGGCGATGGAATTCCCCTACCGCACGTTGCAGCAGATCGGCGCGTTGAATGGACAGTCCCATCATGTCGTCGCAACCGAAGAGTTGCGCGGTGCGGTCATTGAAACGCAGGTCGGAAAGTTCGGGCTCCTCTTGGCTGCCGGCTGGCGAGAATCGACTATCTCGCAGGTCGAAAGTGGCGTCGATGGGCTTCAGCGCTCCAATGCTATCCACGTCCATTTCGGCATCGAACATGCGGTAAGTTTCGGTGGGGTCGGCAAGTCCGTTGGTTTGGATTCGTTTCAGGAATTCGTTTCGGGTGAAGGTGACGGTGACAAGGTTGCGCACGGTCGGGTTTTTGCGCAGCTGCGCCATTGGGTCGTCGTCTTCGTCGGGCAGACCGTTGGCCTCGTCCATGTTGGATTCCGACTCGTGTGCGGTGTCATTGTCGCCGTCAGTGGAACCATCCGGCACTTCGAACGCCATTTCGTCGAAGTCGATGTCTTTCATCAGATCTTCGAATCGGCTGTCGAGCGTGTCATCCGCGTCCGTATGGTCGGACGTGCCGGTGTCATCCGGATCCGTGATGATTTCGCTGGTCCGGGGCAGGGTCGGCCGTGACGGGTCGCCGTGGAAGTCACCGTCTTTCGGATCGGCTTTGGATCCGGCCGTGCCCATGTCTCCGGTGCGGATGCGCTCGAAGGCGCTGAGCGCCTCGCTCATCAGCTCGCTGATGGCGGAGTCCTGCTCGGCGACGGCTTCCTCCAGCCCGATCGAGTCGATGTGCATGGATACGTTTTCGACATTCGGGTCGGCACCGAAGCTCAGTGCGGCCATCATGAGCCCAACGCGCAGATTGTAGTCGGCGCTCATACGCGCGCGTTCGGCGGCGGTCAGGTCCACCCAAGTATGGCGTGGGGCATCATATCGGGTGGATGGCATCATGGATACGCCGGCTGAGGTGAAGCCGATCGCGACCTCGCCATCGTTGAGGTTGCATCTGAAGTCGACGTCGAACCGGTATGGCAGGCGCATGCTGCGCAACAGACGGGACATGGTCTGACGGTATACCCATTCGGAGCCTCCGTCCGCGCTGTGGTCATCTCCCAGCGTGTTATTCGTGGTCGCTTCCGCGATTTCCCGTCTGAAGTCGCCTGCGATGTCCACAAGGCGGGCGGCCGCGTGGATGCCGTCATCCTGGTTCGGGTCGAGAATCGCACCGAACCGGTCATCCGGTTTCAGTGCGATCAACGCCGGGTTTTGCAGTAATGCGAAGTCGATTTGAGCGGCTTGGGCTCGTGTGACAGTGTCCTCCGTGGGCAGGCTTCCGACGCGCGCGTTACGTTCCAGCCATGAGCTGACCGCGGCGAAACGGTTGAGATTTCCTTCAATGTTGAGCGCGTGGAGCGCTGCGGGGAACGGCAGTGACGAGTCCCATGCGAAGAAGTAGCAACCGGAGTAGCTGGACGTGTACAGGTGCAGGGGTTCGGCGCCGTGCACTGATTCAAGTCCTTGGACGGCGTCGATCGCGTGCGCCTCGCGCATCAGGTCGGCGAAATAGTCTTCCAGTCCGGAGACTCGCATGCCGTGCGAGCGTGCGCTCATGGTGTCGCGAATGGAGCGGCGGATAGCGCCCATGGGGGCCTCGCGGTTGAGCCTGCGGAAGATGTTGCCGGAGCCGAAGCCGATGAGCAGACCGTTCATCTGGGGCAGCATGTATGCGGCGAAGAATGCGATGGTGATGGCGTCCCGGTATTCGAGGTCGAAGCGCATGTCGGCGGGCAGGTTGGCGCGCATCTGCTCGAGCGTGTAGCGGTTACCTGTTTTGAGCCAGGAGGCGAGCCACATCATGCGGCCGCCTGTCATGCGTCCCACAACGCCGCCTTGTGTGGCATGAACCGTTTTCGGCTTGCCTTTGACCGGATGTCCGAGTCTTGGACCATCGGCCAAGGTGAGCGTCTCCTCCTTGACGAAGACAAGACGCGGCTCTAGCTCCTGCGTATCCATGTCCGGGTCCGTGCCGGCGAAGACACGTGCCTTGCCGTCGGCAAGCGCGATCTGCGCGAAGTGGTCGTTGTCGGTGAATAGTCCGATGGAGAATGCGTGGCCGTGGGCTTGTGGCAGTTGGGCCCATCCGAGGCGTAGGTTTCCCGGCACGTCGTTGAATCCGTCGATGATGTGTCGTTTGACGAGCGGGTTGAGTCGGATGGCGTTGCGGGTAAGTTCGCCGATGATGTCGTCGGGCTTGCCGAGTGCCTTTCCGAAGGGGTTGGCGTGGCTGTGTTCCGTTTTGGTCTGGTTGATGATTTGGCGCACACCTTGCCTGACGCGTTCGAGCATGGTTCGGTTGCGTTCCGGTTGGTTTGCCGGAGCAGATGGTGTGTGGTGAGACATGTGTGCCATTCTTTCAATCCGACGCGACATAAAGCCATTAGAATAATGACGTGACTTTTTCGAAGCAGCGTTTTCAGGCTCGTCATCGTATGTGCGTGGTCATTGTAGTCGCTTTTGCGGTGATGGTGGCGATTGAGTGCGTGTTGTGCAATATGCCGTTTTGGCGGTCGGTGGCCGCGTCGGGTGATTCCTCGGCGGCGTTTAACGTGTTGGGGCCCGGTCTGGAACGGACGGATGAGGGACTGTTGAAGGTTGTTGATCCGACGCAGGCGTACATGCAGGTAGATGCGGATGGCTCGTCGGAGTATGTGCGCGTTATTCCGGCTTCGTCGCAGGCGGTGCGCAAGGCGATGGATGGCGGCGCACATGTGCTGTCCACGGTTCAGGTGCGTCCTGATGTGAATCGGCTTCCCGGTCGGGTCGAGGCGGTGTCGTTGTCCTCGCCGCGTTCGGAGTATGTGCGAGCGGCCGCTTCCGGGGGAACGGTGTGTGTGCGGATTCTAGAGCCGGAGGGTTCGGTGGTTCCGTTTGAGGCGGTGCGCGCGAATGTGCGTGTGCCGTTTTCGTTGAGTCCTTTGCGGATTGGTTTAATGCTGGCGTTGCTGGCGTTGGTGTTAGCTTGGCGTCCTGGTTCCGGATTGTGGCGGGTGCCGTTGGACACGTCAAGCGTGCGGCAGCGTGCATGGCTGGGCGTGCTGCTTGCGGTGCCCGCGGTGGCCACTTTGGCGGTGGTGGTGTGGCAGTTGGTGGCGGCCGCCCCGTTGAGCTTTCATGCGGATGGCATGTATACGTATGATTTCGACCAATATGATTATGTGGCCCGAGCGTTGCTTGATGGTCATACATGGTTGGATTTGGATACGCCGGATGCGTTACGTGACGCGGCGAACCCTTATGATGTGGGCACGCGTCAACGTCTGCTTGATCAGGGTGTGGGTCCGGTGTATTGGGATTACGCGTTCTATCGGGGTCATTGGTATTCGTATTTCGGCGTGGTGCCGGCGTTGTTGCTGTTCCTGCCGTATCGTGCGGTGACGTCGTTGTTCGTCGACGGCGGGTTGATGATGCCATCGGGTGCGGCGGTGCCGTTGCTGATGCTTGGTTTTCTGGTGTTTGGTTGTCTGCTGGTGATCCGTATGGTGGATAGGATTCGTCCTGGTATGCCTGTGGCCGCGGTCAGTATGCTGTGCGTGTTTATGTTGTTGGCATCCAATGGCGTGTACCTGTGGTACAGAACGAACTTCTACTCTGTGCCCATCGCGGCTTCCCTGTTTTTGAGCGCTCTTGGATTATGGCTGTGGCTGGGCGCCACGAAACGTGTTCCGGTTTCGACCGATGGGGAAAATGGCGATGATGTCGTGCAATCATTGTCGCTTCCCCGTCTGGCCGCCGGCTCGGTGTGCATTGCGGCGAATCTGGGATGCCGTCCACAGTTCATTGTGGTGGCGTTGCTGGCGTTGGTGATCTTCTGGCCGCAAATCCGTGAGATTTTCCGTCGTGCCATCAGCGCGAAGCGGATGCCACGCTGTTCGGCATGGTGTCTGCTTCGCGTCCCGCTGGCGGCTTTGGTGCCGGCGCTGGCCGTGATCGTTCCTTTGCTGGCGTACAATGCGGCCCGCTTTGGGTCGCCTTTCGATTTCGGGTCGTCCTATCAGATGACTGTCACGGATATGACCAACTACCATCAGTCGTTGGCGAATCTCGTGCTGACCGTCGTCTACTACCTGTTTCTGCCGTTGCGCTTCACGGACGCATTCCCCTTCCTTGCGGTCAGCCCGGCACCATTGCCGTCCTGGGAGTTCACCGAGGCGATGCCAGGAGGTTTGTTCGCGATCGCGCCATTGGCTTTGGCCGCTTTCGCAGTTCCGTTCCTGCGTCGAGGGGCGCGTGGCACGGAAGGCCGTGGCATGTGGAAAATGTCGGTTTCCTGTCTGGCGTTGGGATTGTTGCTTGTCGTTCTCGACTCGCGTATGGCGGGATTGGGATGGCGCTACATCACCGATTTTGGATGGTTGTTCGCTTTGGCCGCGTTGCCTGCGTTGTCCTGCGTGCTGGACATCGCGCGGCCACGCCTGCGCTGGCTGGTCAGAGCCGGGTTCCTCGCGCTGCTGTTGTTCATGATTGCCATCACGCTGTTGTCGCTGTTTCTGCCTGGACGCGACGACGAACTGTTGCGCAACAATCCCGGCCTGTTTTTGGACGTGAGATCATGGTTTTCGATGCTGTGATGCTTTTTTCGGCAAAAATTCAGGTTCCTTTCGGGTTTTTTACAATCTTTTTTCCGGGTTGCTTTGAGTTTCACCGACAATGGTGTCAAATGTCATTGTTTTGCTCTG
Source organism: Bifidobacterium sp. LH_743 (assembly GCF_056355775.1). Lineage (NCBI taxonomy): Bacteria > Bacillati > Actinomycetota > Actinomycetes > Bifidobacteriales > Bifidobacteriaceae > Bifidobacterium > Bifidobacterium sp. LH_743. Next base: position 123,342 of record NZ_JBKESZ010000002.1, on the reverse strand, counting down.
AGATGAATCCTAGGAGTTGCCAACCATGAAGCCGATTCCATCGCCACGTAGCCATCCGCGTCTTTTCCGTTGGATGGCGGTCCTTCTCGCCACCGTGGTGTCCTTGGGCGTCTGCTTCGCAAGCTACGGCAATGTCGACGCCGCGATTAGGAAGAACCGCATCGAACGGCTCAACGCGCGTATCGAAAACGTATACACCACGGAATACCAGACCATGGCGGACGACAAGCTCCGACAGGCGGAGTCCGCGTCGAAGGCCACCGAGGACAACATCTTCATGGCCGAGAATCCATACGGAACCAACACCACGTCACTGGTGGTCTATTTCACCACTGATGACGAGGTCTCCGTCTCCTATACCGTGCACGCGGACGGCTACGCGGATTTCACACGCGACGCGTATCAGAAATCGCAATACAGCAAGACCCATGAATTCCAACTGCTCGGACTCGTTCCCGACGTCACCAACACGATCACGTTAACCCTCACCGACGCCAATGGCGGCACACGCACAAAGACCATCACACGCAAGGGGCCTTCGAAGCTCGGCAGCGAGGAAGTCCAGCTCGAACGAACCGTCACCGCCGACGATGGCGAGGATCTCGGCGATGGCCTGTATACGATTCTCGGCAATGATTCCGACGAACAGGATTTCATGTTCTACTACGATACGAACGGCGTACTGCGAGGCGAAATCCCCGTACTTTACTACCGTTCGCACCGACTGTTGTTCGATGACAACGGTCTGATGTGGTTCTCCGCGTCCACTCATCACATGGTGGGCATGAACCGGCTCGGCAAACTCGAGAAGATCCTCGACCTGGGATCCAGCTATATCCTCCATCATGATTATGCGATGGATGACGACGGCAACATCGTGCTGCTCGCCACCGAACTCGATCGCAGCGACAACGCCGTGCAGGACCAAGTCATCAAACTGGACACCACGACCGGCAGCGTGACGCGCCTGCTTGATTTCGGTGAGATGTTCGCCGACTACAAGGCATCCACCACGCATGCAGGCACCGATGAATCCGATTCCACCGCCAAGAACCGTTGGGATTGGCTGCACTGCAACACCATTCAACTGTTGGACGACGGTTCCGCGCTGTTCTCCGCCCGCGAGACATCCACCATCATCAAAATCAATGATCTGGAAGGCGTGCCGACACTGGATTACATGATTGGAGAGCCATCCGTGTGGGACGGCACGAAAGAGGCATCCGCGTTCCTCGACAAGGATGGTGACTTCTCCGACACCGGCGGACAGCACTCCATCACCTACGTCGCCGACGATTCCCTGCCGGACGGCCAGTACTACCTGTACATGTTCGACAACAACTACGGCACCGCGCTGACGCGCCCCGACTTCGACTGGTCGGTCATCGACGGCATCTCCACGGAATTCTCCTCCGACACCGCGCGATCACAATATCGCAGATATCTGGTGGACGAAAACGCCGGCACCTACACGGAGGTCGCCTCGTTCAACGTGCCGTATTCCCCATACGTTTCCTCCGCACAGGAGCTCGGCAACGGCAATATCCTCGTCGATTCCGGTATGCAGGGGCTGTTCGGCCAGTATTCGTCGGATGGCAGCCTGGTCGCGCAATACAGGATGTCGCTCAGCTCGAGCTACATTTACCGTGTATACTCGTACGATTTCTCCGGATTCTATTTCGCTTGACCTGTGTTTCCGTCCCGGCTTTGGCGGAAGCATTCACGGTCCCCGCGAGAGGATTCGCACAAGGTCCGTTACAATCGGCAGTATGGGTTTCTTCGATTCGCTGTTTTCCGGCAAACGTTCCGCACCGGCCTCGTCCGTCACGTTCCATCTTGATTCCGCCGCCCACACCTATGAGGATGGCGCCGTGGGGCTGGAGGCCACCACGCTGGACATCACGCCCGATTGCAGGCGTGTGGCGGTAATCGGTCTGAACGGCGCTGGCAAGACAACACTGCTGAAACTGTTGGATGGTGCCTTGACCGCCACATCCGGAACCGTCCGTATCGAAGCGGATGGCGTCTCCTATGACCCGTCGGTGAAACGGGAGCTGAAACATGTCGAGGACATGATCGGCCGTGTGCGTCGCGAGGAGCTGCCGAACGCATATTACCAAGCTGCTTCCATCCGCGAGGCGGTCGAGCTGCCGCTCAGGAAACACAAGGTGCCGGAAAGCGAACGCCAGGCAATCATCGGCAATCTGTTTGCGCATTTCGACTTGGCCGCCGTATCCCGCGAGCCGGCTTCCTCGTTGGATGGGGAGAAAAGGCACCTATTGGCGATCGCGTCCGCGTTGAGTTTCTCCCCCGCCGTGCTCGTCGCCGACGAGCCGACCAAGGGATTGGACGAAGTGTCGTCCGCCCGCGTGGCACAGGCATTGTTCAGCTATGACAAGCAGGTCGTGTTCGCAACGCATGACACGGATTTGATCGTCCGTCCGGAATACGCGATCGACCGCACGCTTGTCGTCGATGACCACAAGGTTGTGTTCGATGGGACGCCGTGCGACGCAGTGGATTTTTATATGGATCTGGTCCGTTCGAAATACGAGGCCGCCAAGGCGTGATGGCATGTGGACGGGCCGGCCACGCAGTCCGGCCCGTCCACCAAATCGGTCATCTCAGTCGACACCGTCGATGAGCTCGTTGACGGTGTCGACCATCACTTGCACATTGCGGCGGAAATCACCTGGCTCAGGCAGCAGCGATATGGCCAGATAGCCGTTGGAGGTCATATCGAAGAAGTAGCCGGGTTGTCCGGAGACGCCGTGACGTTCAATCATGCGCAACACGAGATCGTTCTCGTCGATCACGCTCGGTACGCGCAGCAGCACGTTCCATCCTCCTTCGGCGCGTAGCACGCTGACGAGCCCCTGCCCGTCGGAGTCAAGCATGGCATGCAACATGGCGAGATTGCCACGGACACGCTGCCGTACACGTTCGGTCTGCGTGGGCGCGGCCTGCAGCAGCGCGGGGATACGTTTGGCCACGATCTCGCTCATGGGCAGGTAGTCGTCGGCTATCACATCGAGACGGCGCTTGGCCTCCGCCACTTCCTCGTCCGGTCCGGACACCTGGATCCAGCCGACTTTGGCGTGCGGTGCGGCAAGCATCTTCGAAAAGCCGTCCAATGCGAACGTGAGCGTTCCGGTCTCCCCCGCGAGACGCGCATTGCCGTCGAACGGCTCCAAATCGTAATCGTAGAACACCTCGTCGGCGATGATGGCCACGTCGTGATCCCTGCACAGGCCGACGATCGCCTCACGTTCGGATGGTTTGACGTACGAGCCCGTCGGGTTGTTGGGGTTGATGAGCACCAGGGCCCGTATACGCCCGCCATCCGCACCTTCCAGCGCGGCTTTCAGCTCCGCCACGTCGATGTACCATGAGCCGTCGAACCGCTGCTGGTATTCGATCATGTCGACGCATTCGAGACGCGCGATTGATTCGATGAGCGGATATCCCGGCTTCGGTGCGAGCACGGCGTCGCCGGCGTCGCACAGCAGTTTGATGAGCCATGAGTAGGCTTCAGATGTGGAGCTCAGAATATACAGGTCTTCGGCGGAGCAATGCAACGCTCCACGCGTGTTCAGGAACGCGGACAGCGCCTCACGCGCGTATCGTTGACCGCGCGGGTCGGCGGAATAGATATCGGGCACCATGGCCGGCGCCAACGAGTGCCTGGTCGGATTGGAGTCGTTGAGCTTCACGAGCGTTCTGCCGGCCGTTTTGGCCGCGGCTTCCGCTTTGGCGATGGGATTGGGTTCGCTGATGTCGACTCTTGAGGAAAAACGCATGATGCCAACCCTACTCCTTGGACTGCCGACAGAGCCATCCAGGACCATCGGCGGCAAAGAAAAAGGACCGTCCGGCATTTCGGACGGTCCTTTAACGGCTTCGATCGGTCAGCGCATCACTGCTGCTTGACGCTCGCGTAGTATGCGGCGCCGATGATGCCGGCCTCGTTGTGCAGCTTGGCCGCGACAATCGGAGTCTTGATGTCGATGTACGGCAGGAACTTCTCGGAGACGCGGGACACGCCGCCGCCGACGACGAACAGCTGCGGATCCAGATAGAACTCCATGAGGGAGTAATACTTGGTCAGGCGCTTCGCCCACTTCTTGTAGCCCATGTCGAGCTTCTCGCGGACCGAGGATGCGGCGTACTTCTCGGCGTCACCCTTGCCCTTGAGAAGTTCCAGATGGCCGAGCTCGGTGTTCGGGATGAGCTGTCCGTTGAAAATCAGCGCGGTGCCGATGCCAGTGCCCAGCGTGGTGGCGATGACGAGGCCATCCTGGCCCTTCGCAGCGCCGAACTGCTGTTCGGCAAGACCGGCAGCGTCAGCGTCATTCACCACGGTGACAGGACGACCGCAGGCTTCGGAGAACACTTCGGTGACGTCCACGCCGACCCAGGACTGGTCCAAGTTGGCCATGTAGCCAAGCTTCTCGCCCACGTGAATCGGAGCCGGGAAAGCGATGCCGACCGGAGCGGATTCGGGAACCTCGAAGTGTTCGAGCTGCTGGCGCACGATCTCGCCGACGGCCTTCGGAGTGGAAACCTCCGGGGTGAGGATCTTCAGACGCGGTTCGGCGAATTCGCCCTTCTCGAGATTGACCGGAGCGGCCTTAATACCGGAGCCGCCAATGTCAACGCCGAACGCCTGTGCAGTTTCAATCATCTTTGACCTCTCTTCAAGGTAGATAGTGGGTGTAATCGAACCGGCAGATGCCATGGTAACTCGCAATATAGCCAAAAACGCGCACGACATGCACAATCGGTGAGAGCGATTGCATAAACTGCAATGCTTAACTTGGTGAACATCGCGATGGTATGTTTTGCAAACGAATTCGTCCCGTGCGGATGACCCCATCGGCACGGGACGAACGAACGGAAATAATCCGGCGAATCACTTCAACGGAGGCATCGGGCGCCAGTCCGGATCATGCATCAGCTTGCGTGAATCCCACCAGCCTTTGGCGATCTGCACGATGCCGGTTCTGAAATGCTCGCGATCCACCATCGTCAGACGGATCAGCTCCTTCGCCGCTGTCAGTAGCGTGCCCAAGCCGAACAAGAGCGGACGGTAATCGCCATATGTCATGAAATAACGGGCCATGTAGCCGCGGTTGCGCATGATGTGGTAGCGGTTCATGTCGGACGTGGAGTTGAGCTGGCGAACTCCAGCGATGTCCCAGTTGCCAATCTCGCGCGTGCGGCGCAGCACCACGTCGGGTACCACGATCGGGTTGGTGACCTTGCTGGCGCGATAACCATACATCGTGTCGTCCCAGTAGATGAAGAAGCGGGGATCCGGCAGGCCAATCTTCTCAACGATGTTGCGGCGGAACAGGCCTCCCTCGAAGCACAACGTGTCCATGACGCGATAGCCGGCAGGGCCGAACGTGGATGGCGCTATCGGATTCGGGATGCCGAGCGGGACGATGAAATCGTACTGCCAGTAGAACGGACCACCGTCATAGTCGTACCGGCTGCCCTGAATCACATCATGGCGGTCGGTCCACTTGGCGAGGCGCTCAATGCCCTCCGGCATGACGGCGACGTCGTCATCCATGACCCAGAACCATTCGGCGCCCAGCTCATAGGCCTTCTTCACGCCGGCAGAGAATCCGCCGGCTCCGCCGAGATTCTCGGTCTGCGGCGCGTAGACCACACGACTTTCATTGCCGGACTGGTCGGCCACGGTGGAACCCCATCGTCCGGTGATTTTGGTGCGGAATTCTTCGACCATGCCGCGGGTCTGTTCGGAATGCTCGTTGTCCACGATGACGATGCGCCATGGGGCGACGGTGAGCTTTTCAATGGATTCGAACAGGGTGGCGAGCAGCTGCTGACGCTTGTAGGTCACCACGACGATAGCCAGCTTTTCGATGGTCTTTTTCGCAACATGCTTTTCAGTCATGCGTTCCATTCTTGCACCCGCCCTCAACCATGGACGATGTTTCTCTCCACCCATGTCGCGGAATGCCGTAGGCCCTATCGAATGCGATATAGCCCCTTATGAGAAGATATCCCTCGATATGAAAATGTCGTTTCGCATGGAAGACCACTGCGGTTCCCGCACGAAACGACATTTCAACGGCCATATGTGCGTTTGATCGTCGCCTGTCAATTATTCGCGGACCAGACGGATGTGCTCCACGTCGTCGCGCTTGGAACGGCGGTAGAGCACGAAACGGTTCCCGATGACCTGGACGAGTTCCGCGCCGAGTCGTTCGGCAAGCTCCTCGCCGGCCTCCTTGGCCGTCAGACCGGAACCGTCAAGCACGGAGCACTTGATGAGCTCTCGCTTTTCGATGGTCTCGTCCGCCTGCTTGACGGCGTTCTCGCTCAGGTCGTTCTTGCCGACCTGGATGAGCGGATTGAGCTTGGTGGCCAGGCCTCGCAGCTGCTTGACCTGTTTCTTGGTAAGTGCCATGTTGTTCCATTCCTATCTGTAAGTACCCGCACCAGCCTAGCGTGAGGACGGTAAAACATGCCTTCACGCCTCGCGCCGCATCGCCTCGTCGAGCAGATGGTCGATGTCGTCGAAACGCTTCGGTGAGGGATGCCATACGGGGTGCCCGGCGGCAACGACAAGTTTCGGATGAGCCAAGGCGGACAAGTCATTCAGTGGATTCGAGTCCAGCACGATCATGTCGGCGTATTTGCCTTCATCCAGCGAACCGGTGATACCGGACACGTTGAGAATCCTCGCATTCGTCCGAGTGGCGGCTCGCACCGCTTCGGCAGGTGTGAATCCGGCATATTTGACCAGCAATGCCAATTCGCGCCAGGTGTTGTACTGCGTAACGAACGTCATGGCCGTGTCCGTGCCGACGCCCACCAGCACGCCGGCCTCATGCGCGGCGCGGGCGCCGGCGATCATCCCGTCGACCACGGTCTTCGAATTCTCGGCTTGGATTTCGGTGATGCCGGTCACATCGCGACCGAACGCGTGCAGTGGGAATCCAGCGGAAATCGTTGGAATCAACGCCGAATATCCGCGCAACGCGTTTGGGTTGTGCTTGAACGCTTCAATCAGTGTATCGTCGAGCCTGCTGCCATGTTCGATGGTGTCCACGCCGGCGGCCAACGCCCTGCGCACGCCTTCCGCGCTTTGCGCGTGCGCGGCGACGAGGATGCCGGCGTCATGCGCCTCATCGCAGATGGCACGCATCTGCTCGACCGTCATCTGCGGAGCGCCGGCCTCCCCCAACACCTGCGGAATCTGTGACGCCTCCGGTCGCCGCGATCTTGACCGCGTTCACGCCATTGGCGATATTGCGGCGGGTATTCATACGCATGTCCTGGGCCGTCTCCCCCTCCAATGCGATCAACGGAGCCCCATGCCCATCCGGAATGGCCAACAGCGGTCCCGAAGCGAGGATGTGCGGGCCGACTTCCTCACCGGCGGTTATGCCGTCGCGCAATGCCACCGCCTCGTAGGCGATGTCGCCCAGAGTACGGATGGTAGTGACCCCGGATTCCAGCAGCGTGCGAATGCTGTTCTTCGCCGTGGCCGCCACATATGGCTTGCCAACTGGAGAATGCACGATGGCCGCGGTGATGCGTTGGCCCTTTGGTGTGGCCATTTTCGGATTGAGCGGTCGTCCTTGCGAGAACAGGTGCGTATGCGCGTTGATCAGCCCCGGCATCACGTATTTCCCGGTGCCGTCAAGGACATGGTATTCGTTCGGCACCGGCACGTCGACGCTCGGCGCCACGGTTTCGATACGTCCATGCGCGCCGACGAGAATCGTCATATCCGGCAGCAGAGTACCGCGCTCGTCTCCCGTGACCATATTGATGTGTACCAATGCGAACGGTTCGATGGTTTTGGATATTCTTGACGTCATCGTCGGCTCCTTGTTTTCCGTCGGCATATCTGCCGGCTTCCAGCTTAAACCGTCAAGAGCGGACAACGCCACCAGGACACGCGAAAGCCGCCGATGCGGACGCACATATCCCGGCCGGTTGGCTCACATCAACGTGCCCAACGTCGTCAACGCCACGAGATACGCGATGACCACGCAGCACGCGATGCCGTCGCCGCGGCGCATGCGCATGATCCGCCAATGTGTGCGAACCATGCCCTCCTCGTAGCAACGCGCGTCCAACGCGAGGCTCAGATTGTCGGCGTGGCGAATCGCGCCGGCGAACACGGGCACGACGATCGCCGCCAAGGCTTTGACACGATTCGCGAACGATCCGGTTTCGATGCCGCCGCCACGTGCCGCCTGCGCGTCGATAATGGCCTTCGCCTCCATGCCGAGTGTCGGCAAGAATCTCAGGGCGAGACTCATCACCAATGCGGTCTCCTGCGCGTGTATGCCCAGTCTGGCAAATGGCGAAAGCAATGATTCGAACGCATCGGTCATGGCCGTCGGCGTGGTGGAATCGAGGAAGATCGCACCGATGACGATAACCACGGCGAACCTGCATGCGTATAGCGCCGCAATGCGTATGCCGTCGTCGGTGATGGGAATCGGCCCGATATTCGTCACAACGTTTCCAGTGCGCACGAAGAAGACATTGAGCAGGCCGCAGAAGACGAACATCGCCAAAAACACGTGCACCGAGGCGATGAGACGGCCCACGTCGACATGTCCGGCCACAACGACCGCGCCGATGAGAACCACGGCGAGCAGCAATTGCCAGAACGAGCTTATGGCGAATGCGGAGAACATGAGAGCCAATGCGGATAGCATGCTCACACGCGGGTCGAGGCGCTTCAGCCAGTTTTGCCGTTCGATTGCGTCACGCGTTCCGATGTCCGTCCCATCCTGACTTGTGGAAGATTCCGTTTCCACCGAGCCAGTGGGCGGCGCGGTCACGGACTCCCCCAGCACAATGGTTCGATCGGCGATCTCGTCCACTTCTTCCTGCGAGTGGGAGATGACCAGCATGGTCACGCCGCGCGATTTGAGTTCGTGGATGAGTCCATGCACTCGTGCGATGGCTTCCTCGTCGAGTCCGGCGGTCGGCTCGTCCAGCACCAGTACCTTCGGCTCGCAGGCGATCACGCCGGCGATCGCCACAAGCCGTTGCTGACCGCCCGACAGACCGAACGGGGAACGGTCTCGCAGATGCTCGATGTGCAGCAGTCTCATGGCCCGCATGGCCCGGCCGGCGGCTTCGGATGCGTCCAATCCCTGATTGGAGGGACCATACGCCACATCCTCGGCCACGGTCTCGGCGAACAGTTGACGTTCCGGATGCTGCATGACGTAACCGACTGTACGCCGCAGCTTCGCACGGTTCCGGCGGCTAGGTGGTTTCACCGCGCCGTTACGTTTCGTTGCGGCCACGGCGATACCGTCAATCACAATCGATCCGGACTTTGGCTTCGTCAACGCGCACAGCAGGCGCGCCAAGGTGGTTTTGCCGGCGCCGTTATGCCCCATCAGCGCCACGGTCTCGCCTTTGCCGATGGAGAACGACAAATGGTCGAACACGTCGTGTTCGGCACCCGCGTGGCGATACGACAGATCTTTCACGTCGATGATTGTCTCGTCTCGTGGCTCCAGGACGCGTTTGGGCAGACCGACGGAGCGTATCGGCAGGCGCGGGCTTTCCCCGGCCGGCCCGTTTCCCACAATATGGCCGGAATCCAATTGGATCACGCGATCCGCATGGTCGAGCTCATCCTCATGATGGGTGACGAGGATGATGGTGGTACCCCGTTCCTGCAGTTCGTCCAGCACGCGCATGATGTCGGCGCGTCCTGACGGGTCGAGCATGGCGGTCGGCTCGTCCAGCACCAGCACCTCGGAATCCATGGCAAGCATGTCCGCGATGGCAATGCGCTGCTGTTGGCCTCCGCTCATGCGCGTCGGATCGGCGGCTCGGAAATCCTCCATGTCCACCGCTTCCAACGATCCGGTGATACGTTCACCAATTTCGTCATGCGTGACCGCGAGGTTCTCCGGACCGAACGCCACATCGTCCTCCGTGACCGTCGTGACAATTTGATCCTCAGGATTCTGGAACACGGCGCCGATGCCGCGACGCGCCGCGCGGTAGGCCTGGGCATGCGCTCCAGCGTCGTCGAACACCGTGTTGCCCAGCAAAGTGACACGACCCTCATCGGGTGCCATCAATCCCGCGATCAACCGCGACAGCGTGGTCTTGCCCGACCCGTTCGGACCGGTCAGGCAGATGCGTTCGCCGCGCTGGATGTCGAGGTTGATTCCATCGAGTGCCCATGTGGCGCCGCCATCATAGGTGAAACGCACATTGCGCAGCTTCACAACTGGCGTATTGATTGGATCCATGGAGGTCTTCCTTCCCAAAACGGCTGGAGGAACCTTCCGACGGATGCGGAAGATTCCTCCATGCTCATTTCATTCGATGACGAACGGGGCTCAACGGTTCAGCAGGTTGGAGACCGGCTTGTAGATCAGGAATGTGACCACGCCGTGTATGGTGAACTTCAACGCGTTGAACGGCAGCAGGGCCGGCACAATGAGCGCCACCACCTGGGCGGTGGTCATGTGGGCGTAGAACGGCGTGACGATGACGTTGCCGACGATGGCCAGAACCAGTGCCACCACGGCGCCGACGATGATGCCAATCAACGCTCCCTTGCGGGTCTTGTTTCTTCTGTAGATGAGGGACGCTGGAACGGATAGTCCCAATGCCACGAGCACGGCCATCAGCGTTCCCCACGGATTGGTGAACAGGTGCGGTATGAATCCAAGCACGCTGACGATGACCGCGGCCGCCGGTCCGAAAGCGAAGCCCGCGACGAGGCTCACGATGCCGGATGGATCGTATTTGAGCCACTGCACGCCCGGAATGATAGGAAATTCGATGAAGCTGACGGCCATGGACAGCGCCACGAACAGCGCGTACATGGCGATGCGTTTGGTGGACCAGCGTCCGGAATCGGCGACTCCCGTGGAATGGGCGTTGTCCGGACGGGACAGCGGCTTGTCGGCTTGATCGGATGCTGTATTGGTAGGAGAGGATACACTCATGTTGAGCTCCGTTTCTTCCATCCGGACTGTAACCGTTGGCCCCGGATTTTCACCGGATCAGCCGCTTTCGCGGGTCGCGGGCTTCGGTATGGGGCCGTTATTGATGCCGGTCGTGCCGTTACCGCCAGTAAGGAATTTCACCTTCCCTGAAACTTGCCTGTCCATATATACGCCCACCATGCGATATTTGCAAGCCGTCGGACGGTTTCGTCCTACGATTCGAAACGGGAGGGATGCCGTGCGCGTCTGTCGCGAAGCGTGCCCGCCATGCTTCCACCGCATGTCACGACAGCAGGCCGAGCAGATCGTCCTTCCCGAGCGTTCCGATGCCTCCCGATGCGGTTCCGTCGGTGAATTGCTGCGCCAATTCGGTTTTCTTCTCCTGCAGTTTCAGAATGCGTTCCTCGATGGTGTCCTTGGCGACGATCTGGTACACGTTCACATCCTGCGTCTGGCCGATGCGGTGCGCTCGGTCGGTGGCCTGGTTCTGCGCGGCCGCGTTCCACCATGGGTCGGCATGCACTACCACGGAGGCGCCCACCAGGTTCAAACCGGTGTTGCCCGCCTTGAGCGAGATGAGGAACACAGGCACGTCGTTGCCGTTGAATTCGTTGACCAGCTCGACGCGGCGCCTCTTCGGCGTCTCGCCGGTGATCGTGTAATAGTCCACGCCCTGTTCGGCGAGCCTGACGCCAATGAGTTCGAGGAACGAGGTGAACTGTGAGAATACGAGCACCTTTCTGCCTTCGTCCATGCAGGTGGCCACGAGTTCCGCAATGGCGTCGAGTTTGGCGGAGGCGTTCTTCGCATCGGCGTATACCAGCCGCGGGTCGCAGCATATCTCACGCAGCAGCGTGAATTCGGCGAGGATGCGGATCTTCTTGGTGTTGAAATCGGCGTCGGCCGTTTTGGTGAGCGTGGCCCGTAGTCTCTGCTCGTGCGCGGCGTAGAGTTTGCGCTGCTCACCTTCCAGTTTGACGGTGATCACGTTCTCGAATTTGTCGGGCAAGTCGATGAGCACGTCCTTCTTCAGACGTCGTTTGATGAACAATCCGACCAGTGCCTGCAGTTTGTCCGCCATGACGGAATGCTCAGGCCCAGGCGCCATGATCGGCTGCTCGTATTTCTCGCGGAATTTCGCGTATGTGCCGAGCAGTCCCGGCATGAGGAAGTCGAAGATGCTCCACAGTTCGCTCAACCGGTTTTCGATCGGTGTTCCGGTCAGCGCGAAGCGATGGTCGGCCGGCACCCGTTTGACGGCCTTCGCCAGTTTCGTGGCGTGGTTCTTAATGTACTGGGCTTCGTCAAGGGCCATCATCGCGAAATGGCAGACGGCATAGTCCTCCACATCGCGTCGCAGCAAATCGTAGGATGTGATGACCACGTCGGCACCGTCGTATGATGTGTCGTCGTCCGTCAGCGAATGCGACGCCACGGACGCGATGGCCTTGCGTCGCTGCGCCTTCGTGCCGGCGACAACTTCAACCGTGAGATCGCCGGCGAATTTCTCGCATTCCGCGGCCCAGTTATAGACGAGCGACGCCGGGCAGACGATCAACGCGGGACCACTCCCCTTGCGCGCTTCGACGAGCGACAGCAGCTGCACGGATTTGCCTAGACCCATCTCGTCGGCGAGGATGCCTCCGAAACCCTTGTCCCACAAGGTGGACAGCCATTGGAAGCCTTCGACCTGGTATGGGCGGAGTACGTTCTTGAGGCGTTCGGGCACTTCGTAGCGTTTTGGATCGATGATTTTCACGTCGTTGACGTAATCCACAAACGATGGGCTCTTGTCCTCGTCATCCACTTGGGAGTCCAGCAGGAAGGCTTGGTATCCAGGGATTTTGATGGTTCCGGAATCAAGCGTTTCCTCGTCGAGGTCAAGGTCTGTGGCCACCTGGTCGAGCTCGTGCAGGTCGGCTTCCTTCAAATCCACGAACGTGCCGTTTTTGAGTCTGTGGTAGCGGCGTTTCCTGCGATAGGAGTCAAGCAGCGCGCCGACCTCGTTCATCGGGACCTCGTCGGCGATCGGAGAGATCTCCACAAGGTTTGAATCGATGGACAGTCCCACTTTCACGCTTGGTGGATTCGGCTGCATCATGCCGTCGAATGCGGCCGTGGAGAACACCTGACCGACCGACCTGAGAATGTCGACGCCGTCGGTGAGCATGAGCAGAATCGCCTGCTCGTCCTCCTCCTTGATACGCGCCACGTCGACGGAACTCCACGTCGGGCACAACTGGCGCACCACCTGCACAGCGAACGATTCACGCGACAGATCGCGCTTGACCCGCGATGCATTTGACCGCGAATCGGGGTTGATGACTCCGCGTAGCTCCTTGGCGGTCGGCACCAGTTGGAAGACGAAATCGCCGTATCTCGCCACCGCCTCGCAGGTGATGCCGTACAGGTCCCGATCCAGATAGAATTCGATTTGGCAGTCGGCGCCGACCGCGTCGGCTACTTCCTGCGGGATGTCGAAGCCGATGCCGGCTTCAGTGAGTTTCGGCACGATGGTTCGGACGAACATGGGCCAGTCGTTTTCGGAGATGAACACGCCGTCCGGGTCGGCGGAGCATAGATCGGGCAGCACCCGCAATGCGGGGCGCAATTTGTCGGTGCATCGGAACAGGCCGTCTATTCTCACCTTGCTCGAATCCGCGCGGTCGTCAAGCCGCTCATGGCTCAGGATGTAGAAGCCTCCACGTCCTTGGATGACGTCCACGATGACGCGGTTCGAGGTGATCCGCACTCCGGATACCGTGCCCTCACGTACATAGGCGGCGTTCAGCATGATGTCGGGATCGCCGTCGATGATGTCGATGCCGAACGGTTCCCCTCCCCCATTGGTCAGTTGGATACGGCTCGGACCGGATTTCCGGGCTTGTTCGGCATCTTCGACGAGCAGTCGTCTCAGCCCTTTAGTGTCTGACTCACGCAGGAGGACACGTGCCTTCGATTCACGTTCCTCGTATTCCTCACACGTCATCGCGCGGAACAGGTCAAGCAGGTCGCAGACCTCCCAATCGGTGAGCATGAGCTCGCGGTCGACGCGCACCGTTCCGCCGTAATAGTATCCGCTCTGGAGCTGCGCGGCCGCGCGGGAGTCGATCACTTGCTGCAGGAAGCGGAACAACTTCAGGGAGAACGTGTCGAGCATGTCCGGCGTGTGGGTGAACGCGAGTTTTTTGCCGTATGACTCGTATCTTCCGATCCGCATGTCAGATACGAAATTCGAGATGCTTTTGAGCACATAGTCAGCGTCTGCGCAACCGATATGCAACGACAGGTGCACGGCGTCATGGCTGAAGACCAATGTGGGATCGAGATACACGCTTCCCGGCGTGACATCGACCGGCGAATTCGCCCTGCGTTTCACTCCGGCGACCGTTCCTTGTCCGGGAACGCCGCGTTGTTCGGCTATCAGCCGGCTTTTCGCATCGACGATTCGTTTGAGGACCTTGAGTTGGGCGCCTTCGCCGGCGTTACCGTCACTTGCGTCGATGGAACGCATGGCATCGGCGAGGTCGCGGGGTGTCGCCGCGGCCGCATGGAAGCCTTGGAATCGTTCCGGCTGCTGCAGGAAAAGCAGCAGCATGGCGGCGACATGTTTGCACATGCCCGTATAGCGCCGGCCGTCTGAACGGACGGGATCGTCATCATCGTCGACGTGGCCATAGGTCGCGCCGGAGCCGAAATCGTCATAATCGTCAACGTAATCATAATCGTCATCGTTGTCGAAACTACGGTATTTCGGACTGTTGTGGTAGTCGAAAGTACGACGGGTGCCGTAGCCGTGCTGGGATCCGTCGAACGCGGGACAGGAGCAGTATCGTGCCAGGAAAAGCCTGTCGCCGAGGTCGATTGTGGCCTGCACCTCATATCGGCTGGACGGCGAGGTGGTACCGCGCACACTGGCATGCAGGGTGATGCGATCGGAGGAACCGTCGTTCAGGCAATGCAAATCGGACATTTTGGAACGCCACTGGCTAGCTATGCCACGGGCGCGCTGCAACACTGGCTGTCCGCATTCGCTGCGCAATTCGTCGGAAAGCCATGCCAGAGTATCCGTCACCTGAACCCCAATCGTTCGCACATTTGTTCTTATGCCACTGTACCAGCCCAGAGGAACAGCGAAGCCGTGGCCTGAAACCAAGCCACGGCTTCGCGAAGCATGTGTCAGGGACTTTATGTCAGCGGCAACGCTTGGTCAGCGGCTGCCACGGATCAAGCTCCACGGGCTCGGCGGTCAGCAGCTCGCGGGTGGCGTCATCGAGGTATTCCTTGCGGATGATGATCTCGGTCACGTAGCGGTCGAACCATGCGTCGGACGCCACATAGTAGCCGTCCACGCCGTTGTCCTTGCCCCAGCTGTTCTCCACCTTCCAACGGTTTGGCTTGCCCTGTTCGTCGAGGTTCACGCCGGTGATGGTCATGGCATGATTGCTCGGGCTGTCACCGTATTTGAGGCCGTGCGCCTTGTCGAAATCGAAACCGGTGCCGAACAGCTGGTCGACGCGCACACTGTCGCAATCGAAATAGCCGGCGGAACGCAACGAGAACTGCGTGCAGTCGCAGGCGAACCAAATCGGGTGTCCGGCGCTAATCTGGTCGACGGCGGCCTTCTTGAACACGTCGAGCGGCACGTTGATAAACTCCATGTCGCTGGCCTCAGCCACATTGGCGGTGTAGCGGATGCGGTAACGCTTATTGAATGGACGGGAAGCCATCGGCACGTTGCACAGCGTCACGAAATCGTCGACATCCACCGGCACGTACTTCCTGTAGAACTCCATCGGCGTGATACCGGTCTCGCGGATCTGCCGACGCTCGTCCTTGCCGCTCTTCGGCTTGTCGGACTTGCCTTCGGAATCCTTCTTGCCGTCCTTCTTATCATCATCGCTCACGCGAGCCAGGAAATCGAATTTCTCCGGCGGCTCACCCAGCGAAATCGCGCACATGCGGTATACGGTGGACATGTCGTCGTCCTTGACAGCGCGCAGCTCGTCGACCGATGCGCCAGCTTCATGACGCTCACGCAGGTCCGCGGCGAACTGACGCAGCCTGCTGTTGAGATACTGCTTGAACGCGTCGGAATTCTTGGAATTGGCGGATTCCGGATAGGCGCTCTTCGGTACGAGGCCATACTTGTCGACCAAGGCGACGAACATCTGCCACCAGCCACCATCGTCCGCCGGACCATAATTGATCTCCTGGAACAGACGGCTGTCAGTCGGCTCGTCAAGCGTGGACAGCACGTTCTCCAGATACGTGTTCGACTTCTCCATCGCGTCCCAGAAGAACAGATAGTTCTCGGAAAACTCGAAATCGTCAAGACCCCACTTATGCATGAGCTCGTAGCGCAGTGTGTTGAGGGAGGCGAACATCCAACACCGGCCGGAATGGCGCTGGTTGGTGATGGAGCCCTGCTTCAGTTCGATGGAGAAGTCACGCGGCAGGGAACGCTGCCCCTTGTAATCGGTGGCGGCTTCGAGCACGCCTTCGGAGACAGCTGCATTGGCGGCCACGAGATTGGCACGATCCGCGTTGAAATCCTTGGCGTACCGTGTGAGAAGTTCTGGTTTGATTGCCTTGTTGTTTGTCATACGCCCGATTCTCGCCGCATGTCTTGACCATGACGGAAACAGCTCCCCGTCATGGGCGGGCGATTCAACCGGAGCCAAGAGATATTCTGTAAAGATCGGAGGGTTTTGAGATAAGGAGCATACCATGCGACGACACAGATCAATGACGACCATACTGTCCGGATTGCTGGCAGCGAGTCTACTGGTCGGACTGCCGACCGGCTCGGCGTTCGCCGATGAGCCGACCGATGGCACCGGTGCGGGACAATCCGCCACCGAGGTGCTGGATACGCTGGAAGTCAAGGGACGCGCCCCTAAGACGGGGTACAAGCGCACGCAGTTCGGCAAGGCGTGGGCGGATGTGGACCATAACGGCTGCGACACCCGCAACGACATCCTCAATCGCGACCTGACCAGTGTGAAGTATAAGTGGGGCACCCATAAGTGCGTGGTGAAGTCCGGCACACTGCATGATCCATACACCGGCAAGGACATCAGGTTCAAGAAGGGCAAGAAGACCTCCACGGCCGTGCAGATCGACCATGTGGTGGCACTGAGCGACGCCTGGCAGAAGGGCGCGCAGAAGCTCAGCAAGACGAAACGCACCGAGCTGGCGAACGATCCGTACAATCTGCTGGCCGTGCAGGGACGCGCCAACCAGAAGAAGTCCGATGGCGATGCCGCGACATGGCTGCCGTCCAACAAGGGCTTCCGTTGCGAGTACGTGGCGCGACAAATCGGAGTGAAGCACAAGTATTCGCTGTGGGTCACCAAAGCGGAGAAGGAGGCCATGACCAAGGTGCTGTCCTCCTGCCCGACGCAAACCGTCCCCGACTATACGGGAGTCAGCGGGTCCACGACCGAAACCACCGAGGAATCCGACCAGACCAATCAGTCTGATCAGTCTGATCAGTCCGATCAGCAGGACGCGCAGACGCAGGACGACCAGTCGCAATCCGAGGAACAGACACAGCAGTCCGACCAGCAGACCTCATCATCCGTCTCCACCCCGGAGCCGGCTCAGGAATCCGCTCCAGCACCTCAGCAGCAGGATGTCTACTACCAGAATTGCACGGCCGCGCGTGCGGCCGGCGCGGCGCCCATCTATCAAGGGCAGCCCGGATACCGTTCGCAACTGGACCGCGACCATGATGGAGTGGCCTGCGAATAACAGATACAGATTATTGGAACGCGAAGGTGCCGGACGGTTTTCCGCCCGGCACCTTTGTATCACTTCCCTTTCAATCATCCCCTGAGCGGCATGCGATTATCGAGCGACTGACCGTTGGCATAGCAGCGCACATTGCCCAAGGCGATGGCGATGATGCGCCGTTCCGTAACTTCCAGATGGTTTGCCACCCGCCACATGGGGAGTGATAAGACACCGTGGTTCACGCCACAGCGGCGATTCGGCCGGCAAGGGCTCCGGTTCGGTCACGTCGAGCCCGGCACCGCGAATCGCGCCGCTTGCGAGCGCTTTGGCGAGTGCCTGGTTGTCGATGGCGTCTCCTCGTCCGGCGTTGAGGATGATGGCGTTGGGTTTGAGTTTTGTGAGTCGTTGTGTGTTGAGTAGGTGGTGTGTGGCTGGGGTTGAGGGGACGCTCATGGCGATGATGTCGGCGTATTGGATGACGTTGTCGAGTGATTCGATGCCGACCATGTGGTCGATGCCTGGTGTGTTGACTGTGGTGTGGCGGCGGATGCCGATGGTGTTCATGCCGGTGTTTTTGCAGAGTTGTGCGAAGTGTGATCCGATGTCTCCGGTGCCGATGATGAGTGCGGTTTTGTCGGTTGGGCTGATGGCGCGGCCGGCGTCGTGCCATGTGGCTTGTGGGTTGTTGGCGGCGTAGATGTGGAGGTTTTTCATGATGGCCCACATCATGGCGAACATGTGTTCGGATACGCTTTGTCCGTATGCGCCGGTGGCGTTGGTGAGCATGGAGCCGGGTTGTAGGATGCCGGGTTGTTGGTATTTGTCGACTCCGGCGCTCCAGGTTTGTAGCCATTCGAGTTTGGGGCATTGTGCGCATTGTTCGGGTGGGATGTTGCCGATGATTGCGGTGGCTTTGGTTTTGAGGTTGTCGGGGATTTCGGCTGTCCATCCCATGTTGCCGCGTTGTGTTGGGTTGCCTATGAATTCTTGTGGCATGCCTTTTGCGGCGCGTGTGAATTGCGCGCGTTCGGTGTCGGTCAACGGTAGGCAGTTGACGATGAGTTTGTGTTGGTTCCCTGTTCCCATGCGGTTAACCCTATGTCAACCGTAGGATATGCGTGGTGTTTTCTTTGGTGCCGATGGCGTATCTTATGTGTGACGTGTCGGTGTCTTATATGCCGAGTTCGTTGGTGTCGAGGATGATGGTGACTGGGCCGTCGTTGGTGAGGGTTACGCGCATGTGGGTGCCGAATCGTCCTTCTTTGACGGTGAGGTTTTGGGCGCGTAGGGCGTTGTTGAGTTGGTGCCATACTTGTTCGGCGTGGTCTGGGGCGCCGGCTTTTACGAAGCTTGGTCGGTTGCCTTTGCGTATGTCCGCGTAGAGGGTGAATTGGGAGATTGATAGTATGCTGCCGTTCACGTCGTGGATGGAATGGTTCATTTTGCCGTTGTTGTCTTCGAAGACGCGTAGGTTGGCGATTTTTCGGGCGAGCCATTCCACTTGTTTTGTTCCGTCCGTGTCTTCTACGCCGACGAGCAGCATGTAGCCGGTGTCGATGTGTTGTGGTTCGAATGTGGGGTCGGGTTTTCCGCTTGTCTCGTCGACGACGTCGACGGATGCCTGGCTTACCTTCTGCAGTATGATGCGCATGGCGGGTCCGTTCTTTGCTCGGTCTCTTTTGGTTTTTCAGCCGGCGTAGTCGACGATGGCTTGTGTGACTTGTTTCAGGTAGTCGAGTGAGGTCTGCCAGTCGTCTGGTACTTCGATGGAGTGGTTGGCTCCGGCGTATGTGCGCACGTGGTCGGTGAGTAGGTGTGCTTTGGTGTCGTCGTAGTAGGGGTCGGCGTCGCCGGCGCAGATTAGTGGCATTGGGCTTGACGCCGCTCCTGGGAGGGGTGCGGGGATGATTGACTTGTGCTTGTCGAATGGCGGCGGGTTCAGTACCGGGGTGAGCAGTACGACGCGTAGGCCGAGTTTCGCGGAATGCGGGTATGAGAGTGTGGACAGTGATTTGGTGACGACCAGAAGCTGTGCTTCCTCTCCGGATTCTGCGGCGTGTTCGATTGCAGCGTCACGCCATTCGTCCACCACGCGTTCCATGCATGCGATCATTTCCGGGAATTCGACGCTTTCCGTGAGTTTCAGGTCGAGCCGGTCCACGAACCAGCCGTTGGCCGCGAGCGCCTGCGCAGCCCAGTACAGTAGTGGCCGGTCCACGGTGTAGCCGATGCCTGGCATGATGAGCACGTGTTTGCCGGTTTCGGTGTTCTTCACCCGGTTTTTGCCCCATGGGGTGACTGCGGGTGTCACGTTTTTCGTTGCTGTCGGCCGTGCGTTGTCGGTGCTGTTGCTGTCCATGTCGATTCGAACCGCCTCTCCTGCATTTTTTTGCGGCGCCGGTTTTTGCGTTCGGCGTCGTTTCCGTTATGCATGCTAGGCGGCACCGGCTACAACCGTTGTCATTCCACTTTGCATTGGTTGTTGTGGATCTTCGCGGCCATGGCGTTTGATTCGTCGTCGAAACGGTATTGGTTTCCACGCACCATGTTCAGTTGTTCGGAGTCGGCACCGAGGAACATAATCGCGTAGCTGCTGGTCACAGCTTCGGTGCGGTTCGTGCTGCCGGACCTGACGACTGGCGGCGATAAGGTTCCGCAGCGCATGTGGATGGCGTGGTGGGCGATCTCGTGTTTCACTGTCGCCAATGCGTACGCGGTGTCCCAGTGGGATTGGTTTGAATTGGCGTATATCAGGTTCGGGGTCATGGGACAGTACAGCGCCTGCACGTAGGTGTAGTCTTGGGGCGTGCATACTTTGTCGGCGTTGTAGATGTTCCAGTCGATTTCTATGCCGGCCAGCCTTGCGGCCTCCTTGGCTGCGCCGATCCAATCGTTGCCGTTGTATTGGTATTGGGCGACCTGCTGTTCGTGCTCGTCCCATGCTTTGCGCATGTTGGTTCGGGTGTCCGTGTAGACGTCGCGTTTGCCGCCTTCCTCGTCCGTGGCGACGGTTTTCGCGCCGAGATGTTCATGTTTGTCGAATTGTTCCACGATCTGGTCCACTTGGGTTTTGCGGTAGGAGATCATGTCGTCCAGTTCCTGGGTGTCGACGCTGTTGAGCTCGCTGTCCTTGGTTTTGTATTCGTCGTACGTCTGGAGCATGTGCACGTAGGTTTCGACGTATTCCCTGTTGGTTTTGTTGTAGGGCAGATTATTGTTCTTCAGGAAGCCTTTTTCATCATCGTTGACGGCCTGTTTCGTTTCTTTGGCTAGTTTGTGGATGTAGTCGACGGTTTTCTGGTAGTCCGGTCGTTCCGAAATGTTGTACCATACGTCGATGCTGCCGGCCTTGGGCTTGTTCTTGTCGATTTGGGAGCCGCCGTCGGCTGTGGCTTCGTCGATTTTCTTGCTGTAGAAGATGAGGCCTCCGCCGAACAGGAGCACGAATAGCAGGATCGGCACGAGCAGGACGCTGACGATGATCGCCGCAACGCCGCCTCCGCCGATCGTTCTTTTTAGTTTGCGCGGCGGACGGCCGTATGGCAGATTCGGTTGCATCTGCGGCATGCGGGGCGGTTCCGGCCGTCGCGGCTGACCGTACTGATGACCGTACTGGCCGTATGGTCCGCTTTGTCCGTATTGGCCATTCGGTCCGTATTGTTGGCCATATTGCCCGTTTTGGGGGCCGCTGTACGGTGGCATACCGTACTGCGGGCCGCCCTGTCGGGGCGCGCCATGTTGCGGATTGTTCGGATTGTTGCCTTGGGGATTCGGATTATACGGGTTCGGACCGTATGGATTCGGGTTGTTCACAGGCTGTCGTCCTCCTCGCTGCTTCCATATTCGTTATGCCGCGGCGTATCATTCTCCGTGTCGCCGTCGCCTATCGTCTCGTCCCAATGCGCTTTCGCGTAGTCGATCTGCTGCTGCGTGAAACCGGCTATCTTCAGCCTCATGGTGATCATCTCATTGCCGTTGTCATCGGCGGGATCCTCGTCCTTCAGATCGTTCAATTCCGCATACCGCAACGCGTTGCGACCCCAGTCGACGTCAACCTGACCCAACGCCCATGTGGCGGTCTGCTCATCGTATTCGCCCATCAGCGTGGAGCAGACCGACCACCGCGACTCGCCTTTGTGCACGTCTGTAAGCCGTTCCGCCTCCTTGACCGCCTTCTCGGAGTCGAGCCCGTCGGTGGGCTGCGCGTTCTTGATCTGGCACCATTGCGCCTGCTTCTCGCTGAGCACCTGCATGCCTTTGCTGACCGAATTGCCTGCGATCACCGAGCATGAGACGCACATGCCGACCATCAGCAGCAGGATGACGCCGAGCACGATGAACGAAACCCTGCTGGCTTTCGGCTTCTCCTGGACCATGGCGTAGTCCGGATTCGGAGGATACGGCGATTGAGGGCCGGGATATGCAGGGGGCTGCCGCATGTATGGAGCCGCATATGGCGGTCCCGCATATCGTGGGTCCGAGTACTGAGGTCCGCTCGGGGTTTGCGGTCCGGAATACTGCCCGCTCGGGTTTTGTGGCGACCGCCCGTACTGCCTGTTTTCCTGCGTCGGGTCGGCACCGTTCGGCATGGGACCATATGGCCCGTTGTTATGCTGGTAATTCCCCATTGATTATTCCTTACGACATGTCTTCTTTCCTTTGAAGCAACTGTTTTCGGATTGTACAGAACGATCGGCGTGATTTCCCTTTAAAACCCCTATTTGCTGTTTTGTATGCAACATCAATCGATTGACTGACCACATATCGAGACGGATTTCGGCGACACGGCCGGAGAGACGAACCGGCTACAGTTGGGAAAGAGTGTTTTTAGGGTTCGGAGGTTTCATTGGGACAGCGCACATTCCATCGTATTCTCGCCGCGATCGTGGCCGTCATCCTGGTCGTCGCGGGATACTGCGTGTACTACGTCAACGACTACCATCACGCGGTCGGTATCGATGATGCGATCTCTTCCAACGCCACGGTGAAGGTCACCGAGATCGAGAACGGATGGATGTTCGACGGTCCGGGCTCATCGACGGCGATGGTGTTCTATCCGGGTGCGAAGGTCGAGCCGAGCGCGTACGCGTTGCTCATGCAGGAGACCGCCGCCTCCGGAATCGACTGCTTCCTGATGAAGATGCCCGGCAATCTCGCGATCCTCGGCATCAATCGCGCCAACGTGGTACGCGGCGACATCGCCGGATACTCGTACGAGCACTGGTATATAGGAGGCCATTCGCTGGGTGGCGCGATGGCCGCGCAATACGTCGGCAACCATGCGGACGACTGGGACGGAATCATCCTGCTCGCCGCCTATTCACCCGTCGACTTGAGCGGCACGAAACTGCGCGCGCTGTCCGCGTACGGCAGCAGGGACGGCGTGCTCAACCGCAGGAAAGTGAAGGAATCACGCGGCCGCATGCCGAAGAAGTACTACGAGAAGACGATCCCCGGCGCAAACCATGCGCAGTTCGGCAGCTACGGCGTGCAGCAGGGCGACAGCACCGCGACCATCTCCTCCGCCACGCAACGCAACAAAACCGTCGCGCTCATCCGTCAGTTCGTGACCGACTCGCTCTGAGCTGGCGGCACGATAAACGACACGCCGCACGAATACAATTCGGGTGCGCGAGCTCGCGTTGAGCGGCGGAATCGCACAAAGGTTTCCTCGAGGTAACCAAGGCACTTCGTTGTGCGTTCTTCCGCCGAGCGTTGTTCCGTCCTACGATGCTGTAGTGAAAGGCCTGCACGGGCCACCTGCTACGAAAGGACATGGCATGATCAATCATGTGACCGTCAAGGTGAAGGATTTCGAGAAGGAAGAGGCATTCTACGAGGCCGCTCTGGCACCGCTCGGATACGGCAAGGGCCCGGCTTTCCCGGGTGTTCAGGCTTTCGTGGCCGAGGATGGTTCCGCCGTATGGGTGAGCACCGCCGCCGAGGGCGATGCCGTCGCGCCGATCCATGTGGCGTTCCAGGCCGCCGACAATGACGCCGTGAAGGCGTTCTACGAGGCCGGCCTTGCCAACGGCGGCACCGACAACGGCCAGCCCGGCCCGCGCCCGAACTACGGTCCGACCTACTACGCCGCCTTCGTGCATGATCCGGAAGGCAACAACATCGAAGCCATGCTCGTCTGAGTGCTGACGGCTAGGCAGTAACAGAAAAGACAGATCTCGCCATATGCAATGCCCGTATGGCGAGACCTGTCATATTCCGAGAGAATCAAACATCGCAGCGGCTGTACGGAAGCGTGGGCCGTTCTTCGCTGAATATTCATGGACTTCCTGGAAGGCGGAAAGCGTATCGGCAGGAACAGCGTTCCGTTGAGGAAGGTCTAATGAAAGTCGGGACTCGTGCGCGTCTGGATTGGAACACATGTGTTTTTCCTTTTAGTCCGGATTACTTGAACAGGTCGAATAGGCTGAACGTGGTCTTCTTGTAGACCGTGTTGTACAGCTTGCGCTTGGGGTGCAGCCATCCCATGCCCTTCTTGCCGTAGCCGGGGATCAGCGCCCGCTTGACCGCGCGGGTGGCACGACCCTTCGTGCGCGCGGACAGGCTTTTCTTCCAGCTGGGTTTCCTCATTCCGTATTTCATGGCGGCCTCTTTTCGGATGACTACGTTCATTGTATAAAGCGTTGAACGCACAACGGTCAGAACGGTCAAGACGATCAGTCGAGCAGATCGTACACGTTGCGCATGGCGAGCAGTCCGTCCGTCATCCACTGGTAGGCACCCGTCATATCGCCGGAGAAATCCACATCATGCCGCACCCAAAGATGCCGGTTCTTCTTGTCGGCATCCGGTTCGTCCCACATCACCTCGCCCGAATCCGATAGTATCCGTTCGACGGAATCCTTCATGCCGTATAGCTTCGAGTACTGGAATGTGTCGGTGAAATATAGGTCGACCGCGATATAGCCGCCACGGATATTCAAAGTTCCGTCAGGGTGACAGAAGTTGGAGCCGACCCCGAAGCTCGCCCATGTGGCGCTGTTCGGCTTGCGATCGGATGGGTCGCCGTATACGGTGACGAAATCGGCTCGCGTTGCGGCATAGCGGTACATCTCGTTCCATAAATCGCGCCGTAACGCTGGATTGCTGGCAGCTTGCCGCAGCTCGTTCAGTGTTCTTCCGTCCGCAAGTTTCCACGCGGTCCATCCGTTGATCTGCTTGTCTTCGCCGGTTTCAAGCATTCTGGCGCGGCGGAATGCTCCGGATGGACTGTCGAACAGCTCACCATTGGACAACCGAATACGATGGTCGGCGGTTACGGTCGCGGTAGCAGTTACACCGGCATATCGGCTTTCCAATACATCCCCGGCGGAAAGGATTCCCCGGCTGCACAGGCCGGCGAAATCAATGGTGTTCCGTTCACGCTCACCCTGGTTTACATTCCAATCGTGCAGGGCCTGCATGGTCTGCTCCCCTGCTGTGGGGCTCGCCCACACCTGCAATGCGATATCGGCAAGCCGGGCACCTCGCTGTGCGATCGCGCGTTCATCCCATTGCGAGGCGTCATGCAGTTCGGCGGAAATAGACAGGTATTCACTCTTGTACCCGCCGATCGCGCGGCTTTTCTTCTGTTCGAATGTTCCGTCGGAAAGTTCCGAGTTGTATGCGGTCAATGTCAAGTTGCCCAGACTGTTCACCAGCAGCGGGAAACGGTCGGGATCGCCGAGCATGTCGCGCCATTCGGCATGCGCCATGGCGTTCTGCGGCATGATGTGTTCGATAGAGTATTCACTGAAGGTCCGCGGGTCCTTGGGATGGTTGTGGTTCTCCAATCCGGCAAGCAAGTACTTGCATCGCGATGCCGGGCGATACAGGTCTTCGCCAAGCAAAGCCTGCCTGAATTCTTCGTCTGTGGGCATGCGTGTGGCTTTGGCGGTTTCGGTGAGCAGCAGCGCGGCGAAGGTTTCGGCCAAATCGTTTTCGGCCGAGTCGAGTCTGGCGATCAGCGACGGGACAAGCTTGTTCAATCCGTTGCTGGATACCGAGCAGACCATTCGGCGGAACAGATACGATTCGAGATCCGCAAGCATGCGCAGCTGTCCGTCACGGCTTATGCGATTATGTTTCCATGCCGCGAACATGTACAGAAGCAGCGGGTCCGTAACCGTGCTGTCCAGGTTTTGGATCGATTCGAGGCGGTAGTCCACGTTCGCGTCGCCGCTGCCAGCGGCCGCAGCGCCTTTGATGACGGCATAGTATCCGGCATGTTCCAGCATGCTCTCCAGGAGACCACGCGTGCGTTCCATACGCGGCATGGAGCTATCGGCTGCGAAACGCTTGAATTCCGAATACATGGTTCGGCCTTTGGGCACGGGCCTCTTCAGAGTGACGACCATCCAGTCGTGCAGGAAGGCGTCGAATGAGAGATTGCCAAGAATGCGTTCCATGGGCAGCCAATAGTCGGCATACAGGGTTTTCTGTTCGGCCATGGGGCACCCCATGAGCATGTAGTTGCGCACCAGGTCGGACGTATCAAGATCAAGTCCGGTGGAATTCATCGATTCGAATACCAGCTGCGGTTCGTCACGCCCCTGGTCCAGGGTGACGGACACGACTTCAAGGCGCTGCAATCCGTTCCATACCACGTTCGCGTCATCGATGGCGGCGACAAGTGAGCGGAACAAATCAAGGTTCGCTTTCAGACGGGAGTCCGTTTCAGTATGGTTCGGACGGTCGGGGGCTGCCACATGGTCGCACATGCCGTGCAGCACTTCCCGGTCATCGCCGGAAAGCGTCAAATTTCGTGATAACTCTATCTAATCGTTGGAATGAAGCCGTTTCTCAATGGTGATGGATTGTCGCACCACCCGAGATACCACTCCCAGAGTGTCGTTGGATTCATCATTTTTCCACTGCGGCGGTCACCACCTCTTCGGTTGGCGGTGGATGGATAAAGAGAGGCGGAGCCTTGCATTGCCTGACTCCGCCTTCCATGGTGTTTTTCTTGTGTTTCGACTTGCATTACTTTATTTACTGTGCTAATATAGTTTATGTCAAGGAAAGGAGGTGAACATGGAAAACATCTGGCAGACCGTCAAGGACATCGCCGCGATACTCGGCGACATCGGCTCCGCGCTGGTCGGAATATCAACCGTCATCCTGATATTCATCCACCGGCCAAGCCGACACGGACGGCGCTGAAAACCGAGTCCCGGATTCTCTACCTATCCGGGACTCGGCCCCACCAGATTAACCCATGCGCACAATGAAGGACAAACTAATCAAAATCGCGTTCGCGGCAGGAATCGTGAGCCTGCTGCTCGGCGTCGGCGGCAAGGCCCTCCCGGCAGGCACGCTCGGATGCTTCGCCGGAATCCTCGCCCTCGCCTCCACGAAATGGGAGGACGGCGAATGACCACCGAATACCTGGGCGTCACCGACGTGGCCAAACGGCTCGGCATCAGCACGGCCGCAGTCAGCGCCTACAAGCTCCCCGAGCCGGACGCCACGATCGGCCGCACTCGCGGATGGCTCCCCGACACCATCGACCGATGGAACGCCAGTCGTCCCGGTCGCGGCGTCGGCGGAGGACGCCCACGCAAGAACAAGACCGAATAACAAGAAAAGCCCCTCCCCCAGCCTTGGCTGAGAGAGGGGAAACTTCGTATGGACTTAGCGGCAGCTTAACAGCTGTTAAGTCCGATACGAAGTTCTGTTAAGTGTTGTCGCTGATTTTGTGGCAACGCTTAATCTTTGTCGGAATCATCGTCCGGCTTGGTGGCCGTGAGCTGGCTCACGCCGATCAGAGCGCCGACGAAAACGCCGACGGCGTTGATGGTCGTGACGATCTCGCCGCAGTGAGGCAATCCCCACTGCGGGCCGACCGCACCGACCAGCCACGCGACGGCCGGCAAAGCGATCAACGCGAGCCACTTGAGCGCCTGATACGTCTTGTTTGGCAGCAGGTAGCCATTGGTATTAGATTCGTCCATTCCACACCTCCTTAAAATTCGAGGCCGGTCAGTGCAAGACCTGACCGGGATAAATCGTGTACGGGGCACGCAACCCGTTGCGTTGGGCCGCGGCCGGCCAGCCGGAACCATAGATCTTCCACAAGCTCTCGCCCGCGGTGACCACATGCGAGGTAGTTACGACATGGGCACCGACACTGGAAGCGGTCGAGCCGCCGTAGCAAACTTGCTGCCCAGGCCAGATGCGGTTGATGTTGCCGCTGGGCACGCTCCACGCGCTGGCCGGGGTGCGGCCGGAACGCGCGGCGATCGCGCTCATGGTGTCACCGGAGCTGACGACGACGCAGTAGGCTCCGCCGTTGTTTCCGGACACGCTGCCCGAGGATCCAGCTAGACGACGGTTGACGATGGCCATGACCTCCGCGTAGCGGCTGCCGAGCAGCTGGCGGCGTTGCGGGTCGTTGCCGTACTCGCCTCGGATCACGGCCGAGGCGAGTGTGTTCGCGTCGGCGACCGGGGCTCCGTTGGTCTTGTTGTTCGGCGGCGGCGTGGTCGCGTTGGACGTGACGGAGGATGCCGGAGCGCCAGCGTACTTCGCCCAGGTCACGGCGTCGCCGTAGAACCAGTTGACGTCCACCGCGCCGCTGATGCCGCCGACCGCGCCGGAACTGGAGTACTGCCACGCGGCCGCGAACGGCCACGGGCTGACGCTGTACGGCACGGAGCCGGGATTACGCAGCCGGTCGCCCATGTAGCCGCGCGGATAGCCCGCGACCCACAGTCCGGCGTTCGTGGCCACGACGGCCGACCAGTCGCCGGTCGGAATCATGGCCGCGCTCATGTAGATCATCGGGTTGACGCCCCACGTGGCCTTGACGCGGTTGACCCAGCGCAAAGCCCACCATGTCTGCTTGCCCCAATATCCGCCGGGAGCGGAAGGCTCCCAGTCAAGCACCGGGATGGCGCGTCCGACCATGCCGCGCGCGCGGGCCTCGGACACGAATTTATCGGCCTCTGCTTCCGGCGTGCTGGTCTGCGGGCTGGCGAAATCGTAGGCACCCTCGCGGATGCCGGCCGACCGGGCGGCGTCAAGCTGGCAATTGGCATAGGGGTTGACGTATCCCGTGCCCTGGTTGAGCTTGATGAACGCGAAATTGACGCCCGCCGCCTTGGCCTGCGCGCCGTTCCAGCAGCCTTGATAGCTTGCGGTGTCCACGCCGGTATCGGCCGACGCGACCGGTGCCACAATCATGCAGATGGCGATCATGGCGGCGGCGAATGGCTTGCGCCAGTCACGCGGCAGTCGCTTGTGTTTCGGATGGCTTTTGTTGAGGATCTTCACGTCCTCTCCTTCCTGCCTTTTCGGGCGATAAAAAAGGCCATCCCGGAATGGGATGGCCTGAAAAACTGGTCAGTGCATGTGCGCACCGTGGTTGAAGACGAGGATGAGCGTGCAGAGCAGCAGGATGGCGATGATGGTCATTGTTCCTCCACGGTCTCCGGCGCCACGTCCGCGCGCAATTCGTCCGGCAGATGCGGCTTCGGATGCCTTTTCAAAAAGTCGGGCTCGACGATCTCGCAGAACTGCTGAAGCCAATGGAAAAGGCTCCTTGTGTAGGCCGTGAGCGCGAAGTATTTTCGCTGCTGGTCCTCCAGATGCTGGATCTGCTCCTCCTGCGACTCGACCTGTTCCCTCAATGGCTTGATGACGGAATCGGTGAGGATGTCGCACGCCTTCGCGGCGATGTCCGCGGTGTCCTTGCGGCGGCTGGAGATGGCGCCGATGATGGTCCCGACTCCCCCGCCACCGACCAGGGCGACGAGAAGCGACGTCCAGAATTCCGTGCTTGAAAAGAGGCTAAGCGGCGTCATCCGAGCTCCATGGGTCGAGGCGCTTCTGCACTTCGGCGCGCAGTGACTCCGGGATGGATTCGATGGTGCGGGCTCCGGAGCGGACGAGGTTGGTGTAAACGGCGATCATGGCTTGCTGCAAGGTGTTCATGCCTGCTCCTTTGCTTCGGCATCGGCGGCGGACGCTGTGGTGAGCTGCGCTTCGTAGAGGGCCGCGATGGCGGTGGCGTTGTCGACGGCCTGCTGCTCGAGCTGTGCGATGCGCTCCTTGTCGTCCATTGATTCGATCTCGGCCGATTGGATGAGGCTGTCGAATTGCTCGACCACCTCCTGTTCGGTCAGGTCGCGGCACAGGTAGGTTTCCTGCGCCGTGTATTCGGTGGTCTCGGTGCCGTCGGTTCCAAGATGCCGGACCTGCTTGATGTCCTCGCGGAGCCAGACGTCGGCGAGGCCGTCGCCCCGCCTGAAGTATTCAATCTTTTCCAGCGGTGTAGCGCTGGTGACGAGTTTGCTCATCTTTTTTTCCTTCCTTGGTTGTTGGTTGGCGCGGGCCAGCGTCCGCATGGCCATGCGCATGGTCTCGTCCACCTGCCGGCGGCGGCGCACGAGCGTCGAGTCGGAGTGGATGAAGTATCCGTAGTAGCTGGCGCATCTGCGCGCCAGTGTCAGGTTCCTTGGGTGCCGGCGGGGTTCATCTACCGGCCGCGTGCTCGTGTTGCATTTTCGGATCTGGCCGTGGCGTGCCGTCTGGCCCAGATCGAGGCCGACGGTAATCGGAGTGTTCTGATGTTTTCGACAGGATTGTCCAGGTATGCGGCCGCCGATGTTCCACCTGCGGTTCGTCAGGTCCCTGCTCAGGTTCGCGTGGAACGCGCCGCAGTTCGAGCCATCCCTGAGGTTGCCGAACCGGTGCACGACGCGAAGGACGGTAGGCGCGCCACTCCGAGTCCCATGTGTTTTTCAGCGGGATGATGAGGGGGCTTGCGCCCCCTCGCTGCACTCACCCCTCACCGCTCTCGGCTCATGCCTTCGAGCGGCCGAGCGCGGATAGGCGGCCGCCGATGCCCCACCAGCGGGTCGTCAGGTCCCAGTGCAGGTTCGCGCGGAACGCGCCGCAGTCCGAGCCATCCCAGAGGTCGCCGAACCGGGGCACCTGGCGGAGTCCCTGCGCCTGGACCGGATTGGCGTAGACGGCGTCGGTGAGGCCGGTGCTGGAGGTGGCGCCGATGCCGGTCGGCAGGAACACGCGCCCGTCGACGACATTGAAGTCCTCGGCGAAGCGCGAACTCGAGTCGTTGGTCCTGTCGCGGGTCGGGAATTCGCCGATGAGCGCATAGTTGTCGGTGCTGGTCTTGGATGCCTTGGTGATGTCGTGCACGAGGTAGAGGGCGTCGTGGCCGACACCGTCCGCGTCGAGGTAGGCGTTGACGATGGCGTCCGCGTCGACCTCGTAGATGCCGTTGCCGCGTTCGATGCCCTGCAGACGCACCGGCTGCCATCCGGCGCGGTCGGTCTGCGGGCGTCCGTCTCCCCTGCCGCGGATGGAGTCGGTAGCGCCGGTCTTCCACGGCATGGTGCTGACGAAGGTGGTGGTCGTGGTGGTGATGGCGGCGCCGTCGATGTTGAGCGCCACGTTCGTCGCGTCGATGGTGGTCTTGGACAGGACGGTGCGGGCCTCGGCCACGGAGTGGTTGCCGCTGTTGTTGCGTTCCTTGTCGGTGCCGATGTTGATGGTGGATCCGATGAGGATGTTGTCGGCGGTGTCCTTGGCGATGATGACGCGTTTGGCGTTGGATTCGGCCTTGGTGACGGCGCCCTGTGCGGTGTAGTTCTCGAAGCATCCGCCGAGCGCGGTCTCCATGTCCTTGGTGGCGAATTTCAGCATGAGCATGAGCTGGAAGTAGAAGACGTCTGGCTGGCATTGGCCGGCGTATCCCTTGCCTTTCTTCTGGGCGAGGGTGATCTGGTCGTTCTGGCAGCCGAAGCCGGCATCTATCTTCTGTCCGCTCCAGGAGCGCGGAATGCCGCCGGACAGGCTCGCGCCGTATTTCGCGTAGAGCAGGCAGGGACGTTCGGTGCCGTCCGGCAGGAGCAGGCCCGGCATCGGTTCGAAGCCGTCGTACTGCTCGTCGCTGTAAAGCAATTCGATGTGGTTGTCGTCTCCGTCGATGCGGAAATATCCGGGCGCGACCATGACGAAAACATCGCCGTTGGATCCATCGCGGCGGAATCGGCTGTCGCCCTCGATGGCGGTGATGTGCGGCACGCCGGAATCGTCCACGGTGGCGTTCACGTCGCGCCATTGGAAGGCGTTGAGGTAGGCGTAGTCGTCGCGGCCGGCGTTCGCGGCAGTGGATACCGTCACGGACAGGTTGGCGTTGTCGTGGGTCTTCACGCCCGTGGGCACATGGGAGAAGGAGTAGCGCGGGAACTGCACGCCGTAGATGCGGCCGGAACGGTGCTGACTGTAGAACTCCTTGACATTCGCGTATTCGTGCTTCGATTCGTCGTAATGGAAGGTCGTGCCGTCCACGTCGGTCTCGCGCAGGGCGCGCATGATCTTCGCGAAATCGCGCAGGCGGATGAACTTGTCCGGATTTGCCATTTTCTGTCCTTTCTCAGTTGCGGATGGCGGCCAACGCCCAGTCGATGTCGGACTGGTCGATGTCAGCCAGCGGATTGCCGGTGGTGGTTGGTGTGAGGGTTGTTGGGTCGACGGTCACGAGGTCGGCGAAGTTGAGTGCGTTGGTGGTGTCCGGCACGTCGAAGGTTACGGCGAATTCGTGGCGGCTGCCGTTCGCGCCGACATGCAGGGTGTAGGCCCATCCGGTGCCGGTCGGCGGCAGGTTGACAGTCGTGGTGCCGTGCGTGTCGAGGTTGGTTTCGATCGGCTCGTTGACGATGATCTTCTTGTTGGCCGCGGTGAACCGGTTGGTCGGGGTGATGCTGATCGGCTCGTTGGCGAGGTCGGCGACTCCTGACGTGGCGAGTCTGCCGAGATCGAATTTGACTTGTGTCATTGTTCCTCCTTGTTTTCGGTGGCGTTGAGCCTTTTCATGGCTTCGGAGAGTTGGGCGCGCAGGATGGCGTTCTGTTTCGCTAGGTCGGCGAGCTGGCGTGCGAGGTCGTCGATGACGGCGGTGGCGTCCGCTGTGATTTCCATTGGTGTCCCTTTCGTCAGTCGGAGGCGGTCATCGTGTCGATGCGGGTGACGTTCCGCAGGTCGGCGAGCGCGATGTTTTGTGTGATGTGCGTGGTGATGTCTTCGAGTGTGGTGGTGTCTGGGTTGTTGTTGGTGATGGTGGCTCGGATGCCGCGGGTGTCGTTTTGCCAGATTTCGCCGTTGTCGGTGCTGTAGGTGTAGCGGAGGCCGAGTCGGTAGAGTTCGGCTTTCATGCTTTCTTTTGGTGGTCGGAGGTCGAGGATGTTTTGTGTGGTGTCGGTCATTTTTTGGTCCTTTCTAGAGGGTGTACATCATGAATACGCTGACCCACCATGCGTCGTTGGTTTGGCACATGCCGACGCGGAGGTGGCCGCGGAGGTATTTGCCGTCGCCGTTGATGCCGGTGGTGGTGCTGGGGACTATGTTGCCTGGTACGAATGCGCCGCCGTATTGGCCGTTGTTGAAGATGCATGGGACGTTGAGACCGATTTTGGGGATGAATCCTTGTTTGAAGTATCCGATGTCCTGGTAGTCGCCTGTTTGGAATGTGACGCTTTTTCGGTCCGAGCGTTGGAGTTCGAGCTGCATGTAGCAGGTGTTGCCCACGACGGTCATGTGGCTTCGTGGGTCTTTGCCGCTGTCGCCGGCGTAGGCTGTCCAGCCGGCGGCTGGGACGAACCAGTCGTTGAGGTCGGTGTAGATGACGGGGTCGATGCGGATGCCGTTGACGTAGATGCCGAGGCCGCCGACCTGACGCGCCCAGCCGTCGCTGCCGTTGACGTCGATGCGTCCGGCTTCCATGACGACGCGGGATGCGCCGGAATTGTAGCGGACGACGCTGAGCTCGCTGTTGTCGGGGCTGATGCCGATGTTGAGTCGCCTGTAGGCTCCCGGGTCCGGCTGGTCGGTGTTGAATCCGTGGGATTGGCCTTGGACGTACCATGCGGTTGACTGTGCGTCGTGGCATTCGAGGAGGCCGTAGACGCTGCCGTCGTCGGTGGTGGTGTTGCGCATCTCCAATCGAGGTCCGGACAGGGCGGTGGCGAAGCTGCCGGCGAGCATGTTGGCCTTGCCGTTCAGGTGCACCGTGTTCTCGCCTTGGTCGTCCCAGAAGTCGAGCGCCCCGCCTGTCAATTTGAATCCGACCTTGTCCGAGGTGCTGGACTGGATTTTCGTGCCGGTGATCGTGCCGCCGGTGATCGTGCCGCCTTCGAGGATTGGCGCGGTGATGCGGCCGTTGGTCATGACAGGGCCGTCTATTTTGACGCTGCCATCGGTCTTCAGGACGAATTTGGCGTTGCCGGCTTGGTCGTAGCCGACGAGACCGCCGGAGGTGAGCTTGACGCCGCGGTTGGCATCCGAAGTGGTCTGGATGATGGCGCCGGTCACGGTGGTGCCCGAGATTGAGCCTCCGGACTGCACCGCGCCTTTGATGCTCAGGACGCCGGTGGAGACCGAATATGCGAGGCCGGTGCCGAGATACATGCCGCTCGCGTTGAATTTGATGTGCGCGGAGGACGGGTCCTCGCTGTCGCGGAATTCGGAGCCGATGATGGTGGCTCCACGGGCGGTGCCGGTGAAGGTTTTGGCGTTCGCGTCGATGTCCTTGCGTGCCTGCGCGAGGTCGTCGGAGACCTTGCCGACCTGTGTGTCCGTGTCCGTCTTCGCGGCGGCGAGGATTTCCGATGCGCTGTCGTTGAGGTCCTTCTGGGAGACGACGGGCGCGATGATGATGGTCGCGTGGTCGGACGCCGGCGACGCGTTCGGGGCGGGCAGGCCGTCGGCGTCGTGGGCGCAGTCGTAGGCGACGGCCCAGATCTCGACCACGTCGCCGACGGGCAGGATGCCGGTGGTGATCTCTCCCCTGCCGCGCAGCGCGCCAAGGTCGATGGTCTTCCCCGTGCTGTCAGGCTTCGCGAAGAGCTCCACGTGGTCGAAGTCGGCGGGGATGCCGCCTTCGAGCTCGCCGTCCCAGCGCGCGCACGCGACCTCCAATGAGGATGTGGCGGACACTCCGATCGGACGGCCTGGAGGTGTCGTGTCTCCGACGAACGGGATGAGGCCGCCGGCACCGGGCATGGGCTCGGCCACTCCGCCTCCGAGCCATGTCTGCGTGCCGTCGCCGTTGTCCACGGCGATGGTGCCGGTCAGATAGGTGGCGTGCATGCCGGCCTTGGAGTACGCGGCCTCGGCGAGGGTGAGCGCGAGGGAGTCGTCGGCCGGCCTGATCTCCATGTGACTGGCCATGTGATGCCTCCTTTAGTCGAATGGTTCGGCGATCGGGTCGAATTTGAGGGTGACCTTGCCGGTCTGGTCTCCGCTCATCTGCATGAGCCTCATGGTGGTGACGCCGTCCGGCCAGTCGGGGAATCCGTCGATGGCGACATCGAAGGTCTCCCCCGGCCAGAAGCTGCCGAGCGGATGCAGTGGCATGCCGTTGGCGTCGGTGTCGTTGGCGTCCATCTCGCCGGACAGTTGGCAGAGCGGCCGCCGGTTGGCGAGCATCGCGGCATTCGCGGCCGAGGAGAGCAGTTCCCAGGTCTTCGCGTCCGACGCGCTGAGCGTGGTCTCGCGCAATGGCCATGGGTCCTCGCGTCTGGTCAGGGAGAGGTCTTCGGCCAAAGCGCACATGGTGCCACTGTCCGCGCCCGACCCCGTGGCATAGACGCGCATGATGGGCGCGCACCTGTCGATCTTGATGTTCTCGAGGGTGCCGCCCTGCGGGTGGCAGGAGAGGCTGAGCCGCCTGCCCTGGTTGAGGTGGACGTCTCCGTCACTGCCGGCGAGGAAGCGGAAGCGGATGTGCTGCGAATCCGCCAGATACAGGCGGAATTGCATGTCGGGGCCGCCGTCCGCGTCGGCGATGTTCTTGAGGATGTCCGAGCACTTGTGGCTGCCGATATTGCTGTCCTGGTATTCCGCGACGGTCTGGCGTGGCAGGATGGTCTTGTGCGGGCCGTCCGTCGACGTGGTGCTTCCCGTCTGCTTGCCGTCCGCGTCGAATGCGAACACCACGGTGGTGGTGGTCACGGTGCGCTCCGAATAGTCGGTGTGGTTTTTGGTGACGGTCTTCTTGGTGACGGTGGTCTGCGCCGTGGTGATGGTCTTGGTGCTCGTGTGCTGCTTGGTCACTGTCCCCTTGCGCGTCTGGTAACTGTACGGCTTGGTTTCGGCGACCTGCTTGGTCCGCTTCGACACGTGCTGTTCAGTGATGGTGCTGGTGTCGCCGTCCACCACGGTCTCGACGTAGCCATCGGCCAAGGTCTCGCGTCTCTTGGATTTGGTCTTGGCCGCGGTCTTGTCCTCCGTCGCGCCGTCGGACGGCAGGCTGTGCGTGCCGACCTCGTTGAGATAAGGCAGGTCGATCGGCAACGAGCCGCCAGGCTTCGTCTCGGTGCATTGGCGGATCACCTCGCACGCCAACGCGCGCCAGCTGAGGTTTTCGAACCGGTATTTCCGTGTGCTGGTGTGGTTCGCGCCGGTGCCGAACGCACCCTCGTGGACGAGATACCGGTCCTCGAGCATGCCGAACATGCTGACGACCGGCACGGAAACGTCATGCCAGCTGGACGTGCGCACACCCAGCGCGCCGGCCAGAATCGGCGTACCCAATGAGGACGGGTCGTCCATCGGCGAGCGCCAGAAGAGTGCGAGTCCACGCTTATATGGTTGGAGTGCGGCAGCTCTGGCGGCTGGTGTGGTGCCGGGGATTTCGGTCCAGGGAAGGTCGAGGCCGCTGATGGAGTCGTCTCCGAGTCCTTTGTCCTTGGTGGTGGTGAACGAGCAGTCGGACACGGTCATGGACCAGGAGAAGCTGGGGATGTCGATTTCCTGCGCCAGTTGGCCGCTTTGAACGTCGTAGAGGAAGGCGCGCCAGCTCATACCACCGGCCCCCTGTCCCAGATGATGAAGCGGCGGCCGCACCAGAGGGCGTCCTTGTTGTCCTGTGATGGGTTGTAGTGGAAGACGGGTGCGGATCCGTTTTGGAGCCACGTGCGCAGCCTTGCCGTGTGCCGTCCTGCGGCCACGGCGGCGATATAAGAGGTCTCATGTGTCTGCCATGCGCCGTAGCTGACGAAGTTGGCGCAGGAGTGGTCGAGGTCCTTGCCGTCGAGCTGGAATCCGATGGCCCATTCGCACCGGTGCGACATGTCGCTCCAGGAGGTCGCGCCGGCGGAGCTCAGATTGGTTTTGAACTGGAATTCGACCATCCTGTCGGTCGGCAGGGTGAAGTCGATGGGCTGTTCGAAATAGTATTTTTTGACGGTCGAATCGCCCGTCATGTCACGACGGTCCCAGTTCTCGCCGAGTTTTCCGAGACTGGAGCCGTATGGTAGGGCGTAGTCCGGCGTCCACATCTGGGTGGCGCTGGCCGTCGAGGTCGCGCCGGCCGGCATGCGCATCTTGCGGAGCATGGTGCAGCCGGCGGGTATCGTCGGTTCGGCCGGGTTCGCGCTTGGCGTGCCTTGGGTGACGCCTAGGGTGACGTAATTGTCGGAATCCTTGTATTCGAGCTGGTTGTGCGCGCAGATCCAGACGATGTCGATGCGCGGATTTGATGGGTCTCCGGCGGACACGGCCGGGGTCTGGCCTCCCTCGTGGTAGGCGATGGTCTTGCCGTCGCTGTCACCACGCGAGCAGACGGCCACTCCCGCGCCGACGTTGTACCGCAGATCGTTCCTGCCGGTGACGTTCAACCCGTCGATGATGCCGCAGTTGGCGAACTGGGCGCCGAGGATTCGACGGTGGACGAGCGGTGTCACGCCGATGTTGCTGGTGTTCGGTGCGATGCCCAATGCAACAGTGCTCATTGCTACTCCTTACATGTATGTGTCACGTACCGCGCAGTCGACGAATCCGCCGCCAAGGCTGCTCAGGACGACGTTGATGGATCTATCGGGCGGGACCGTAGGAAAGCCGCGCTCCTCCAGCGTCCGGCTCACGTCCTGCCCTCCGATCGAGGCGGTTCGCGTGCGCGAGTCGAGGACGAGGGGCACGTCTTGGACCGGTTGCGTGCAGTGGATGGACTGCTGCAATCCGGGGAAGTCGAGTCTCGCGCCATCGGGCATGGGACCGTTGACGATGAAGACCGGGTAGGCGCGGCTGGATCCCTGGTTGGTTAGGACTCCGACGTTGGTGCCGGCGCCTTCGGCCTTGAGGCCGTATGAGAGCGGGTATCTGAGACCGGTGTGGTTTGTGCTGTAGTCGAGGCCGCCGCCTGCCATGCTGACATGCTGTGCGGTGAGCTGGATGCGTCGCGCTTCTGCCGTGACGCGTTCCGGACGCTCGAATACAAGCGTGATGTCGCCACTCAAGTTCTGCCAGAGGGGATTCTGGATCTTCTGCTCGAGGCTCCTGCTGTAGTAGCCGCCGACACATTGCGTGTCCTGTCCCTGGTCGGTGACGCGGCAGGTGACGAGGCCGTGAACGGCCCGGTCGAGCTGGGCGAGCAGGCCGAGCGCCTCCTGTCGGTCTCCGGCGATGACGCGGTAGCCAACGGTCACGACGCGCGCCGCGTAGAGGATGTCGGATTCGGCGATGTCGTGGCCGCCGTCCCCCTGTCCCCTGGCGGTGACGGTGATCTTCGGGTCCGGCGTCTGATACCATCCGGCGATGCCGGTCAGCGCGATGCCGGGCCCTTGGAAGTCGCCGTCGCCGTGGAGGGTGACGCTCGACCCGTTCGCGGTGAGTGTGACGTCTGACATCAGCGAGCGCTCCTTACTGCCGCGCTGGCGGTGCGGCCGATGATGGTGCCTGTCACGCTTGGCTGTTGCGTGGTGACGATTTTCATCGGCATGTTGACAGTGGTGGCGCCTGCTTCGGCCGGCATTTCGACTTTGACGACGATCGGCATGTCGCGTGAGGTACTGAACGCTTCGCGTGGGACGCGTAGCTCGTTGATGGCGCGCATCGTTTCCAGGCCGTAATAGTCGACCGCGGCGGCGCGGTGCGTGTACTCCCCCGCGGCGAGGCGGGCGTTGAGCAGGTAGACGCTGTCGCTGAGGCCGTTGCCGGGCGCCCATGCGGGGTCCACATAGCCCGAGAACATGCCGCCGGCGGCGAAATGCTGGAAGGTGCCGTCCGTGAACATGCCGCCGGTGTAGCCGCCGTCCTTCTTCGTGTGCTCGGTGACGGTGAAGGACTTGTCGGCGATCTTGAAGTTGTTGATGGACCGGAGCACCGGCGTGGCCTGGTCGTTGACCGAGGCGGTGGCCTTCTTGTCCTTCAGCTTCTTCGCGTTGACGGCGTCGACCTTCGGTCCGGCCTTGTCGGTCGAGTCCAGGGTGTTCTTCTTGTCGTTGAGCTTCTTGGAGTTGGCCTTGTCGGTCTTCGGGGTCGCCTTGTCCGTGGAGTCGAGCGTGTTCTTCTTGTCGTTGAGCTTCTTGGCGTTGGCCTTGTCGACCTTCGGCGACGCGTTGTCCTTGGCGTCGAGCTTGGCGGTGGACTTCTTGCCGTTGAGCTTGTTGACGTTCGCGGAGGCCGTCTTGGCCTTCTTGGACGCCTTGTCGGTCGCGTCGATGGTCGCCTTGACGTGGGTCTTGTTGAAGGCCTGCATCATCTTCTGCGCCTTCTTGGCGCTGGCCGCGGCCTTCTTCGCGTCGGCGTCCAGCGTGGCCTTCGCGTCGATCTCGTGGAACTTGCAGAGGCTCGTCTTGGCGTCCTTGGTCTTCTTCTTGGCCTTGGAATCGTCAACGTCAAGCTTCGCCTTGTTATCGCGGGCGGCTTTTTCGATTAATGTGATGCTGGACTGGATGTGAGACGAGCTCAAGCCCCAGCGATCGGCGAGGTCGTTGGCGGCCTGCGCGCTCATGCCGGACGCCTCGGCCTGTCGGACGACCGCTTCGCGGGCGTCATGCAGCACCACTCTGGCGCGATTGAGTTCGCCGTTGGAGAAGTTGGTGTTCTCGCCCTGCTTGAGGATCTTCTCGGCGGCGTTCTGCGCGCTGCTGGCGATGTCCTCGAGAGCCTGCTTGGTCTTCGTGCCTTTCTCGGAGAATTTGTCGAGCAGGTTGCCGTACTGGTCGAAGACCACACCATTGTCCTTGCAGGTGTCCGACAGCTGGCCGATCTTCTGGTTGAGCTGGTCCACGGCCTCGTCGGCGGTCAAATTGTTGGATTCGAGACCGAAAAGCGATTTGACGAGTCCGTCGATTTCCTCGGCCGCGTCCTTGGCGCTGCTGCCGAGATCCTTGGTTGCGCTGGCCGCCTGCTTGGCGGAGGAGGCGCTCTTGCCATCGGCGCCCACGGCATCATTCGCGGCCTTCGTCTTTTCCTTGACCTTGTCGGACGCTTCCTTGTACGCCTTGGATTCCTTGTTGATTTCGGACGTGAGGTCGTCGGCCACGGCGCGGCGCCTGGACATCTCGGAGGTGTCGTCCCCGGCGGCCTGGACGTACTCCTCGAGCGCGTCCTTGACCTTCTGCATGGCGGTGCCGTTGCCCATGGCGCTGCTGGTCACGTCGGTGAGGTTGACGCCCATCTCCTTCATGGCCTTGGACGCGTCCTCACCGCCGATCTTCAGCTCCTGGAAATGGCCGGCGATGGTCTCGGCGATGTTGCTGCTGGATTCGATGCTCGTCTTGAGCTCGTCCTGCGCCTGCTTGGCCTTCTGCTGGGCGCTGCTGAAAGCGGCGAGCGCGAATCCGGCGACGGTGAGTGCGACTCCCCATGGTCCGCCGAGGAGGGTGACGATGCCTTCGAGTCCTCCGCGGAGTCCTCGGGCGGCGATTTGGGTGCGGGTGAGTCCGTCGGCCATGGCGGCGGTGTCGGTGCCTTTGATGGCGGTGGTGATGTCGGTGAAGGCGCTTTTGAGTTGTGGTCCCGCGATGGCGATGCGTTGGATGGGGTCGACGAGCAGGCCGAAGGCTTGGGCTGCGGCGCTGGTGCTGGTGTTGAGTGGTGTGACGGCCTTGTGGAGTCCGGCGAGGATGCCGGTGAGGCTTGCGCCGAGGACGATGGCCTGTTGGACGCCGGCGGGGAGGTTGCCGAAGTCGGTGATGAGGTCGGTTAGTCCTTGGGTGAAGCTGCGGAGCGGTCCCTGGGCGCCTTCGCCGATCTTGGTCATGGCGGATTGGGTGGCGCTCTCGAGCATCTTGAGGTCGCCTTTGAGGTTGTTGGTCTTGTTGGAGGCCTGCTGTGCGGCGAAGCCGCTGTCGGAGACGGCCTTGGTCCAGTCCTCGACGCCTTGTTTGCCGGCGTCCATGATGATGCCGGCGCCCTTGATGGCGTAGCTGCCGAAGATGGTGGCTTCGGCCTGCTGGCGTTGCTGGTCGGTGAGGCTGCCGAGCTTGTCGTGCAATTGGCCGGCGAGGTTGGCCATGCCGACGAATTTGCCGGATGCGTCGTGCGTGCTGATGCCGAGCTCTTCCATGGTGCTCTTCGCGTCCGATGCCGGATTGGCGAGCTTCATCAACATGGAATTGAGCTGTGTGCCGGCTTCGGCGCCGACGATGCCGTTCTGGGCGAAAAGGCCGAGCACGCCGACGGTCTCCTGCAGGTTCATTCCGAAGGAATTCGCCATGACGCCGCAGTTATTCAGGGCTTCGCCGAAGTCGGAGACGTCGCCCACGGCCTTGTCGGCACCGGCGGCCAATGCATCCGCGGTGGACGTGGCGTCCTTGCCGGACAGGTGGAACATGGTGAGCGCCTGCGACATGTATTCCGCGGCGTCGCCCACGTCCATCTGGCCAGCGGCGGCGAGGTTGAGGGATGCGGTCAAACCGCCGGAGAGGATGTCGGAGACGCTCATGCCGGCCTTGGCCAGGTCGTTGATGGCTCCAGCCGATTCGGATGCCGTGTATACCGTGGAGGCGCCGGCCTGCAGGGCGGCTTCGCGGAGTTGGCCGAGTTGGGCGGTGGTGGCGCCGCTGTTGGCTTGGACGGTGCTCATCTGTTCGTCGAAGTCGGCGGCCATTTTGACGGAGGCGACGCCGAAGGCGGCGACGGCGAGTCCGGCGGCGGTGATGCCTTTGGTGACGATGCCGGTCTTGCTGCCGGATTTCTCGAGTCCTCCGGCGAGCTCCTCGGTGCTTTTGCCGGCTTTGGCGAGCGCGGTCTCGTATTGCGAGGTGTCGGCCATGAGTCGGACGACGATGTTCTTGTTGTCGGCCATTTCCCCTCCTTTTCAGTCGGTGAGGTGTGCGACGAGCGAGTCTCTGGCGGGGCTGTCCTTGTTGGCTTTCTGCCAGCGGCGCATGGCTTCCTGCATGTGGGTGGACGCCCAGCAGATGCTGGTTTCGGCGTGGAGGTTGAATTCCGCGTCGGGTGACTGGCAGATGTCTCGCGGCAATCCGCACAGTGGGCAGAGGGTCTGCTCGTATGCGGCGAGTGCGCGCATCCAGTCGCGTTCGGTCTCGTCCCATTCGGGTTCGGGACGGTAGCCGATGATGCGGCGATGGTTGTCGCGGATGGTTTCGTATGTGGGTTCCCAGCCGAGGAAGCGTTTGTAGCTGATGCCGAGCTGTCGGCAGATTCTGAGGTCCTCGATCAGCCGTGGAGAACCTTCGAGGCTAGGTCGAATGCCGCTTTTGGGTCGGCGACGGTTCCGTTGAGCTCGTTGATGGCGTGCCAGAGCGGGGTGAATTGCCCGTCGGTCATCTCGTCGAACAGGGTGAGCAGGGCGTCCTTGGTGAGGTCGGCGTCGTCGACGGGCTTGCCTCCGATGGTGGCCGTCTCGATCATCTGCGGCAGTGCGGTGGCGGCGGTGCCGAACATGTCGCGGGTTCCGGCGGCGGCGCCGTTGGTGACGGTGTTGGCGGCGAGGGTCTGCGCCCATTTGCTTACGCCCATGGCGCGCATGGTGATGACGAGCGTGCTGGCCTCGGCCTGCTTTTTGAGTTCCTCGATATGTTTGGCGGTGCGTTTGGCGGCGTTGTTGGCTCCGGCTTCGGTGACCTGTTCGGCGGTCAGTTCTCGGGCGAGCTGGTCTCCGAGCGCGGCGATGCGTTCGGCGAGTTCCTGGTCGAGGATGATTTCGACGGTCTTGGTCTTGCGGGTCACTTTGAGCATGGTTCGTTCCTTTGCGCTGAAAAGTCCTGTGGCGTCCCTTGCGGTGGTTTTGTGGGGTTCCCGCGCCGGCGAAAGGGACGAAAAGTCCGGCGCGGGAAGAATCGGTTCAGGCGACCTTCACGTTCTCGGCCCAGCCGGGGGCCTTGACGGTGAAGTTGACCTTGCTGCGGAGCACGGTGTTCGCGGCGATCGCGTCCTTGGCGCTCATGCCGATGCGCACCGAGTAGACGTTGACGATGTCGCCGGTGACGAAGGTGCGGTCGGTGTCCTTGCCGTATCGGCGGACGAAGAAGCCTTCCGCGCCCTCCTTGAGGGTGTCCATGGCGGCGTTCTGGCTGGAGTGCTCGGTGTTGGTGTTGTCGATGACCTCGACG
Organism: Bifidobacterium sp. LH_743; assembly: GCF_056355775.1. NCBI lineage: Bacteria > Bacillati > Actinomycetota > Actinomycetes > Bifidobacteriales > Bifidobacteriaceae > Bifidobacterium > Bifidobacterium sp. LH_743. The sequence goes on along the minus strand of NZ_JBKESZ010000002.1, from coordinate 80,291 downwards.
GACGGGCCGCTGATCTTCTTGCGTCCGGGGTTCTCATAATCCATGGACGAGTTTTCGCGCTGGTCGCTGATCGTGTCCTGCGACGGCGAGCAGGACCAGCCGCCCAAGGTGACGTAGTTGGACAGGTCGGTGCCGGCGCCGATCTCGGCGGCGGTCGGATGGTTGATGTCCTTGATGGTCGGCACCCAGATGGTGTTGACCTTGCCGTCCGCTGGCGTGGACGGGATCTCGGTTCCCAGATTGAGGACCATATTTCGCTCCTTAAAACGAAACCCCTCGCGGCTCGCGCCGAAAGGGGTTGGAAACATTGGTTGCGGTCACGTCACATGCGTGACCAGTTGAATTTGTAGGTGAGCAGGCGGCACTGGTACAGGAGCGCCGTCTCCTCGGCGGTCAGTCCGGCGGAGTAGGCGCCGGAGTCGGAGAACAGTGTGAGGCAGCCGGTATCGAAGCCCTTGGCGACGAACCGCTTGCCGGTCAGCGCTGGGATCATGAGGTCGTCGGCGATCACGTTGACGGAGTCGGCCGTGGTGCTCACGACGCGCACCAGCAACGTGCCGATGCCGCCCTGCAGGCGTTGCGTCTCGCCGACCACGTGGCCGTTGGTGGTCACCGTCTCGATGATCCACGGCGGCTTGTCGGTCGGCTTCGGCGCGGTCTGCCGGTACACCGTCCACCCGTCCGCGGGTTGCGGGATGTGTTCGAGGATCGTGTCGGTCAATGTCATGATCGACGCCATTTCAGACCACCTCCCCCGCCACCCTGGCGACCTGTTCCGCGAGCGCCGGGAGTTCGTCCTCGGCATGTTCGTAGAAGCTGTGGGTGCCTCCGCCTTTGGCGGTGCCGAAGAAGGCTATGTTGGCGAGGCTGCCGGGTCCGCCTTTGGTGGGGCTGATGTCGGCGGCTATGCCGCTTGTTCCGACGGTCTGCATCGTGTAGTGGATGGGGATGCGTCGGAATGCCTTGGTGGTGGAGGTGCGCAGGTCGGCTTCGATGTCGCGTTTGACGTTCTGGGCGCCTTTTTTGACGGCGGCGGAGATGAGCGCGCGTCGTGCGAGGGTGTTGGCCGTGAGTTGCGTGCCGAACGCTTCGAGTTGGCTTGCGTCGATGCTCATGCGTCCTCCTTGGCGTTCCAGCGGCAGGCGGTGGCGTGGCTTTTCTCGGATTGCGGGGAGATGAGCCGGAACCGTCTGCCTTCGAGCAGTGGGTTCGTGGAGTCGGTGACCTCCACGACGTCTCCGGCGCGCAGGCCGGACGTGTCGTAGGGGAAGTGCACGTACAGGCTCCAGACCAGGCTGACGGCGCCCATGTTCTGGGCGGCGCTCCCCTCGGTCTGCTCGCTGGCGAGCCCGCCGCTGGTCTGCACCTTGCATCTGCCCTCGTACACCTTCGCGGTGCCGGTGCTCGGCAGTCCGGTTTCCGGATCCGTGGTGGAGTCTCCGGGGCGGGTGACGGCGCAGTGGTCGGTCATGAGGTTCTCGGCGTTGCGTCTCGCCTTGGCGAGGAAGGATGCGCTGATTCTCATCGGAACACTCCTATCGAGGTGACGTTGGCGCCGAAGCGGTTGCGCAGGCTGCGCTTGGTGGCTTCCGGCAGCTCGGTCACGTCGATCTGGGCGGTGTCGGATTGCGCGTAGCCGACCTGGGCGTCGTCGACGCGCTCGTAGCTGACTCCGGCGTGGGCGCCGGGGCCGCCGTCCTCGAGCTGGTGGAGTCCGGCCGCGACGTACGAGCAGACGAGTCTGACGATGTCGGCGGGTATCGGATTCCAGCCGCCCTTGAAGGTGACGGTCACGGTCGAGGGGATGCGTCCGAAGGGGCTCCACGGCTCTTCGCGGTAGAGCGAGGATCCGAGGAGCCTCCAGTCGTCGACGGGCTCGCCGTCGACGAGGACCTTGGACACGCTTCTGACGGCCCTGCAGGGCAGGTCGAGTTTCCTGGACTGCTCTCCGGGGATGTCGACGGTCCATTCGCCGAGGGTGATCGGGCAGCCGGCGGCCGAGCGGACGGCATCGGAGACCGAGTCGAGCAGACTGGTCGCGGCCTGCTCGTCGGCCACGTCGATGCCGTTGCGCTTCAGGTCGGCCAGTGTGGCGAGCGCGGTCATTTCAGCCTCCGATCATCGGACTCGACTACTTGCCGCTCTTCTTGCCTGCAGCAGCATCCTCTTCACCGTCGCTGTCTCCGGTGGTACCGCTCACGACAGGGGTCTGCGCATCCTGCAGGGAACGACCGGTGGCGGTGGAGAGGTTCAGGGTAATCTTGGTCAGGCACTCGGGGCGGATGACCTTGGCGCCGTACAGGTCGAGGCCGCGCACCATATCGGCGAAGTCGGTCTGCATGCGCATAGCCTCGACGTTGCTGACCTGCTGCGCGAAGGTGACGGCAGCGTTCGTGCCTGCGAGAATGGACTGCGTGTCCGGGCTGGCGGACTTGTGCGGCACATTGTTGGACTTCACGACAGTGAAGCCGCGCACCTGGCCGACCACGCCGTTGAGCAGCGTATTATGGCCCGCTTCGGTGCCTTCGATGAAGCGGGAGTCCTGCAGCAGGAGCGCGTAGAAGTCGGGGCTGACGACGAGCCAGCGTCCCTCGTCAGGCACGTTCTGCACATCAAGCTTCCGTCCGGCTTCCACGACGGCGAGATACGCGTCGGCGGGGGTGCCGACGTCCACGGTCTTCGCCGGCGTGCTGACGGCAGTGTCCATGAGATTAGAGATGTAGTTCTCCACGTTCTTCATCATGTTGTAGGCGGCGGAATTGGTGAACTTTCCAGTCATGTCCGCCTTGGCCTGAGCCTTGTCGAGGTCGTTGACCTTGAAGGCGAAATAGTCGGACTGATTGATTTCAAGAACGGCTGCTTCCTTGTCATTGACATCGTCGACGGTGATCGCCTGGCCGCGGACGTACTTGCGCACGGTCACGTCGTCGTATCCGGTGATGTGCACGGTGTCACCGGCCTCACGGATGTCGCCCTCGTAATCGCGGTTGCACAGGCTCGGGAAGACGAGCTTCGCGCGCAGGGCTTCGAGGATGGCGGCGGACCATACCTCGGGGATGAAATTGGTGATTGCCATTGCTGGTGGCCTCCTTACTTGCTGCGGCCTGCGAGCAGGTCATCCAGACGGCCCTTGCGGCGCGCCTCCTCGATCTGCTTCGGGGTCATGTTCTTCAGATCGTCCCTGGTGAGCTGTCCCGCCTGATGATCGCCATCGCGGGCGCCTGACGGTGGGATGATTCCCGCCAGGCCAGCCTTGTTCCCGCCTTGCGCGAGATACGGGTGTGCCGTGACCAGATCGTCGATTTTCTTGGAAATCGCCTTCTGGTCGTATCCTCCCTGATCGTCCGCGGTCAGGTCGGAGAAATCGATAAGCTTCAATGCGTCTCCCGGATTGATGAGCTTGCCGGTGGCCGCGGCGGTGACATTCGCCTGGAGCACCTGCTTCTGCAGTCCGGCTATCGTGGCCTGCGCGGATTCGAATTCCTTGCCGCGCTTCTCCCAGTCAGCGACCTGCTTCTCCAGGTCGTCCACGCGGTCGGCCTTCTCGTAGGCGGTCTTGAGCTTCGCCTCGAGGTCGTTGTTGACCTTTTTCTGGCCTAGGAACTTGTCGTGCCAGTCGACGGGTGGCTCCTGCGCGCCCGGATCGTTGGTGTTCGGATCCTGCTGTTGTCCATCGGACATAGTGTTTCCTTTCATTCGGTGTATTTTTCGCCGTTGCTGGAAAGCCAGCGGCGATACGAGTTCTCGGCCTTCGCCAGCACGTCAGGCGTGACCGGTTTGCCGGGCTGGTAGGGATTGTGGCCGTCCAATGCGGCCTCGTAGCGGAGCCGCGCATTGAGCAGACGCTTCTGCGCCGCGGTCAGCTCCTCATGCCGTCCCTGGCGGTATCCGTTGTCGTGCAGCCATTGGCTGCGGCGAAGCTCCGGCACCTGCTCACGCCACTTGTCGGGCAGGATGTATCCCTCGCGCTTCAGAAGTTCGATGGTCTGCTCGCGCGGCAGGTTGAAGCTGTAGATGCCCTCCGGCGTGAGCCTGCGCCTCTGGCGTTGGCCGTATTCGTATTTGCGGATCATGCGGCTCCACCCGTAGCGGCTGGTGCCTTCGGACGTGGCCATGCCGATGTTGCCGCGTCCGACCGGCCGCATGCCTCGATGCGCGTTGACGACCTGGTAGATGTCGGCGCCGTCTCTGATTGCCTGCGCGTCGGCATGCCCGAAGACCTTGTCCTGCTCCTCTTCGCTCATGTTGTTGAAGCGGTCCATCGGCGATGTGATCCAGCCTTGTTTCTCGGCCTTTTCCTTGCCTTTGCAGGGTATGGTGCGGCCGTGGCATTTCGGATGACGAAGGAAATCGTTGTTGTGCCGGAAGTATTTTCCGGCGAGGATGGCGCATCTTGGGCAGCAGTCGGGTGATTCGACTCGCACATAGCCGACGCCGGCACGTTGCGTGATGCTGACGCCCATCGCGCTGATTGACGTGTCCTCGAGGGCCTGCATGGCCATCTGGCGAAGCGTCGCACGACCTGCCGTCATGGCATCGGATTCGCCCATGCCTGACTTGATGGCCGACAAAGTGCGCGTCACCGGGATATCGAAATATGATTCGAGGTCGATGCCGCTCGGCGCGAAACCCGTCCCGAAGGCGAGGGGATTCGCAATACCGTCAGGGCGCACGTAGTCGCCCTGTTCGGCGAGCATCAACGTGGACGCGTCCATCGCGTCGCTCGCGGCGCGGGTCTGCAGTGTGGCGAAGAGCGTAAGGAAATCGGCGTTTGTCCGATTCCAGCTGTCACGCACCCGCCGCGGATCCACGCCCTTCCACGTTTTGTCCGCCGCCCTCACGGCCAGCAGGCACAGTCTGGCCAGAGTGTGCCGACTGTCCGACAGGCTCTCCAGCGTCACCGTCATCAGATGCACCTCCGACCTGCAGGCTGCGGGCTATCTCCGCCATCTCCGGATCGTGATTCTCGTCGTCCACCATGCGCATGATGCGCTTGATGTCCTCCGGACTCTGACCCATCTGCTCGGCGATCCACTGCAACGGGTATCCGAGCTTCTTGTATTTGAGCATCGCGTCGGCCATGAGGGCCTCGGACCGGTATTGCGGTGTGGCGAACACGACCTTTGAATCCTCGAGGATGCGGGCTGATTCCTCATCGTCCTCGAGCATCATGGCCATCACGCACAATTCGCGCACCGGCTGACGCATGAAGCTGATGCGCTCCAATGTCTTCGACACGAGGCCGGCTTCGGCGACCTCGTAGCCGGTGGCCGGCACCTCCGCATTCGTCAGCAGGTAGTGGCCGGGCGTGCGTGTCTCGGCCGCGATGTGCTCGACGGCCTTCTGGATGATCGGCAGGAAAGCCTGCAGGTTGCTGGCTGTCCATTCGCCGATCGACACGTTGTCGCCGGTGATCTGCATGATGCGCTCCATGACCTGCTTGTCGAGGTTCACGGGGCGTTCGCCTACCTGTTCTCCGGTGTTCCTGTCGAAGACCGGTTCGGACAGGCTGTCGCCGCCGAGGATGACCCTCGCGGGCATGGACGCGAAGTCCAGGGCGTTGAGCGTGTAGGCCCAGCAGACGTTGACGGCGTCCTGCATCGATTCGACCTGCTCCACATCACTGATCGGCAGGTCATCCAGGAGCATCTGATTGCGGAATTCGACCAGCGGAACTCGGCCGAGAGGATTCTCGCGCGCCGAATCCGGCACGAACCGCCAGCCCTCCACGCCGGGCGGCAGACGGTTACGCTCGTCGTCCCCGCCTGCACGCACGCGCACCACGTCGAAGACCATGTCCGGCAGCAGCAGCGTGCCGAACTCGTGCTCCTCGTCGTATCGGACCAGCAGCCCGGCATCGACCTCGCCGGTGAGCGGATCATAGTGCACTGCCGCGCTGTCCGGATGCTCGAAGCTGATGCGCGCCCTGCCGTCCGGCATCGACGTGACCAGGCCGAAAGCACGTCCGGTCGTGGTCATCATCAGCGCGCTCTCCTGCAGCTTGCGGTCGCAGTCGTTGCGCTCCCACACGCGCATCACGTGCGAATCCAATTCGCGGTCGTCATATGGGATGAAGCCCTTGAAGTGGATGCGTTCGACCGGCGCCTGCGCCACAGGCAGACACCAGTTGTCGGCGAAACCTGAGAACCGGTCCGCCATGTAGCGTTTGAATTCGTCGGACGCGAATTTCAGGGTGCCGCGCTTGCCACGCACGTAGTCCGTGTGCTTCCTGATGTCCGGCCGACGGTTCTCGATCTTCAAGGCGAGAAGATTCGCCATGCGATTCACGTCATCGGCGGTACGAATCATTTAGAACCCCCTCGTAGTAGAACCAGTCAGCAGGTAGGCCTTGCGTTTCCTGCCCCAGCCGGCGGCGCGCGCGTCGCATGCCGCCTCGTGGGCGAGCACGCTGGTGACGGCCGCGTCGATTTTCCTTGTCTGTTTCGGTTTGCCGAGTCCGTACCGTTCGCCGGATTTGGCGAAGCGGCGGGCGTTGCGCATGTGGGTGATGGTGATCGGGCAGCCGTCCTGCGTGATGGCGTGGTGTTCGAGGTCCGATTCGAAGCGTTTCAATGCCTCCCAGACGGCGGTGATGCGGCTGGAGCCGCTCATCGCCCAGGGAATGTATTTCTTCGGCCCGTATTTCGAGTCCCATGCCTCGATCTGCGACTCCCACGACACCTCGTCGCGGAATCCGGGGTCGCAGTAGGCGCGCACGATCTTGTACCGGTCGTTGAGCTCGTCCATGGCGGCGTTGACCTCGCTTCTCGGAATGCGTCCTCCCCACGTCTTCGGGTTCCAAATGGTGGGGCGCCGGTCCTCGCCGTAGCGTGGCGTGAAGATGAAGCCTTCGCGGGTTTCGGCCTTGATGCATGTCCAGTCGTCGTTCTCGGAGCCGTCGAAGCCGAGGCACACCTCGGTGCCCTTCGGTGGGTTCTCAAGCCAAAGCTCATGCTCGGACACGCTAATATCCCATGTTCCTCAAGACCGATTTTGACAAACTCTTCTGCGAGCGCTGGTAGTTCTGGTTTGTGATCTCCCTTGTCGTCGCTTCGCCGAAGGAATTGACGAATGCGCGGCTTGTGCCGCTTGATTTTGGTTGGCGTCGGATCTGTTCGTCGGAGATTCTGTCGCGCTGTGCCCTGGCGGTGCGGAATGCCTTGGAGGCTGCCTGGTATTTGTCGTAGTTCGCCTTGGTTGCCTCTGGAAAGACGCTTTCCGGCATGCGCTGGTTGTATTGCGTGGCTCCGTGCGCGGTTCTCTGCATGATTTCCGATGCGGCGTCCATGCGGTTTCCCGCGTCGCGCATCATCTTGGTGAGATCCGTGTCGCTTACGGATGAAAGGTCAGAGGAAGAGCCTCCCCCTCCGCCGCCATGTCCGCCACGTCCTGCGCCTGAGCTTGATCCTCTTCCGCCCATTTTTTCATCCTTTCCGCATTGCTGTTTTTGTATGTGATCACTTCGATGCCACTGAAGTCGAAAAACGGAATGGCATCTCCGTAGAGGAGAATCTTTTCCGGTGCGAGCCTGTCGATCGCATATCGCATGCCGAGCCGCCAATAGAGTTCTGCCGTCGGATTGTCGTTCACTCCGACCGTGCTTACCGCGACGGTGGAGTTGTTTGGAATGCCTGAAAAGCAGTACGGGAATGACTCTGGGCCCGCCCATTGAAGTGTTGGGATGACTTTCAGTCCGCAGGCCTGCCAGTATGCTCCGATCAGACGGCTTCGGAAGACGTTCCAGATCTTCATCGCTTCCGGCATGTCCATGTATGTGCTGAAATCGGGTGCCAGCACGCATTTGAAGCGTTTGAGCGGTGCGATGTATCTGTCCGGCTGGTTCCAGACTCGCTGGAATTGGTAGTCGTCGATGAAGAAATGGATTCCGCAATGCTTGACTGTCTTTTTGCCGGTCGCGTAATTGAAGCCCATCAACATGTCAGGGGGGGTGACGTCCTGTTTTGCAAGCATTGGCATGTCGTATCGGCCAACCGTCCGCACCTTTTGCAGCAGCGGAAGATTGTATTGCCTCATCGTCCGCATCCTTGATTTGTTGAGTGGTCTATTGTCCCGCATAGCAGCTCTCCCAAAGTCCGTCCTCGAGCCATGCGCCGCCTCCCTGCACCATGCGGTTGCCGAAGAAGCGTTCCGCCTGCGCGGGATCCTTCTCCATGAGGGCCTCGGCCTCCGCCTCGACGGAGTCCAATGGCACCCAGGGGCTGCCGGCGTAGACCCATTCGAGGATCTTGCGGCGTTCGCGCCGGTTGTTGAAGCTGTATGGTGTGCCGTCCTTGTGCCGCAGGTCGGGGTTCAGGTCGGGGTTGCGGTAGAAGATCCACACATCCGATGCCGATGTCTCGAATTGCTGTTGTGCATAGGAATTTTCGCCGGGGTCGTAGGCGTTGGTCCAGAAGTGCGTTCGGCCGCCCATGCCGGCGGCGCCGCGGCGTTGGGTGTCGGCCACGTCGAGCATGCCGTTCGACTTGGTGTACAGACCTGCCTCGTCCTGTTCCGCATCCGAAATCGGATTACCCAAGCGGCTGGTTGCCGAGGCGGTCACCACATCGATGCGGTCAAGGTCGAGATCGTCATCGTCCAAGTTGATTCCAGGACGCAGGATGCGGATGAAACCCTCGCGCACCTTGAGCAGCCGCTTCAACGGCCCGAGCCGTATCATGGCGACGAGTGGACGGTAGGCGTTGCGCACCTGGTCCTCGGAATTCGCGGTCAGCTGGATGAGTGGCGAAGGGTGACGCATGCCTTTCGGTTCGCCCGGATTGTAGTGGTAGACCCATCCGCAAGGGCAGCCGTTGTCGGAGCAGCGGTACACGTCGCCGGGCTTCGCCCAACCGGCGAACACGACCGGACCGCAGGCCTCGAGTATCGCGCATGAGGCCTCGGTCGGCCCCTTGCCGGTCTTCTGAGGTCCGATACATCCGGTCAGACGATATTGAAAGGCCTGGTTGAGGACGAGCGGATTATCCACCGTGACCTCCTCGGGAGGCACGAATTCCGCGTCCTCGCGCACCCGCCAGCGATGCGCGGCGTACCAGAATTGCCAATCGGACCAGCAGAATGGCTTGCCGCGGAGGATGCCGTCCGGCTGGCGTACATGCCTCCGCACCCACGCGTCCTGCAGGTCGGCCAATGTCGGGAAGTCGATGATCCAATCGTCGGCCATGTCACGCCCTCAGGCGACGTGGGAACTGGACGATCTTGGTGTCCATGCCGCTCTCGGCGGCCTCCGCGTCCGTGGCGGGCGTCTCGTGGGCGGCCATGTCCGTGTTCTCGTCCGCGATCCTCCAGCCGAGCGCCTGCAGTCCCGCCTCGGACAGGCCGATGCGGTCCTCCAGCCTGAGTTTCACGGCCACGTCCGCGGCCTTCGCCATCGGACTCTCGCAGACCACGCACTCGCGCACGTACGAGCCGATCTGATAATGCAGGTATTTCAATTGCGGAAGCTTCCACGCGCGCGCCTGCGGCAGACGCCACAGCTGTTTCCACAGTTCCGCCTCGCGCTCGTTCCAGGATTCCGAACCGGCCTTGTCCTCGACCCACTCCTGCGACTCCTTGTCGAAGTCGCGGATCACGTACGGCGGCAGCGGGAATCTCGGCGGGCGTCCCTTGTATTCCGTGTTCGGCAGACTGCGCAGCGTGTATCCCCTGCGTTCGCTCGCGCCGCTCGACGGATCCGGCATCGGACCCGACCTGACGCGCCTTCCTCCTCTTGGCATGTCGTCTCCTCCATCGCCGGAACGGCCTCGCGCCGCCCCTTCGCTGTCGGAGGCCGGGCCTTTCGCCCAGCCCCCTCTGAAACTTTTGAACCCTCCGCACCCCGGAGACAGCTCTCCGGCGGTTCGGGCCACCAATCCATCAGGGGGTACCCCCCGGGGTGTTTCGGCGGGTTGATTCCGTTGAATTTCCAACGTTTTCGGTCATGACGCGCTCTTCGCCGCGACGGGGCGCGAGACGAAAACGAAAAAGCATCGATCGCTTTCGTCTCTCTTCGGTCTTGCGCTCGCCGTCGCGCGTCGCGCGGCTTCGGCGCCTTTGTCCGGCGCTTCGCGGAGCGTCGTCGCTTTGAGATCTCATGCTTGGCTTCGGTCGTTGAAGCCCGAAGGTTTCGTTCTTCCTGTCTTGCTGTCGTGGCAGCGCTTGCAAAGTCCGCGCATTCGCGTCGGGTCGTTCGGGTCGAGGCCGAGCTCGACGAGTTCGGTTCTTTCCAAAGGCCAATGGTCGGCGATGGTGGCGGGTGCCCCGCACAGCCCATGGTGCCTGCCGCATCCGCCTGGCCCGTCGCCGGGGCACACGCACCGTGGGTCCCGTGCCAGCACCCGGGCTCTTGCGAGCCTGTGCGCCTTGAGCGTGTATGGATTGCGGCCGCGCGTTCGGCGTTGGTTCTTGGCTTTCCTGCATTCGTCGCAAAGGGAGCTGGAGGACACGAGGCGGGGACAGCCTGGAGTGGAGCATACCTTCCACATGCAGGGCCTCCATCCATGGGAGCTTCGGGTGGGAGTCGAACCCACGACCCACAGGAGCGCGCGACGCATTGGAAGAGGGAAAGAAACCTGGGCGGCTGGCCGCCCTGTCGATGCGCGCCTCTGCGGCTCTGCCACTGAGCCTACCGAAGCATGGAGGCCGCCCGACAAACGCCGGACGGCCTCCACAAACACGAAAAGACACGAACACGCGGAACCTCGTCCCACAGTTCGCGCTCACCATACACATTAAACGGCGAGCGGACTTCGAACAAACGTTCGGCGTGTCGCGTCAGTCCAGCCCGAGCGACGCGTCCAACAGCTCGCCGGCCGTCACACGCCACACGCCATGTCCGAGACGCTCGCATCCGTGGAGTCTGCCGGACCTCAGCAGCCACTCGACCTGCTTGCGGGACACATGCCGGCCGATCACACCGGACAGCCACGACGCAAGCTGCGCCGGAGAGCCGTCCACGGTGCGCGACCGGGCGTCCCGCTCATGCTCCGCGACCAGCGACGAGAGATCCAGACGGACGCCGCAGGCGGGACAATCCCCCACCCTCATGCCATAAGGAGCCGCGACCTTCTGGCCGCACTCCGGACACTCGACCACGGTCACACGTGGACCGCGCTCGCGCATCATGCCGTCGAGGTCCACGAGCGTGGCACGCAGGTCGAGCATGAGGTCCGGCGTCCTGCCGCTGGACGCCAGGGCGTCGCGGCCGGAGACGGCCTTGCGCCACGCCCGGCGCCATGATTCCGGCCTGAGCAGGCCATAGCGGATGTCCACCGTGGAGGCCACGTCGAGCATGAGACGCGCGGCACGCTCCCACTGCTCCTGCCAGCGCAGGCTGATCGGCAGCGGCGCCACGCCACGCGACGGCGCATGCGTCCTCACGCCGATATGCGCGGCACGGTCGGCCAACGCCCTCAACGCCGGAATCACATGCGCCAGCGAGCCGATGTCCCTGATGTATCCGCGCAGGCACGACGGACACACCGTCCACCCCGACGGGACGGGACTGCTACCGCAGTTCGGACATGGCGCGCTGGTTCTCATGGCTTCCTTAGATTCGAACGGATGTTCCCTTAGATTCTACCGTCGGCGAGCGCCATCGTCGAATTGATTGCGGTTGAGGATGACGGCCCTGATCTCGCTGAGGGTGCATTGGGGCATGATGCGGTGGATCTCCAAGATCGTGTATCCGCGTTCGTGCCATTTGATGATGTTGTCCTCGGTGGATTTCCTCATGCGTGCTCCTTGTATGGATTGTCTGCGGTGCGGGGTGGGAAGTCGCATTGCTGGTCGGTCCATCCGGCTGAGTATCCGGCCTCCCATGCCAGCGCGAGCCGTCTGCGGAGCTCGTCCGATTCGATAGTGTCGCTCATGACTCCCCTTCCGTGTCGTCCTGCTGGTCCATGAGCATGAGTCGGCTCCTGCAGTCAGAGATGGCCGTGGAGAACGCGGCCACGCGGCCCAGGTTGAATTGAACGTCGCTCATGTCATGCCGGTGAGCCATAAGGTCGAGGTGGATCGCCTTGTCCCGGGATTCCTCGAGTTCGGAGAGCAGCTCACGCATCTCCTCGGCGTCCCGTGGGTCCGCGCTCGCCGGCTTGTCGGTCGGTTCGAACGGATGTTCGGCTGTGATGGCGTCCCGTATCCGGATGGCGTCATCGTCGTTAAGGGCGATGTTGAAGCTGGCGCCACCTATGGCCGCAGCCATGGGGTCCTCGCCCACTTTGAAGCGGCCAACAGGGACACCGTCGAGGCGAAGTAAGTGGTCACGTCTCTTGTATCGGACTTTTATCATGATTCCTTCTCCTTGTGTTCCGTAGCGTCCTTCCATGCGTGGTGGTGGAGCAGCCATACCGTCCAGGCAGGGATTTCCGTCCAGAGCGTCAGCCATGGCGATGATGTATGGCTCCGACTCCACCATCTGCCGCAGATGGAGCAGTGCGCGAGCCTGCCGATGCGGCGGTCGCGGCCCGCGGGGCCGATGCCGTTGCTGGCGCAGATGAACAATCCCCCGGAGGTGATGCATCCATGTGGATTGCGCCGTCTCAACGCCCCTCGCTTTCGAGCGCGTCGGACATGGCGGAGCACATGCCGTTGACGACGGCCATGGCGGCCATGACGGTGATGTCCTTGCGCAGGACGTTCTGCGAGGCGAGGTACCGCATGGCCGCGTCCCTCTCGCGTTCGGTCGGCCGGGCGATCAGTCCGGCGCGGTATCCGTCCGCGTAGGACTGGACGGCCACGTCCCCTATCGGCGAGAGCCTCTTCGGCGATCTGGCGAGAAGCTCCTCGCGTTCCCTCTCGACCCTTTCGTCCAACATGCTCATATCCTGTCCTTTCCCTTTTTCCTGATGACGGTGCGCCTTCCGGTGACGCAGTCCTCCAACACGGCCTCGCCCCTGTATTCGGCGAGCGCCCTGGCCATGGCGAGCGCCTCGTCCGGCTCGGTGAGGATCTCGACTATCTCGCCGTCGACGATGACGTAGATCACCGGTCCTCCCTGTCCCGCGCTCGCAGGCTGTTGCGCACGCGCTGGCGTTCGGTCTTGCGGTCTATCCATTTGTGGATGTCCTCGTCCTTGACGTCGTACATCCGCTGCAATTGGTAGATGCTGATGGTCACGTCGGCGATCTCCTCTGCGAGGTTGTCTTCGAGGTCGAGTTCCCCGCGGAGTCGTTTGCTGATGGCTTGGATGAGTTCGGAGCATTCCTCCATGCAGACGACGCTCTGCACTGATGTGCCGTAGAGCCCGATGGTCTCGTCCCAGACCTCGTGGTTGGTGGTGCTGGTCATTTCCGTGTCCTTTCGTTGTCCGTGGCGCCGTCTCCGGCGATGATGATGTTGTGGCATCCGTCGACGAGGTATTCCCTGCATTCGGTCCTGCGCATGGTCGCCCGGTCGACGGCGCGCCAGCCGATGACGGCGAAGAGGACGTCCAGTGCCAGGAACAGCAGGAATTGCGGCCAGTGGCCGCATGTGAGCGCGATTCCCGCGGCTATGCCTTCCAGTCCGATGGATGTGGCGGCGAGCGCGTATGGTTTGGGATCCATGCCGGATTGCTCTGTGATGGCCATGACGATGCCCTTGTGTGTCGTGTCGTCCGTGTCCATTCGTGTGGCTCCTTTCGTGGTCGGTGTCATTCCTGTGGGTTGTCGGGGCCGTTGTGGTCTCCTCCGAGCCAGGCGATGAAGATGGCGGTGAGGAGGATGAATGCGGCGAGTCCGTCCATCAGCCTTCGTCCTTCCTGACTTGGAGGAGTCGGAGGTAGTGGCGGTAGTCGGTGATGTCGCGGCCGAGGCAGTCCTCGACGCGGTGGCGGCTTCCGTCGTGGCGGTATGGGTCGGGTCCGCCGAGGATGGTGATGAGGCGGCGGATGGAGCTCATGTCGTATTTGCGGTAGCTGAGGTCGCTCAGGTCGACGCCGAGGCGTCCGAGGAAGGCGAGGTCGAAGTCGACGTTGGTGCCGGTGGGCACGAGGTGGTATCGCTGCTGGAGCGATTCGAGGTATTCCTCGACGGCGTTGGCGACCGCGGATGGCCCGTTCTGTTTCGTGCTGGCGCGGCGCACCTCGTCGAGCAGGCCGTTGGCCGTGTGCGTGTCCCATGCCCACAGGCTGATGCGGGCGAGGTCGATGGTGCCGGGGCGGACGATGGCGTGGAAGCGTCCGTAATCGCTGGTGGCGGTCTGGTCGGTGCATGCCATGCCGATCTCGAGGAGCTGCGCGGTGGCGCGGTCGGGGCCGGTGGTCTCCACGTCGATCCAGAGGAGCGCGTCGGGTCTGGTGTCGCTGGCGGTGGCCATGGTCAGTCGTCCTCCCCGTCGAGCCGCATGGCGATGATGTGGTCCATGAAGGCGTCCTTCCTGGCCTTTTCGGCGAGGAGCTTGTCGGACTGGTCGAGGTTCTCGCACGTGTTGCGCATGCTGTGCGCCCTGTCGGTGACCTTGCGGTTGAGGTGCAGGATGAGGCTGGCGGCCCCGTCGACGATGATGTCGTCGTTGCCGATGAGCGACGCGGCGTATGCGTCGAGCTTGGCGGCGGCCTTCTGCAGGTCGGTGACGAGCCTGTCGAGCCGGGCGGCCGCGTCGAGGCGTCCGAGGCTCCTGTCGAGGTCGGCGGGCGACGTCCGCCCGGATTGGGTGGTCCCGTTCTGGTCTTCCATGATGGTGTTTCCTTTCGTGGTTTGTTTTCAGGATCTCTGTTCGAGGGTGAGTATCGATTCGAAGGGTGGCAGGAGGACGTTGTCCCTGTCGGGCGCGGTCAGCAGGATGACGGGGATGCCGAGCGTCCGGTCGACGAGGTGCGGCATCGGCAGTCCGGTGCGTGCGGTCATGGGCGCGAGCCTGCCGTCGACCACGCCGGAGGGCGTGTAGGCGACGTACCGCATGCCCCCGAGCTGGGATTCGTCCATGCGTCTCCAGTCGACGTGGGCGTACACGTGGCCGCGTGCCCTCATGCCACGCTCCCGTCCAGATCCACGACCCCCGCGTCGATGAGCGCCTGTATGGCCTTGCCGGGGTCGAGTCCGTCGTTGAGCTGGGCGGCGAGCATGCATGCGGCGTCGTCGGGCGTGGCGGTGTCGGGCGTCCTGTCGAGGAGGGCGAGTACGTGCTCGCACGCCCAGGTGTGCGTGTGTGGCTTCGGGGCTGGCTCCGGTTTGCCGGAGTGGGCGGGTCGGCCTTCGGCGAGCTGGCGGGATTCGCTGCGGATCCACTCGAAGAAGGCGTTGTCGAGGCCGTCGAGGGTGGGCTTGTAGCCGTAGTGTTTCAGGCCTTTGGCGTGGAGTTTGAGGCGGAAGGTGGTGGCGAGCTCGTCGAGGTCGACGCGTGGCCTGCCTTGGGCGGCGAGTTCGTCGGCGACTCCCTGGTGCGCCTCGGTGGGCGCCCACATGTCGATGAGCTCCCGTTCCCTGCGTTCCGATCTGGTCTCGAGCGCGGGCGCGCACTCCCTCACGACGTCAGGAGTGAGGGAGTTTTGGTTTTGGTTTTGGTTTTGGTTTTGGTTAAAGGTCACGCGTGAGTCACTTGTGACGTCCTCATCGGTCACGTGTGACGTCGTGTCCTCGGTGGTCTCGGTGTTCCTGCGGCGGCTTCTGGCCTTGCGTTGGCGGGCGTCCTCCTTGGATTTCTCGACGTCGGCCTTGCTGTTCTGCAGGTCGAGGTATCCGTGGACGTCCCAGCCGTCGTCGGTCCTGTCGAGCAGGCCGAGTTCGACGAGGCGGTCTATCTCGTCCTCGTCGAGTCCGAGGTTGAACAGGAGGTCGTCCTCGGTGAGGTGGCCGTCGGTGAGCTTGTCGCTGCAGAAGCTGATGGCCATGATCCAGTCGGCGAGCGCCTGCGGGTCCTTTCTGGCGGTCTTGCGGATCTTGGTGTTGCGCCAGAGGCCGTTGGACAGGCGTGCGTATCCTTCGGTGGTTGCCATGTTCGTGTCCTTCCGTGCCTGTTATTGGTTTTCGATGGTGATGGTGATGTGGTAGACGCCCTTCTCCGTGCTTGGCTCGCCGAGCCTGTAGTCGGGGCCGACCACGTATTCCGCGTTGTCGTCTGGCCAGTAGCCGGATTGGGTGATCGCGTCGAGGATGGCCTTGACCATGGGGGCGGCGTTCTCGGGGTCGAATCTGCCGTGGGTGAGCGGGTGGATGGTGGCGGTGACGTGGACTGGCCAGCTGGTGGGCTTTTCGAGTCGTCCGCTGTTGATGAGGCTTCGGAAGGTGAGGTAGGCGACGGCCTTGACCTGCTTCTTGCGCCTGTATGGCTGCACCCAGCTTTTCGAGCGGCGGTTCTGGGTCCACCAGAGCTGCTTGCTGATCGCGAGGTCGATGTCCATCAGAATTCGGGCTCCGTCTCGTTGTCGTCGGTGGTGCCGAAGGCTCCGAAGGTGGCTCCGCCGTCGGTGGGCTGGCCCCATGGGTCGGTGGCGGGCGCCTGCGGCTGGGATGGCGTGGCGCCGTAGTTGGCGCCTCCCGCGTATCCGCCGTTGGCGGGCGGCCGGTGTCCCTGCTGGGCGCTGGTCTTGGTGACCTGGGCGGTGGCGTAGCGCAGGCTGGGGCCGATCTCGTCGATCTGCATCTCGATGACGGTGCGGTTGGCGCCGGTGTCGTCCTGGTACGAGCGTTGCCCGAGTCTGCCCTGGGCGATGACGCGCATGCCTTTGGCGAGGCTGGCGGCGATGTGGGCGGCGAGGTCGTCCCATGCGGTGCAGCGCAGGAAGAGTCCCTGTCCGTCCTGCCATTGTCCGGTGTTCCGGTCGTAGTTGCGTGGCGTGGACGCGATGGTGACGTTGACGACCTGCTTTCCGAACCGGGTGGTGCGCAGTTCTGGGTCGGCGGTGAGGTTGCCGACGATGGTGAGTGTGGTCTCTCCGGCCATGGTGGCTCCTTTCGGTCAGGCTTCGACCGGGTGGCAGGTGGCGTACACGAGGGTGGGGCCTCCCTGCTCGGGCGTGGTGGTGACGGCGTCGAAGCGTCCCTTCGGGCGGAAGGCGGCGAGCGCGCCGGTGCGGATGCGCTGGCTCATCTGGCACGCCTGCCGGCGTGACGCCCATTCCCTGCCGGGGGTGGCGGGGAACGTCTTGATGCACGCCCAGCGTCCGGCGTGGCGTTTGAGCTGGTCGGCGACGTCCGCGTACATGGTGGTCTTGCCGCCGTGGGGCGTGGTGTCGCGCGGGATCTGGCCGAAGTCGACGAACTCGAGCTCGACGTCTCCGCCGACGGGGCCGACGTCCACGTGCCTGGGCCGTTCGGCCACGACGACGGGCCCGTGGCTTTCCGGCTCCGTGGCCTTGGCGTCGTCCCTTTCGGTGGCGGGTGTGGCCGTGGATCCGTCGCCGGATGCGAGGGCGAACGCCTGGTCGATGCTGAGGGACATGTCGTCGGAGATCAGCAGCATCGCCTTCGCGGAGACCGCGGAGTCGTCGACGCGCTTGGATTTCCAGCGGAGGGCGCTCTGGTATTCGCCCTTGAGCAGGTCGCGCACCGGCGTCTGGCAGCGTCCGGCCTGTTCCTCGTTGGTCGCTTTTGGCATTTTCTTCTTCCTTTCCTGTTGTGTTGCGTCGTGTGGCGGGCGCCGTCCCGCTGGGAGCCCCGAGAGTAACGAGAAGGGGTTCTCCCATCGTTCCCGTCCGGGCGAAGCTGAGCGAAGCCTCGGATGGGTGGCGTTGACGGGTCGGCGTCCTAGCGCCGGAGGGAGGATTCGAACCTCCAGCGACGTCGCGTCCGGCGGGCGTGGGATGGGGGAGGTGCATGTAACCGCAATGTGCGGGGAAAGTATCCGAACAGTTTCCAGCCCCGTGCCTGCCGGCGGTCGTGCCGCGTCCTTGTGCTCCGGCCGGTGGGTCACGCGCCGATCATGCGCATGGCCCTGTCGAGCAGTCCCGGCCATCGGCCTGCCGCCCAGGCCATCGCGATGGGCGGGGTGGCCATGGTCAGCCATACGAAGGCCGCGACGTGTTCGAGCGGGTGGTGGCACGCGTCGGTGCCGAACAGCACCCACAGGCACAGGCCCGCGGAGAGCGCTAGGAGGAGGATGGACGCCATGCGCGGCTTCTCCGCTGTGGGTGCGTCGTCTTCGTTGCGGAAGTCGCTGTCGGTCATTTCCGTTCCCTTTTCTGGTCGAGTTCCTTGATGACGCGTCCGCATTCGCGGCGGATGCGCTGCACTTCGGTCTTGCCGAGGATGATGTCGAAGTGTCCCGTGGAGGTGCGGAAGCTCATCTGCGCCATCGCTCGCCCGGCCTTGTCGTCGAATGTCCTGATCTCGAATCCGCCGTCGTCCATCCAGCTCATCTCACAGCTCCTTGTTGATCGTGTCGACGACGATGTCCACGAGGTCGGCGACGCAGATGTCGACATAGCCGACGATGTGGCCGAGCGGACGGCTCGCGTCGATCTCCTCCCATTCACCGTTGACGGCGGGCCTGATGGCGTCGCCGCACTGGTCAAAGTCGTCGAAGATTGCTTTGACGCATTCCTTCCTGATGTCCTTCATTTCGTGTCCTTCCGTGTTTTTCAGATTCCGTGTTTCGCTTTGGCGTCGAAGTCCTGCAGGCTCGCGACCTTGACGAGCCGTTTGCCGCGCGGGCCGTTCGGCTGCCTGATCCTGACCTTGCCGTCCCGCGCCATCTTCAGGAGCGTCTTCTCGCAGACGCCGACCATGGCCGCGGCCTCCTTGAGCGGCACCCAGAGCACATACCTGGGCGGTTCTGTGACGTCGGTCATCTCCGCCACCCCCTCACGCCGCGTCGGCGAGCGCCTCCGCATCGGAGATGATGCTGGAGAGCTTGCGTCCCGTCGCTTGGCTGATGCGGACCAGTTCGTCGAAGTTGAAGGTGCCGCCTTGGATTTTCCTGTTGAGGCTGTTGCGCGGGATTCCGGCCTTGATTCCGGCCTGCTCCTGCGTTAGCCCGGCGTCCTTGATGGACTCCTTGACCACGTCTCCCAGCTGGCGGGATGTGACGTTCGCTATCTTTGCCAAATCAAACCTCCTGAGCTTTATCTGAAACCTTAGTTGTTTCATATGAGACATGATAGATGAAAAGTTGCCCACATCAAAACACGGCGTGTCTCATATGAGACAAAAAATGTGGAAAGAGACATACCATGAATACATGGCAACAGGAAAGAAAATACCCACTATCGAATCAAAGGCGCTATCGATAGCAATCAAGAGGGCAATGACAACACGAGAGCTGAAAGTCAAAGCACTCGCGCAAATTTCCGGCGTGCCCTACGGAACACTGCGACGCATCTTGGAGCTAAACACAGTCGCCGACTACGAACAACTGCAACGGATCGCAAAAGCACTGCGCACACCACTGCCGCAAATCATCGAAGACGCCGACCAGATCAGCAAAGATCCAGACGTCATCACCGAATTCGAAACCTCCCAGGAAGAAATTGACATCGACGCATGGGCCAACAGAATCAATGCAGAAGACTCGATAATGGAAGGGACACAATCATGAAGCAGCGCAAACTCCAGCTCAACAACAACTGGGCCAAACGCAAAGCAGCCCAACTCAACACATGGATGCAAGGAAGCGTCAAGGCACGCTCAGCCGTATGCACGGCAACCGCAATTGCATGTCTAGTCGGCATGGCGGCAGCGACGATCGGATACGTCGGAGGCACCAAGTCAGCGGCCACGAAGGAAGTGGCGCAGAGCATGGCGGCGGACAACAAGGATTACGAGAAGCTCATCAAGAAATACAACAGCCTCGTGGATGAGTACAACGGAATCGCCGACGAATACAACGACGCCAAGGACGCGATCGCCGAGGCCGATACCGTGAAGTCCGGCATCAAGGACCTCAATGCACAGCACGACGACCTGCAAAAGAAGGTGGACGCGAAGAAGGCCGAGCTGCAGTCCCTGACCGGCCAAGTGGACCAGGCGAAGAAGAATTCCATTTCCGACGGCGTGTGGCAGGTCGGCAAGGACATCGACGCCGGCACATATCGCGCCACAAGCCAGGTAGGAAGCGACTGCTATTGGGAGATCTCGACCGACAACGGCGACAACATCGTCCAGAACGATTTCCCTGGCGGCGGCTATCCGGAAGTCACGGTAGGCAATGGCCAGCAGCTCAAAATCAGCTCCTGCGGAACCATGACCAAGCAGTAAATGAACCAATACAGTCACAGCCCGGCAGTATGTGCCGGGCTTTTTCTTTGCCTACTCCCCCGCCTCTAGCTCTGCCAGACGCGCGCGGAGCCGGGCGATCTCCTTATCCTTGTCGCTCTCAGCCGAGACTGTGGCGTCCCGCTGCGGCGTGGCGATGTTGGCGGCGACCTTGTCGGCGAGCGCCCTCTGCCGTTCCTCGGTGGCGCGCTGGTAGTGGATGGCCATGTTGGGTGTGGTGTGTCCGGCGGCGGCCATGAGTTCGCGGACGGTGGCGCCCTGTTGTGCGAGCATGGTGAGCGCGGTGACGCGCAAATCGTGGAATCTGAGGTCGTCGCGTCCGGCCTTGTGGCGGGCGGCTATGAAGTCGCTGCGCATGCTCGATAGTGCGATCGGCGAATTTCGGTCGTGGATGATGCTGATTCGGCTGCGGAAGATCCATGCGTCCGGTTTGTCCTGGACCCATCTGTCGAGGTGTGCTTTGATTTCCGGGATGACGGATTCGGGCAGTGGCTCCGTGCGTCGGCTGGCCGGCGTCTTCGGGTCGCCGGCGATCGAGCGTTTCTCGGCGAGTCTGGTCCGGCGGATGGTGATGGTGCGGCGATCGAGATCGATGTCCTGCCTTTGCAGTCCGCAGACCTCTCCGATGCGCAGTCCTCCGGCGGCGATGGCGAGCGTGATGGCGAGGCGCAGATGGCGTGGCATGGAATCGTGGATGACTCGGAGCTCTTCCGCGGTGGCCGGTTCGGTCTCACTTCGGCGGCGGACTGGTGGGATCCTGACATCGAAAGGCGAGCGCTTGATGACGGAATGGCCGTCGGCGTCCGGTTTGGCGGCGGCGGCGAGTATCTGCCGAAGGTAGAGGAGCCTGACGCGCCGCTCGTGGTCCGTGGTCTCGGCGGCAAGCTCTTGGTCGTATGCTTCAATGTCTTTCGGGCCGATGCGGTCGAGCACCATGTGGCCGAAGCGTCTGCAGAGGATGCGTCCGTAATACTCCGACAGCCGCGTCGTGCCTTCGTGCAGCACTCCCGATTCCAAGCGGACGCGGTTCCACTTGTCCACGAATTCGGCGAAGGTCATGCCTTTCTCCCGCTCACGCCTTCGGATGATCCTCTCGGGCTGCCAGACTCCGGCATCGATTCTTTTTCGCGCTGCGGAGAGCCATGCGGCCGCATCGTCGCGGCCTTCCGGTGTGAGCGGGAAGGTGGTGGTCTGCCTCGCCGCCAGTCCGGGCCATTGTCCGAAGGCGTCCACCGGTGTGGGGTAGGATGCCTCGATGTATTTTGGATTCGACTTGTTTGGCTTGACGACGATCTTGCCGAACCTGCGCATTTCGATTTTCCTTTTTCGTGTCTTCTCGTGATTGGTGGTACCACTCGAGATACCACCTCTAGACTACCTCAGGAGTGGTTTTAATGCGCTTTTTTTCCTAACGTTTCCGTTTGACACGGCGTGGGCGTCTGCTTGGAATCGTTGGAATGAAGCCGTTTCTTGGACTTCATTTTATTACGGCAGGCAAAATGTCACGTAAAGCGTCATTTTGTAACGGTTTTCACCTTTCGCGTACTTGTCGATAAGATAACCACGGTCGATGATCATGTCTGCGGAGAAACTCAGGCTCCTGGAATGTTCACGGGCGTATTCGGCAAGAGCGATAAGCAGCAGGGTCACCGAGGTGAGACGCTGTTGGCCGTCGATGAGTTGACATTGGCTGACACCGTCCGGGCCGATGCCGCCTTCCTGCATCCATACGATCGACCCAGTGAAATGCGTTCTATCAGTGTGCCTGCCGGCTGTTACGATGTCGGACCATAATTGCCGGCATTGAGCCTCACCCCATGAGTATCTGCGCTGGTACACCGGCACTACGAACCGAAGCGAACCGGTGAATAAGTCCAGCAGGATTTTCTTGCCAGCGTCCATGGTGATTCCTCTTCCCTTTTCATCCGACCTGTGCAGAAACGCCAGTCAGCAGCACACCCTTTTTTGCACGTGTCATGGCTACGTAGATGAGGCTTCGCTCTTCCTTGTAGATCTCGTTCAATGCGGCCGGGTCGGTGCCAGCGGACTGCAATGCAGACTTTGGCGGGCATATCCCATCGTTCACGTCGACCACTACGACATAATCGAATTCCAGTCCTTTGACTCGATGCATGGTAGCGATACGGATTCCTTGCTTTTGCCTGTTTTCCGCTTCTCTGCCAAGTCGGTACACGCCATATGGCAGGCCATCGTCAAGCGTCTTATACCACTGGTCAATGCAGTAGCGGCTTCTCGCCACCACGCATACGTTACGCGGATCAACATGTTCGTCGTTGGACTCATCGTCGTCCAGATCTTCCGCCTGGCCGCATAATTCATAAATCCACTCTCGTACGGCATCCATTTCATCCGCTTGAGAGGCGAATCGCCGCATTTCAGGAACGGGGCCGCTCATCAGTGACCGGCTGTCGCCGGTCGGGCTCTCCCCTCCGTCCAGGTCATCGAATGTCGTGGCCGGCGAATCATCCCCGATGCCGCGAACCGCCGCGAACACCGAATCCGCAACATCGGCACCGGAACTGCGGAAAATGGAGTCGGCGGCACTACGAATCTGCTCGGTGGTGCGATAGTTGATCCGCAATTTGCGGGCACGTCCCTGAATGCGGATGCCGCATTTCGACAGCACTGCGGTATGCCCATAGATGCGCTGCTGCGCGTCGCCGACGATGAAGATATCGTTGTCGCCCTCATCCACCAGAGCGCGAATCACGCGATATGCCGGCGCGGAGAAGTCCTGCCCCTCATCAACCACCACATGCGCGTATTTTTTCGGTGCGTCGCTCTGCGTGAGCAAAGACACGGCGTTCTGCATGGCCGTGTCCACATCGTACGCGTCGTTCGTCTGCATGATGCGCCGATATGTTTCCACAATCTGCCATACGGCAAGCTTCTGGGCTCGGTTCAATCTCGTGCCGCGCCCCTTGCGAAGCACACGCATGTAATCGGCTACATTCCGAACCTGCTGAGGCACAATCACCTGGCTGAGTTCGCTTTTGAAGAAGGAGACCGTAAGTTTCGGATCGTTCACGCCGATGGAGGCGATGGCCTTACGCCACGCGTCGTCAAGATCGTTGCCGTGATCGAAACTGCCGTCATACCAGATCTCACCGGAATAGCCATGGCTCGTCAGCAGGTCTTTCACGAGTTTGTCGAGATTGACCACGTCGATGGTGTTGAATTCGTCCGCCGTGCAGATGAGTTTCAGATTCGACGCGATATCGGTGGCAAGGTTGCGTGAGTATGTGGTGAACAGCACCTTCTGATGGCTACCGTTTCTCAGCAATCTCGCAGCAAGACGCTTCGCGCGGTGCATGGCCACCACGGTCTTTCCTGTGCCGGCACCGCCGAGCAGGCGGAACGGACCGTGGTAGTCGTGTTCCACATAAAGCCGCTGCGACGGGTGCAGGAACACGCGCCACTGTTCCAGCGGTGCATCCAGGATGCGTTTGAGGTCCGCCTCTCCTTGCACAACCACGAAAGACTGCTGTGACGCATAGCTTGATAGAGCGGCGCGGAAGTCCCCCGGATCGGTCTCTTCGCCAGAGTCGATGGACGAGGCGGGTATCTGCTGTTCCAGCCCCAGCCTGTCGCTGGTCTGGCCTTCAGTCTCATCAAGCAGGCCGAAGACCTCGGACTTGGGAAGTCCTTCGGCAACGAAGGTAAGGTATGCGAAGGCGTCCTTCGGGAGCTTGGATCCCCACCGTTCAAACGCTTCCCATGTTTTTCTCGTGCACATGACCGGCACATACATGTCAGGCACGCCGAACCGGCGCATGTCATTGTCCGTCAATGCCCGGTAGGTATCGGGAAGCGGACCGGTATGAGGTTCGGGAGCGTGCTGTGGCGTCTGCGGCGTCCTGGCCGTCACAGCTGGAGTTGCAGTAGTTGAAGCTGTTTCGTGATTCGTGCCGGCATGGTCTTCCGTGGGTTGGGAAACGGATGCAGACACACCGGAATCCGATTGGGGCGCGTTCGCGGCAACGCTCCCCCATCCAACTTTGTTCTGGGAATCCTCATGCATCGCCGCATCGATTTCCTCTTGAGAAACCATCTCGTACAGCTGGATTGCCCGCGTGTTCGGGTTGACGTCGATTGTTTTCTTTTCCGCCCATTTGTAGGCGTCATCGTGGTCGCCGACGTACAGCAGAACATACACGTTGCTGCTTTTCTGGAAAGCGATGATGGCACGGTATCGCTGGTCGATGCGTGCGGAGTACAGTTTCTCGTCCTTCGCATTGGCGATTCGTTCCAGATTGATTCCGGATGACCGGGGATTCGTCTGGAATTTTGTCAGAAACGCCGTGGCATGTTTCTGCGCTTTCTTTGGCAAATCGAGCAGGCTGCCCATGAGATCGCTGCCGAGCGCGACCACGGGCTTGTTCATCGTGTGTATATCCGCCATCAGCGTTCCGTGCCTTCCGTCAGTGAAGCGAACACCTTGTCAAGGTCATCGTTGTTTTCCGTAATGATAGTCCAGTCGCGCTTGGTGAATTCGTCGACGTTCTCCTTATCGGCCTGCAAGTCGTAGGACGGGAAGAATGCGATCTTTCCCTTCTCCCATGCGAGTTCCGCCTGTGCGACGATTTCCTCGTTCTCATCCAGCAGCTCATATCCGAGCGCATCCGGCGCCGGTATGCCAGACTCGATAAATCGTGTGACGGCCTCTTTGGTTTCATCCGCACAGTACGCGTAGGTCGGATCCGCCAGAATATCGTTCCATGCGAAGTCATTGCCTTCCTGCACGTCAGGAGTATTCCGCAGACCGCTGCGAAGCGGCTCGTACATGGACGTGTCGCGAAGCGCGGCATCGCCGATGGCGTGGAAATATTCCGAGAATTGCATCACGTTCGCGAAATGCCAGAAGGCAGCCCACTGCGTTTTGAACGCTTCCGTCTCGTTCTCGTCCAGAACGTTCAACGGATTGTAATCATCGCTCTTCGTCTTCGCGGCATCACGTTGGATGTCCGAGAACACCATGCCGACGTGAGGCTCAGTGGTCCGCATGTCCTCTCCGAGACACAAGCCGGATTGGAATTTCAGTCTCGTACAGTTCGAAGGATTCCAGGACGAACAGATCATGAACGCCGATTCATCCTCGCCATGCAACGCTTCGATCCGATGCAGCATGTCCACGGCCTGAGGCTCGGCATTCTTGCTCCGCGGATTCAGAGCATAGCTCATCGCCAGTGCCTGGACGGTGAATATCTGCTCGGCGTTCGGTTCCGCAAGATAGTATTCCAGCATGACCATTGCCGAAACTTCGCCGGGATCGAATTCGTCCGTCCTCTTGCCAATCGTGCCCTTGTAAGCCGCCGGAGACGGCATGGACTTGGGTGTCAACATCGGATCGGCGAGCTGCGCCACATCCTTGCCCTGCACATATCCAATCACATCGTCATAGTCCAAGGACCATACGCGGTAGCCTGCCTGACGAAGCGCCTCCCTCTTCAGGGAATCCTGGGCGACGATGCCCGCATGGTATTGCAGACCGTCAGTGAAGATGGCGATCGGCTTCCTTCCATCATGCTCAACCACGTCGCCGGATTCGTCGATATTGCTGACCGTCAGAACAAAATCAGGCTTGCAGGGAATCGCGACTCCATCGGCCGGACCCAATGCGACTTGTGGTTCGACGCTCCATACGCTTCCATTCACGGTGACGGAATATCCGGGTTTGCTATTGATGAATTCGTCCTTGACGATGGCACGGCGCCCCTTCGCATCGTCGGATTCCGCGAAAGGATGGGCATGCATGCACCGGAGCGCCTCAACGAACTGCTGTTCGAGTCCGCTATCGAACAGCTTGTTCGTGGTGATTTTCGAAACGGTCTTCACACGGCTACGTTTGTTGGACGGGTCGAGGATGCCCGTAAGCATCGCCATCGCGGTCTTACGGGAAATGAGCTTCAGATTCTGACTCTGCCTGTACGCGTACAAGCATCTATAACAACCGTCGCCACCATTCTTTGCGCATTCGCAATGCTCCATGACTTCCTTCGCCTTGGCAAGCACCTCGAACATCGTATCCGGATCGGACAGTTGCTTAAGATAGCCGGTCCCTCCAGGCACTGTATCGTATAGCGCAAGATAGGTTTTGCGCAGTCCGGGATTGTCCGGCAACGGCTCGTTCATGAGCGTCGCATTCAGATGATCCACATTGCCAAAACGTTCACGCAGACCAAGCAACACCGCAGCGGCCAGCGACTCCGCGGCACCGTCCGCACCTTGGACGTCGACAAGCCCCGGCACGAGCATACGCAATACTTCCGATTTGACCTCGCGGTATAGGAACAGACACGTACTGTTCCCCGTTTGCTCCAACTGCTGCTCCTGCGCCTTCTTGTATTCCGGACAGAAGTAAGCGTGCCTTGACCCGCGCTCGCCGAGCAATGCGCCGCATTTCAGACACACGTTGAAACCGTTACGTATCTCCTTGCTGCCGGCGATTTCCACTGAGGTGCCCTTGTCGGAGGCCTGACCGAAGTTGATTTCCCGGACCGTGCCCTGAGGCGTGTAGTCGAATCCGAAGTTGGTGATTCCCTTGACCTGCCATCCCGATTGGATGTCTGCCGGATCGATGTCCACCATTGTGTTCTTCAGGAATCGGGTCTTAGGCCTGCTGTCTGAGGTGTCCTCGACCAGGCTTTCGCTGTAGGTCTCATCGGATATGACGGTGTCGATACGCAGCATCGGCCTTTTCTGGCCGTTATCAGCCCACTGCATCGATCCGCAGGAGGGACAGCTGGCGAGATTCTCTGTGCTGGAAACAGGTTCCGCATGCGAGCAGTTCGGGCATAGGCGCCATGTCGCCAGCTCGTCGTCGGCACCGCCTTTCGAGCAGAGCACACGGCTGATCCTGTATTTGCGTCCGCCCGCGAAGAACGTGTTCCCCGGCGCCAGTTCCGTAATGGCCGTGGCCGCCGGGCGCACGAAATCGCGCGTGGCCTTTTCCCTGCGTTTCGTCTTGTCCTGCGCGGCGGGTTCGATTCCGTGTGTCGTATCGGATGGTTCCTTGTCTTCTTTGAGGATGGTGTGGAGGGTCACACCGATCTCCGGGAATGCGTAATTAGGCAGGATGCCCTCGTCGGAAAGGTAGTTGAACGTATTGGTGTTCAGCATGCTTTTGACGATGCGATCAAGGCTGTGAATCTCATCTTCGCATTCGCGCTGCTGTTCTTCGAACGATGAATCGGATGGCTTCTTTTTGAGCTCGTCGAGCAGTCGCTTTGCGTCGTTTTTCTGCGATTCAAGCGTTCTGACGGTATCACTGGTCTTTTGGAACACATCGTAGACGCGTCTGGCCATGGTGCTGCCATCTTCCGTTCCACGTACGAATCCCTCAAGTTGCGTACGAAGTTCCTCGGAGAACGAGAACATTCGTCCGAATCCGTCGAGCAGTTTGCCAGAATGTTGGCCTGTCCAGTTCAGGAAGTTCACCGGGAACCCGTTGGGGCCACTGCCGTTGACATTATCCAGGCAGTTTTTCAATTTATCAGGCACCACATCGGCCGGCTCATTGCCGGCATCCAGCATGGCATGCACCCAACGATCCAATGCGTAGGCGGTGAGCTGTCGTTCCAATACGGCGGTCGCGTCGAGGAAGATGTGCGGCGGGTTCACCGCACCTCCAAGCATGTCCTTCGGCCGCTGGTAGAAATACGTGTCGTGTTCCTTGGTATTGGCCACCGCCAGCACCAAGGAGTTGCCATCGCGTCGCCCTGCGCGGCCGGCACGCTGGATGTATTGAGCTTGGGTAGGCGGAATCGACGAGAGAATCACCGTGGAGAGGTCTCCGATATCGATGCCCATCTCCAGGGTCGGCGTGCAGGCGAGCACGTTCACGTCGCCGGGCTTGCGGTCCTTGCGTTTGAATTCCTCTTCGACCTTGGCACGGTCATCGCCGTTGAGCAGTCCCGTGTGTTCGGCGGCGTGGATACGTTCAGTCGGCTCCCCGCGGTACAGCTTGCCGTAGTAGCGCAATTCCAGCGCTTCGGCTGCGGGAGTCCCGGAGACCAGTCTGCCCGGGCATTTGCTAATACGGCAGCGTGCTCCGTTCCATGAATCAAGGTTCTGTGTGGCGCATGAATAGCTCCGTCCGCACGTGTCGCAGATCAGCTGTGTGACCTTGCCGCTGACTGTGCAGCCGGACTCGTTGAGCCCGTACACGGTGCGTTCCGTTTTCATGCTTGGATAACGCTGCTGCGTAACGAATCCAGCTTCTATGCACTCTTCAAGTACTATTCCCAACAGTTCGTGGTGGATATCGCCTTCAAGGGCGTCGTTGGTAAGGTACCGGTCTACGATCCAACGGTATGACGACGAATCCAAGGTGTCGAAAGCGCCTTTGCGCACCGGTGCTCTATCTGACAGAAAGTAGGGCATGCCATCCGCGTACATGCCGGGCATCCATTTGACGTTCTTGTTGGAAAGCCGGAACTTGTTGCCGTCATCCTGCAGGAACTGGTCATAGGTCACGTCGAAGAACGCGCCTTTCGTGCGTAACTGGTCGAGGAACGCCATGATCAGTCGAGGCCAGTCAGCCTCCCTAATGGAATCCTCACGCAGTCCGATCTCGTTATGGCAGCGTTCCTCCACGGCTTGCGCCACACGTTTCAGGAGAATCTGGTCGAATGCTATTGCGGCGCAGCCAGATTTCTCCAACGTGCGTCCGGTACGGGAGCGCATGCCGAACTCCGGCAGCGATTCCAATCGGAGTCTGCGTCCGATCCAATCGAGCAGCTGATGCCGACCGGGTCCTGCGGGATTGCCTTGCAATACGGCTTCGTACTCGCGCATCCATGTCATGTTCGGCGCGATGAATCGCACGATGTATTCGTTTTCATCCGGATAGCGGCGATGGTAATAGTCGTTCTGGCTGTTGAGATATTCGGCGAGGGAAACGCCGTCCTTATGTTCCTCGCGCATGTAGTCCATGGCGGAGTTGCGCAGGGCGAACCGCCAGGTGCGGGAGTTGAGCACGCTGGCTCGGTAGGAGGCGTCCTGCACATTGTCCGAGAACACGATGGCCTTGCTGTCATCGTTGAAGGTGTCCCCGGAAAGTTGGGTGAGCATCACACTGACCTGTGTGGTGGTTCTCACACCGACCATGGCGATGTCCTGTACGCTGCCGCAGAACGGGCAACGGTAATGTTTGCGGAGCCGTTGCCCGTCGGAAACGGGTTCCATTCCCCTGGCAACCATGGATATACGCCGCTCTCCACATGCCGGGCATTCACGTTCCGTGGATTCGAAACGTCCCACGGCCTGTTCCTTCATGCATGCATTGCAGAACCAGACCATGGCTCCGTTATCGGTATGACCGTCAAGGACATAGTCCATGGAGCAGGGCTGCAAGGTCACCAACGCATTGTCGGCATGGTAGGCGAAATACTCGTTGTAGAACATTCTGGGATCGCCCATACTGATGCCGCCGTCCTTGCCGGCGAGCCCAATCCATGCTGTTCCTCCACAATCACGGCAGTTGATCACCGGCATGCGGGTCCTAAGGTCATCTTTGGACAGTTCGACAACCGGACGGTAGTCGATGTCCCCTTCCTGCGAGGTGACGTTGGCGACCACGCGGCCGAGTTCCTTGACCCATAGTTGTACCTGTACGTTCAGGAACGGACGTGTGTGGCCTTCCGAACCGGTGCGCGCGTGGGAAACGAGCGCTATCAGCGCATCCACGCAGGCCTTCTGCTGGCGTGGATGCAAGGCGTTGAATCTTGCGTCCATGATGGCGAGCCTATCCAGCAGTTTGCGGTCGATCTGCTGGGGTTCGTCGCAGATGAGCGAGGACAAGCTGGCCAGGAACCTGGAATGGCGCAGGGATTCGGCGAGCCGGATGCGAGCCTTGTCTGTGGAGATCGACCCAGTGGGTGCTTCGTCAAGCCATGCTTGTGCCGCATGGGTGAGATATTCGTCGGGGTTGACATCCTCCTCGAGTTCGATGAGCCGGTCGACCTGCGCAGCGGTGGGCATGGTGTCGTCATAGTCATCTGTGGCGAAGAATTCGTCGACGCGAAGTCTGTCCTCAGTCACCACGGATTCCGGTGTGAACGTGGTGTTGAAGATCTGGCTGGCGTACGCGCAAACGTCGCGTACCGTCTCTTCGGTGCCCATGGTGGCCGACGTGCCTACGAAGCACATATCGTCGCTGGTGGTGTTCAGCCTGTCGGCGAGCCGGCGAAGCAGACAAGCCAGGTCAGTGCCCTGTGCGCCGTCGAAGGTGTGCAATTCGTCCACAACGAAGTATTTGAGCGTTTCCGGGTCGTTATTGTCCCAGATCCGGGAGTCCTTGGGGCGTACCAGCAGGTAGTCGAGCATCTTGTAGTTGGTGAGCAGGATGTCCGGCGGGTTCTTGAGCAGCTCCTCATGACTGGTCACAATGTTGGTGGCGGTCATGGCGTGATTGTCCTTGTCGCTGCCGCCTTGGCTCATCTGGCCGACGTACATGCCCGCGGTCACGTTGTTGCGCAGTTCCGGACTGTCGTGGATGAGTCCTGCCAATCGCTTCGCCTGATCGGTGGCAAGCGCGTTCATCGGATAGACGAGGATGGCTTTGATGCCTTTGCGCCCGAGCAGACGCTGTCGATAGCAGTAGTCGAGAATCGGGTACAGGAAGCATTCGGTCTTGCCTGAGCCAGTGCCGGTGGCTACCAGTGTGGATTCGCCGGCGGCAATGCGTTCGAACGCGCGCATTTGATGCGCATACGGTCGGTATGTGGGATGCAGGCATGGGAACGGGAATTCCGCGTGTTTGCCGGCTACACGGAACGGCAGTTTGACGGATACGAACGGCTCTTGGGAAAGCATGCCTTCCTGATGGGCGAGTTTGCGGATGGAGCCGCGGAATGGCTTGTTGGTCATGGGGAACGTGGTCTCCACATAATCGGCGAGTCCGGACTGGATATGCCGGGCAAGCACCATGGGAATCATTTGACATCTCCGTACTTCTGCGTGAAGAACTTCCACGCGGCTTTGTAATCCTCTACGCGATCGCA
Organism: Bifidobacterium sp. LH_743; assembly: GCF_056355775.1. Classification (NCBI taxonomy): domain Bacteria; kingdom Bacillati; phylum Actinomycetota; class Actinomycetes; order Bifidobacteriales; family Bifidobacteriaceae; genus Bifidobacterium; species Bifidobacterium sp. LH_743. Next base: position 49,138 of record NZ_JBKESZ010000002.1, on the reverse strand, counting down.
TTTGTCGAACGGCGCCACATATTCGATGGTTCGCTCACGGGGACCGCCCGGCTGAGTATCGTCCGTAATGGTGCGGGTGAACACCTTGCCCGCAGGCGCGTTCTTGATCTTTTCGAAATCGGGACGCTTGAAAGTCAGGTCGCCGTAATTCTTCTTGGAGAACACAATGCGACCATTCGCGTCATACCAGGTGTCGTCCTCATATCCGCTCAGCACGGTGAAGGTCAGACGGTAGATGTCGATGAGCTCGTCCAGAGTGATACCGAGCGCCATGGATGCCAATACATCCAATTCCACCAATGCCTGCCGGCGTTCGTAGTCCGTACGCAAAGGCGTATGCCAGTTCCACTCATCCGTCAATGAGGTGAACGTGCTGGCAGTCAGTCGCGGATCCTGCTTCGACCAGCCCATAGACGTGTACGACTCGTCCCAACAGGATCGCCACAAATCCGCATACGGCTTGGTCAGGCAATTGAGCAGTAGACCACGGAGACGGATTTCGGGAGCAAGATTCGTCTCAGGAACTGGCTGGAGACTCAATGTTGTCGCGTTGATGTTCATCTTGCCGATTGAACGAATGAAGAAATCATATGGCAGAGCGGCCTCCAGGCCGCTCATAAGCGCGAGCAACGCGTAGCGCTCTGGGTGCACGCCATAGCCCGCTATGGCGTGCACCCAGGCGCAGCCTGGGTGAACGCAGGACGCTTGCAGCGTCCTCTCACCGGTTAATGGGACCATTCCTCGGCAACAGAGCCTATAAACAGCATCGAATCGGCTGAAACCACCATTTTTCTGATTCGGATCAGCCATTTTTTGCACACGTGATTCGTATTCCGCGTCCGTGCATGCCTGCGCGTATTTCACGCGAGGCATATAGTCTACTGGAATGTCGGTCAGGTCAATCGGGTCATAGTCGCTGTTGACTTTGTAGTTTCTTCGAGTGGATTGCAGCAGCGGATTGGCCACGCCGATAAACGGACTGGAATAAATCAACGCTTTCGTTGAGGTCGGGAAGTGAATGTCGTCCTTGATGGTGCCATCCTTACGGGAATTGGTTTCATGCCACATTCCCGAATATGTGATCTCATCAGCGTAGTTTCTCAATGTCCGAGGAATCTCCGACATCTTCTCCAGCGCAGAAAGCAATTCCGTCGCATGCATGCCAACCATTGGCGCTTGTGACCATCCGTTTGATTCGCCACTGCCAACCAGACGGGAAAACATGGACAGCTCATCCTGGGAGATAGAGATAACACGGCTCTTATGCCCTCGCGTATTCCATTCGCCTAGTTCGTTCTTGACTCCTGGAATGGCTCCCGTGCCATCGGATGCATAGCATTCATCAATGGTCTTGGGATCATAAAGATTCCAAATGGAATCGAACCGAGGAAGCTTATTGTCCATCTCCGGATTCCGGTACACATTCAAGCTGAACATCGTTTCATGATGAACCCCGGAGAAAAGCCTCTTTTCATTGATGAACTGGAAATGATATCTAAGCCTGCGATACATCTGCTCGCGTAGTACGCCCGCTCGCGTGTCTCCATACAGTTCGTCAGGATGCACGAACGCGCTCACACCGTCGTGCTTGCGCGTGTAATCCCAAGCATTTGGAAGGAAGCAACGGAACAGGTTTGTTTGCTGGCCTTGCAGCAGCGGATAGTTGCCGATGGCGTTGTAGAATGCCAGCTGACCAGCCGTTGCCACATATTCGCTGATGAATGCGTCATACGTGCGTTGGCTCTTCAGCAATTCGGGTAGTTTCTTGTTCAAATCAGACGCGCTGATGGACTGTACCGCGTATTTTGGGTTCACGTCGGAGATGGCGTTGGCGGCCTCCCACTGAAGCTTTACCCACGGCGGATTACCCACCATGAAGTCGAAGCCGCCGTCTTTGAACACGTCGGCGAATTCCAGTTCCCAGTGGAAGAAACGCTGCTTCTTGGCGACTTCCTTCACCAGACGAAGCCTTCGTGCGGGTTCCCCATCGCCCTTGCATAGCTCGTCGAGGTCTACAATGTTGTCATATATGTAGTCGCGCTCATGGTTGTCGGTCATGACGTCCTCAAACGCGAACTGGCCGTTGTCCATCAGCTTCAGCGAGAACCCTTCTTCCTGCGGGACCTCACCGGTAAGGATCAGCGACATTTCCGTGAGATACTGCGATCTTGTGGGGAGCAGATCAGCCTGGTCGATGGGCCAGAACCACAGCGAGCACCAGTAGTCCATGGCGAGTTTCAGACGAGCGTATTCGCTGGCGTTTTCGGCCTTCTCCGAATGGTAGGCGATACGGAGCATCTCATCCTTCTCACGGATGGTGAGGTTGTTGCTGCGGAAGTACCTGTCTTCGAAGTCAAACGAGCCCTGCCCGTTTTTCTGCTTGTCCTCCAAATCCTTCGCGGTCTTTTTGGAAGCGTTCGCGTCGAAACCGTAGATAATCAGATCGTCCTGGGTCGCCTTCTCCAATTGCCTGCGTGCTTTGATCTGGCCGCGCCATAATTCGTCAATGGTCTTCGACAACGATCTCATCAGGCCGATTTCCGTCTTGGAATAAGGTTTCTTGGCGAATTCCTTCTTCCAAGCCTTGATGGTTTCCAGATGTTCGGGTTCGATGCTTTTGACAGTCTTGTCGTCATACTTGCACATGTCCGGATCCCCAGTCAGGAACTGGTAGATGCGCCTGACGGACGACGAGCTCTGGTTGAACCCGATATGCTTGGGCTCGACCTCATACCAGTGCCGGTTTTTGGTCTTGCTGGTCAGATCCGACTCCAAGTATCCGACGCGGCGGCCGCCAATCAGCGAATTGCCGCACTGTAGCTGGGTACCAAACCATGGCACGAAGGATCCTTCGCAGATGGTGTTGAGCCATAGGGACACTTCTCCCAGCTCCACCGCCACGGGGTTCAGGTCGATGCCATAGATGTTGTGGTCGGCGATGTACATCTTGACCTTCTGCAGCTCGGCCTGCCGGCGTTCCGCGGGGATTGCCGCCCGTTGGCCTTCCTCAGCGACCCGTTCCTTCTCCCTGCGGTTCAGATACATGGTGGCCAGCTGGTTGATGGTCTCGTTCAGGAAGGTCGCGGAGCCCATGGCCGGCTCGCAGATTTTCAAATCCAGAATGTCGGTGGCCTGGTGGATACGTGGTTCGATCTCCTTGAGCGCATACTTCACCAGGCATTGTGCGAGACTGTCCGGCGTGTAGAAGGAGGCTGACGTTTCGCGTTCCCTGCCTGCTAGCCGGTAGATGAACGTGCCCGGCTCGTAGGTCCGCAGTTCACCGGCATGCGGGCTCTTTTCGGGGTAACGGACGCGTTCGTCCTCTGAATAGTTGACGAGTTCTCGTTCCGGCACGAAGTAGCCGACTTTCAATGGATCGTAGGAATCCTTGGCGCGTTTGACCTCGTAGAGCTTCTCCTTGGCGATGAAGCCACGGTAGGACAGCAATGCCTCATATACGGCGCCCATCTGGCTGACGCCCAGGGCAGCATAGGAGATGCGCTGCCTGCGCTTGGTCCCCTTACCTGCCTTGGTAACGCTCATCAGATCGATAATGCGCAGCATCACGCTGTCGCGAAGCGTGGCATGTTCGATCAGCGCGGTCCGTTCCGGGTCGAAAATGTGCGCCTTGAGTGGCGGCACCATGAACACCGCATTGGTGGCTTCCTCGCTGGACAATCCCCTGAACTGTTTGTCCGTCTTCGGATATCCGTTGAACACCAGATCATCGAGTCGGCGCAACGTGTCCGCCAAATAGGTGGAATCACCAGCCTCATCCATACGGCCGCGCATCTGTTCCGCAATATCTCGCAGACTATCCAGCGAATAACCAGTGCGGTAGATGTCGGATTTCATCGGAGCATAGCCGAGCGACGGTTTCGCCTCAATGAACAGAAGGAACAGGAGACGGTACATGTATCGCAACGCCTGCACGGTTAATTCGCCCGCATCGATTTCGTCAATGCTCCGTCCCTTATTGCAAATCCAGTCGTGGATGACCTCATTGCCGAGAATCTCCACGCATTCACGCAATGCGGAACGCAGACTGTCGGACACTTCGACCGCATTCTTCGCGGACTTGTCATCAAACGTGTCAAGCAGACTGTCGCCTTCATCCGGACAAAGACTGTCGCGCCGCAACAGCACGGCCATTGCAGCGTACACATGGTCCTGATGCCGGCTGAAGATCTCATCCAGGTCGAACAGCATGCACTTCTTGTCATTCCATTTGCGACGGTCAATCAGCGCTATCTGATGCAGCCCCATGATGACGATCCACCGTGCCGGCTCGTCGAAATCGGCGAGCAACATGCGCGCATATTCCTCACAGGAAACGCCGCCTTCACTGGAACCATCTTCGATAAGGCTTTCCAGAACACCGGTCTCCTCGCTATCGGACAGGCTTGCCAGAACCTGCAAACTTGGCGAGCCATCGGCGTTATTGACCTGATAGTGGACAGGAATGGTCTTTCCTGAAATCCGGTCAGACAGTCCTTCATCTTTGGCTTGATTTTCCTCCTGCGTATAGCCGAGTGCACCAAGCATACCGTCGATGAAATTCCGTACCCGCTCAGCTGGGAACAGGTCGTTCTCATTATTGTTGACGACTTCGGTGAATGTCTGGCGCATATCCTTCAGCAACCGCACGGGGCGTTCTTCTGGAGGAAGCTGTTTCCAAGGTGCGGAGGCATTCTTCACTTCATCCGGGAAGTATTCCTTCATGTAGTACGGCGTGTAGAAGTCGTTGACCGCCTCGATGCCCGGAAATGTCTCGTTCAGTTCCTTCGCCATGGTCTCCCCCTCTATTCCTTGCCTACGAATGCGGCCGCAATGCGGATCACCGGTTCACCGGAAGCGTCCAATGTGGCCTGAACCCAGTCGGCATATTGTTCGAGCATCCGATCAACCTGTCTTGTGTTTTCCTTGGTGCTTTTGCCTTGGGATTGCAGCAGTGCCTTGCGCGCATGGGACCAGTGCTCGATGCGGTCCATCTGCTTGGTCACTTCCTCATCTGCCTGCGCCTGGTATTGCTCGCCGCAATCATTGAGCATGCTCTTGCCACGCAATACCGCATCCTCCAGCAACGACTGAGCCGCGTCTACTTGTTCGGAACTGGCTGCGGAATTCTCCCGATTCACATAACGGTGTTCGCTGGTTCCCGGAACCAAGTTCCCACGATATCCGGTGATACGCCATACTTCCTCAAGAGGCAGTATGCCCATGAATTCACCATCGCGGTACCGTGCACCGAACCATTCATCGATTACTGGCGACGCGTGTTTGTTGGCTATCATGCCGTTCATCAGCACAATCGTCTCATCCGTATACAGGTTGCCGTTGGTCACGCCGATGATCGGGGCCTCGTCGCGCTGATACAGCAGTGAGGATGCCTTCAGTCCGACCCATTCCGTGATCGGATTCAATTCCCACAGGTATTGGATCCGGCTCCATGATTCGTCGTTGATGCGGGCCAGCAGACCATTGGCTTGGTCCTCGCAGTATTTCGCGTCATCGCTCCATTCGGCGATGTTGTCCCGCAGTACCTGCGTGTTCGGCACACGTCTGCGCAGCCACGCACGCAACGGGCTATCCTCCTGGAACTCCACCGCAAATCCATGGGCATCACGCAACTGACGCTTCGATTTGAGACCTGCCGACTGCCGGAACTCCTCACAGGAAAGTCCCTCATCCACATACTCGTAATCGGACATCAGCGTGGAGGAATTGGCAATATCACCACTATCGGCACTCCCAGTCGCGCTCTCCCCCGCGGGCTTGTTTTCCTTGGCATCTGTGGCATTGGAATCATCCGACGCGGTGAGATTGAAGAAACTCAATGGGTCGAAAACATCGTCATCCGGAGCGGTTTCGGCATCTTCGGAACGTTCATCCGGATGATCGATGTCCTCATCGGGAATATTAAGTCTGGCAGCGAAATCCTCCGCAGACTCTCCGGACTCAATCGCCTCGCGGGTGACGGCCTCCTCCTGATCGACATCGAATTTGCCCATAAGCAGAGACGGATCGCCGATATCCTTACGCGCCTGGTCTTCCTTCTGCTGCAGAATCTCGAGAATATGCGCGTCGCCTTGAATCTTTGCGTTACGTGAGAGATCATCATGAAGCGGATGTCGGGCTGTTGGCGCTGCCCGTACCTATCGATGCGTCCATTACGCTGCTGGAACACCATCAGCGACCAGGGGGTGTCGAAATGGATGAGTCTGTGGCTCAGATAATGCAGGTTCAGACCTTCGGAAGCCACGTCGGAAGCCACGAGAATGCGTACAGGCGAGGATTTCGTTCCGAAATCCTCGACGATTTTCTGCTGTTCCACATCGCTCATGCCACCGTCCATGGAAACGATGGCCTTCTTCGGTAGTTTGAGATCCTGCCGCAAATGCTTTTCGAGGTAGTTCTTCGTCTCGATGCGTTCTGTGAAAATCACAATACGATCGTCAGCATCTTCGCCGTTATGCCAACCGTAATCGGCACTGCGCAGAAGCTGCAGCAATCTCTGGTATCGGGAGAACTGCATCGGTCCGATCTTCTCCAAAGCGGCCTTGAGGCCTTCAAGCCTGTCGATGTCTCCGGTCTGGTCGGACACGTCTTTTTTGGCAAGCCGTTTTACTCGCTCGTCGATGGTTTTGATGCACGCTGCCGGCGATGAGAACAGGCTCTTTTCAAGCATCGTCTTGAACAAGAAGGAATTGCTTCTTGTCTGATGCATGTCCATGACGAGTTTCATATCGGTCAGATAATCGAACGCCTCTTCCTCGGCTGCGGTGGCCATGCACTTCTCCTGCGTCACCTTGCGCTCCGGGAAACTGCCCGATACCTCGGCCATCACGTCCTTCTTGAAACGACGGACGTACAGATGCTCGACATCCTGCTTGTCGTACTGTTCCGGATCGGGCAACGTGGTCGGATCGAGCATGTTCATCAACGAGGCGAAGCTGCGGGCACGACCATCATGTGGCGTGGCGGACAGCATGATCAACGTATCGGAACGGGAGGCAAGGCGTTTGGCAAGCTTGGCACGCTGCGCGCTGCGGCCGTTGGCGGCACGGTCGGCGACATTCTGGGCCTCATCAATCACGATGATGTCCCAATACGAGGCATCAAGCGCCGCACCATATTGGATGTCCCGCTTCAACGTGTCGATGGAGATAATCACCTTGTCGTAATAGGAGAACGGGTTGGCGTTCGCGGGAATCTCGGAACGGATCTGCTGGATACGTGAGGAATCCAAGCTGATCAGCGGAATGGTGAATCGCTCCCATATCTCCTTCTGGAACTGAACCATCATGCTTTTCGCCGTCACCACGAGAATACGACGCCCTTTGCGGCGTTTGATGAGTTCCGACATCAGGATGCCGGCCTCCAAGGTCTTGCCGAGACCGACGGCGTCGGCGATGAGGATACGCTGACGGGGTTGGGCGAGCGCCTTCTTCGCCGGAACGAGCTGGTATGGCAGTGAGTCCATGGCGGCCTTGTTGCCGACATGAATCTTCGCATCGGTCGGCGCAGTGGCGCGTAGCAGACTCTCGATGAACAAGTGCGATTTCGCGGCTCTTGCCGAGGTGTCGGGAATGAAACGGGTTCTCACTGGATCGACAGGCGTGATTGTGTCCAAGTCATCAAGGAACGTGACCGACATGTCCCGTACCAGAGCGGATATGCCGGTGCACGAGACGGCGTGATTCCCCAGGCTGTTCGGCTCGACCTTGTCCACGAGCCATTCCTGGCCGCGAACCAGAACCCTCATGCCTGGAGAAAGCAGTTCTCGTTCCGAATGCGCGCCATGCTTCATTGCCGTGTGCTCCCCATATGCTCTCAATCCCAATGTTTTCGCATATATTGTATGCCATTGGGGGTGAGATTCATCAATTTGCCGCATGAATGATAGATGCACAACATGTTTTGGCCATTGGCACTTGAAATTATCTACATTTTTTTGATTATTACTTTGCCGAATCCTCACCTCCCCATCACGGCTCAATGCAACAAATACGAATGCCGAACGAGCCTACCGACAGAAGAGAGCAAATCATTGAATATAGCTACACTGGTACAACATGACCGAGAAGAGCAACGCAGCAACTGAAAGTGAGATACCGGAGCTTAAGCCCCTATATCCGCAGTATGATGAATCAAGTCACGCATTATATGCACAAAAACTAGAAAAAGCTTTAAAAGGCGCCGATAATAAAATACACAACATAGCTCTGTCTGGCGTCTATGGTTCCGGGAAAAGCAGCATCCTCGAAAAAGTCGTCGAGGATCTTGAGGAAGAGCGCCCTTATACAACCAGAACGATCTCGCTGGCTCCTTTGGCTGCACAGCTTGAGGAATGGGGTGGCGAGAAAGCCGATTCCGTCTTGAATGAAGATGGTTCCGCTTCGAAAGAACCATCCGGCACTTCTCCAAAACCTTCCAACGATTCATCCATAACCAATCTCATCCAAAAAGAGATCATTAAGCAGCTTCTATATGGAACAGACCCCAGAAAGATTCCGGCATCGCATTTCTACAGGATGAACGAAATCGGACTAGGCAAGCAGATACTTTCTTCCGTTGCCTGTGGAACACTTCTACTGTTTATTCTCAATCTCTATAAATGGCCTTATAGCTATATTCAACAACCTCTGACCTGGCTACCACTCCCAACAAGCATTACCAAAGTTCTCGCTGAAATCGTCATAATTGGCCTACTATCAATAGCAGCATTCACGCTATTTCATTATTTCGGCACCCGCATCCACCTAGCCAAAGTAGATGTCGGAGCAGCAGGCATTACTCTCGGAGAAAACTCGGACTCTTATTTTGATCAGTATCTTGATGAGATCATATATATTTTTGAAAAGACAGACATTCGAACTGTATTTTTTGAAGATCTTGATCGCTTTCAAGATGCTCAGATCTTCGATTCATTACGTGAGCTGAATCAAATCCTTAATAATAATCCAAAACTGCAGTACACAGAATCGACAATCCAAAAAAACATTCGGCGATTGCATTTCTCTCGTTCCGCAGAGGAAAAGAATTCTCAGACTAATGGACCTATACAATTCGTATACGCTATTCATGATGCGATATTCAGCAATCAATATGTTTCGACGGACGAACAGGTGAGCAATAAAGAATCTCTGGCTCATTCCTTCTCTCGCGCGAAGTTCTTTGACCTTATCATTCCAGTAGTGCCATTCGTTTCGGCAAGCAATTCATACCAAATCGCATTAGAAACATTAGAAGATGTTCTTGATACGAATAATTCCCAAATGATCAACCTTCTTGAACTCGTCGCAGATGCAGTTCCCGATAAACGCACCTGGATTAATATTCGCAATGAGTTCATTGTCTACAAAGAGCAGCTGCTTAATTCAGAAAGAACAAATCTTGGGCTTACCCCTGTCAACCTACTTGCAATCCTTGTATACAAAAACTGTTACCTCGACGATGCCGTAAAACTACAGAATGGGCGAAGCAGTCTTGACTATATCTATAAGAAAATAAGAGAAATAATACAGAACGAAATTCCTTATCTAAACTCTGAAATCAGAGATTTAGAATCAAGCATCAACGAATTCGTGGATGCTGAGACCACTGAAGAATACGCACATAAACTTAAAACGACTCTAATTGAGATACTTGCTGATCTATTTAATCAATCAGCCGAAAATTGCGATTCGGTCGACATTCGTATTGCAGACGGCGACCAAAGCGTGACCGATGCTGACAGACCAAAGCTCTGGGAGAATATTTCTCGCTGCAAAGAAACCGATCGAATCGAAATCGAAGCAGTTTTTCATAATCCCTATCCTTACAATAACAGTTCAATTAACCTCACCCCCACAATAAAAACTTTTAAGAGGATCATGGGGAAATCGCTTGATATCAATCGATGGAAAGAAGAGAAAGAATCAGACCTAATAGAAAAGAAAAATGAAAAAGCCCAAACGATTGAGAAACTTCGTTCCGGCGATTGGGCATTTATTATCCACTATGAAGAATCGAAAGCATATCCCAATCAAGAACTTCTTGATTTATTAGGTGGGAACGATTCTCTACTGTACCGGCTCATCTTACATGGGTGGATCGGCCAGGACTATATGCTCTATTCCACGATATATACAGATGAAGGTATAACTAGAAACGCGCTGAACTTCATTCTTCATCATATTGACGGCAACAATCCTGACTATCAGTTCAAACTTGACGCTGAGGACTCCGAAGATGTCCTTCGTCGGATTAAGCGTAAAGATAGAGCAATATTCCAGCAACATCGAGTATTGAATATTGACTTATTGCACTATATGCTCTCGCACTGCAACGATTCGGATACCAAACGTGATACCAACCAAATTACCGAAATGCTATCCCCGCTGGACAACGAAACCTCTGAATTCGTTTCAGCATATCTGGACCGTCTTGCCGATAGTGCCAATCCATTGCTCATTAAGATGGCAGGCCACAGCCAGAAGTTACTTAGCTTCCTAACTCAACGAGAAACAACAGACACTGACATGCTTTGTCGGCAACTTGATGTGGTGTTCCACCATCTATCAAGTGAGATCCAATACACCGTAGATAGTAATCTGGCCGATTTTCTACAGAATCATTGGCGAAGCATCTCAATCTTTAAGGATTCCGATATCGCTCCGGCACTCGTTGAATCTATAATCCAGATTCTCGACAATGGAAAGGTTAGAATAGACTCCCTCTCCGAGCTGGGTTATAAGGATTCAAGTTCTGGATTGCGATACCCCTGTGTCGAACAGAGCCTATATGTATTCTCAAGAAGCAATCTTGAAACAGCATTGGATACCATAAGCCAATCAAATAATAATCAAGACGATTCATATAGAGCCTGCGACAAACTTCCTGCACTCAATAGGATTATGCACGTCAGTAGAGCAGTGTATGCAAATGTGCTTGGACACCTTGAGGAATATTTCGGTCTTCTGACAGACGAGGAATATACATTGGATTGCTCATCCAGCCAGAATGTCACTGACGACTTATTCCGCATCCTTGACGATATTCGCCAGCAGGGCGATGAAGAAAAGGATACGGAACAGTTTATCCATACACTGCTGAATAGGCACTCGCCATCTGCCCGTCTTCCCTTTTTTGAGGATCGTTTTGAAGATTATGCCGATGCACTCATGGAATACGATGCAGTTCATTTCACTCCGACGAACCTGCAGTGGGCTTTCACCCACGACGTACTCACCGAACATGAGTCCTCAATGACCACGTGGATCCAAAAACATGACTCTTTCGAACAGAGCGACACAGGCGAGAATCTTGATAAAGAAAAACTCGCTGAAGATACAATCAATCTTCCATCCACCATTCTGAATAGCAATAAGAAAATACGACTTCTCCAAGAACTCAAACTCGACGGTCCTATTCCCATCTCATCCATCGAGTCGGATAAGCAAGACCTTGAACATTGCCCTGAGATATATGCTCTGCTTCTCAAGAATGAGATCGTTACTGATACAGCGGAATCCTTTGAATTCTTAGATGGACAACCATGGCCCGTGCGGAAAGCTTGGATCGAGGAATCACAGGAATTCGCTGATTATCTTAGTGATGTAAATCTCCTCCCTAATGAGGCATGTCATATCGTCTGCGATAAGGATCCACAATTAAAGAGATCCGCGGAAGTCATTATGGACAATTTCCACGACTACACGGAAGGAGCCAACGAGCCAGATCTCCTCAATGCATCAGCTGCCCTAATCAAAGAGGGAAAAGCCATCGACAAAAAGACACTTCAGAAGCTTGCCGAATATGACGATGGATTAGACAACACCCTGTTTCTTCGCAAGGCCGGACTTGAGCGCCAATTAGCAATCATTATGTTTGCCGATGCTCTTGAATATACAGTTAGTCAAGACCAACCTGAGAACAAGATTGTTAAAAAAATGAAACAAATTTTTCAAGAACTTGGAGATGAATATCTGAAATTCACCGCCCCTAACAGCAAATGCATTCTCCTTCCAGACACTGCCGAGAATCGACAGATCGTCGAAGCCATACAAAATTTGAAATCAGAGCTCATACCGCAAATTGAGATCAATGGGGAAGATTCAATCAAAATTAAACGAGATCAAAAACCCTGGAATGAATTCTTCAAACAGGGTGAATAATCTTGCGGCTATCAACGTATAACAAAGATGGGTGATGGGCTGGGTGGCTGGCAGATTATTTATCTGCCAGCCACCCAGCCCATCACTGTTCAGTCATCTATTTCGATCGCATGAATCGTGACTTCGCCATCTTCCGAGGGTTCGGCCTTCCTGAATTCCGGGCGGAGCTCCATGCCGGTCTCGTCGAACTCACCGTTTAAATTGCGCACGAGCACATCGGCCAATCGGCCACCCATGGGTTTGAACGTCGCATAAGTTATCACTCCGGAAATCGCACCGCCGACAACGGGCACGACCTTGGTAACGGCCTTTCCGACCGACTCCTTCACTACCTTTTTGCCAACCATCGCACCGATTTTCTTAAGCAGCGGATACCAGACCGTTTTCGTCAAAGGCTGTTGCGCGATCTTCTTGCCCATGTTCTTGCCGACTTCTCTGGCGATTTTTCCAACCACCACTGTCGATCCTGACGCGCCAAGCATCACACCCAAATATGCAAGAACGCGGACTTTGGCACCTTCATTCAGTTCCGATTCACCGGAGAACAAATCGTCCTCACCAAAAAGATAGGCGATCTTCTGCGCCAGATTGATCGCAAAACCAAAGTACTGGGCCACGTCAGCACTTCCAGCTGCAACTGCGACGGGCCCGCCCGGTATTCCTGACACAAAAGTGGCAAGAGTGGTCCGATTCGTAGACTGCTTAATCACCCCGTCTGCTTTTCTTCGCAGCGAATCCGTCGTATACACATGCTGCGGGCCATGTTCCAGAATCTCGTCAAGATATTCAGAATTGGCGAATTGCTGCCGCAGGAACGCGTCCCTATCGACCCTGATAACCGGAAGTTTTGCAACGCTTCCGATCATATCTATCGCCACATCATAAAGTTCCTCATCGGTTTTCTTAACCATGTTCTCCCCACTCTGATAAGACGCACTATGCTTAACGCCCATGGTATATGCTCCTTCACTTGTTCGATGGATGACATGCGGACAATCCGCATTCACCATGAGCCATGTTTCCTTCGCGAGCGCGATGGGCTTCCAACAGATAGATTTCTGCGTTCAAGTCAGCAACTCAATCAAGGCATACTCGCGCATTTGCACGCATTTGCGCGCACTTGCGCGCACTCAGCACTTTGATTAATACTTCGTCATTCGTGCGGCATGTTCAATCGCCGTAGAATGTACAGTCCTTTATATCAGCGCCCGCCCAAGGCTACGTTTACGTCCTGAAATGCGGTAGATCTCTTCTTCTCTGTAACAACGGTAGAGCATTCCTTGAGACACGCTCGAATCGACCAAGCGAACCAACTATGCTATCATAATTAATAACAGTAGCCTCCAAGCCTCTTAACAATGCTCAAATCCGGGGGCTCTTTTTTTATCAAGTCGCACAAGGATACGCTATGACGAAGCAGCCAAAAACAATACAGGAAATGATGACGCTTTTAGTCAAAGAACGCGGCTTGGATATCACCGGATTCTCCGATTTCAGCACCGTACTCCTTGATTGCAACTATTACAGATTGTCCGGCTACTTCCGAGCTTTTCAGATTGATCCTTCTCACGGCAATAATCACTTTCGAAATGGAACGCACATTAAGGATTTCATGATTCCCTATTTGATGGATGAACAGCTACGTCTACTCATTCTTCGTGGAACATCATCCTTAGAACAAACGCTTCGCGCCCATTTTGCTTACTACCTTGCCCAAAATGGAGGTGCCTACTCCTACACTAATCTCAGCTCATATAAAACAATCAAATATCCTGACGGCACCGAAGCCAGAGAAGTTCTGATTGAGAACATTCACAAATGGCTTGAACGCTCCAGCGAAGTATGCATCCGCCATTATCGGAATAACAACGAACCTATTCCCATATGGGCGGCGGTCGAGGCGATGCCCTTTGACACTCTCTCAAAAATGATCTCACTGCATACTAACACAACAGCTATTGACGAACTCAATCAGTCGCTTTCTCTAGGGAAAAATCGTCAACGTGCTGCGCAAATCATTCACAGCATGGTGTATCTACGCAACATTTGCTCGCACCATTGCCGTCTTTGGAACAGGGAAATCGTCCTTCCTCCCCCAGTCCTTGATGCCACAGCTGAGCGCTATGGCTCATATGCTTATGAAGACCGCTCCGTATGGAAATCGCTTATTGTTCTCATGGACTTAATCGATGGAATAAAAAAGAATTCCACATATTCATCCATGCTTATAAAGCAAGCTGAGTCGAATGATGACTATTTCTGGGGATTATGTCACCCTAAACGGTGGCATTAGACACGGCCGTCTAGCCAATATTTGTCAGCTCTCCGAATCTCATTGTCATGAGAAAAGCCCAGCATCGTATGACGCACCTCAGATAATACGGAACATCGGCCTAGAGACGATGGAATTGACGAATAACACACTGCATCTCAGCCAACCTATCCTGCAATTCAGTGGTTATGTATCGCTTTTTCATCAAGTCGATCTCCTAATCAAAAGTCGATGCGAGATTATCGTGCAAAACCCACTCATCAATCATTGGATTAGCCGTATCATCAAACTGGTGGATGAATCAATATCCGAATCCAGAAGCTCTTCGACAAAGTCCTTAATCAAAAGACCGAAGGCAAGCAATCAGCCAAGAAGAACAACACCGGCAAGTCGGCTGTACGCGTATCCAAATGAACCATATAAAAACACGGCGTTGAGGTGCACGGTGTTCCAACCATGCGCCTCAACGCCGCTTAAGTTCCAAGATCAGGATGACCTTAGTTCAGGCCTTCCCCTGCCAGCCAATCCTGTGCGATGGCATCCGCAGAACGTTTGCCGTTGGTGCTTTGCGCGTTCAACGTCATCAGCACCTGGGTGGTGAGCTTTGCCTGCACTTCGTTGATGGCCCGCGCGATGGCATCCGTGTTCTTGTTGGCGGCGATGACCGGCACGACATTCTGCGCCGGAATCATGTGCTTGTCATCCTTGAGCTGCGTCAGGTCGTTGGCTTCGATCATGGGCGAGGTGGAGTCCAACCTGACGAACTGCGCCTTGCCATCAAGCAACGTGTTCACCGTGGACTGTCCACCACCGTCGCTCATGGGCAGCAACGTCACGTCAAGACCGTAGATGTCATGAAGGCCAGTGGTGCCATAGGGGCGCTTAGCGAATTCTGGAGGGGCCGTGACAGTAAGATGTCCGCCGAGCTTGTCCAAGTCGCCGATGGAGACGATGCCCTTGTCCCGCGCGGTTTTCTTGGTGATGTAGAAGCCATCGGAATCCTGGGCCTCGGCTTTGTCGAGCAGCTTAAGGTTGTCCGGCAGCGCTTTGTGCAGATTCTCGTAGACCTCGTTCTCCTCGCTTGAGGTGGCGTTTTTGTCAAGGTATTGCAGCAGGTTGCCGGTGTATTCAGGCATCATGTCAATGGAGCCGTCTTCCAGCGCCTTCATATACACTTCCCTGGAGCCGATTCTTGCCTTTACCTCCGCGTCGATTCCCGCATGCTTCAGAGCGCCGGCATAGATGTTGGCGATGATCTCGCTTTCCGCGAAATCCGCCGAACCGATGACGACCGTTTCACCTTGGCTCTGTTTCTTGGCAGAATCGTCGGTTGACGAGAATGGGTCGGATGAGCCGCAGCCAGCCAATACCAGCGACAGGCATGCGATGCCGGCGATAGCCGAAACCATGCGATTATGATGAAAGTTCATTGTGTTGTTCTCCTTATATTTGTACGGATATATGTAAGTCGGATTCCATGTTCACCGGCTGTAGACCGAACGGTGCCGAACGATTCCAGATGACGCTTAACGCCGATGCGTTGCCTTGATCGCCAAGTGTTCGGCGAGTCCGAATGCCGCGTTGATGATGATTTCGAGGAATATGATGATGGCCGAACCCGCAAGCATCATCACATAGTCCTGCATCGCCAATCCGTCGATGAGATAGCGTCCTAGGCCTTCGATGGGCAGATAGGCCGCGACCGTCCAAGTGGCGAGAATCTGAACGCTCGCCGCTCTCAATCCGGAGACGATCACCGGCAGCCCCAGAGGGATCTCCACATGAATCAGCACCTGCCATTCGGTGAATCCGACGGATCGCGCGGCATGCGTGAGCTGCGGGTCTATCGATTCGATTCCGGCATAGGCTCCGGAAAGGATCGGTGGGATGGCGAGCAGCGACAATGCCAGCAGCGGGGCATTCAAACCGATTCCCAGCCATAGGGATATCAGCAGCAGCATGCCGAGGGTGGGCAGGGATCGCATGGCGCTGGTCAGCGGCACAACGAGAGCACGGCATCGCCCGGTGTGACCGATCCACAGACCGATCGGCAGCGCCACCGCGCTGGCCAGTACCAGTGTGGCCGCGCATTGCGCGAGATAGATGCCGGTTCGTGCAGGGATGGATGTGGGGCCGGACCATTGCGCCGGACCCGCAAGCCATGACAGCATGCCCAGATAAGCGTCACTCATCGTTTTCCTCCCTCGTCGATGTACGGCGCTCTGCGCGTTTCCAAGGCATCAGCAGATTACCCAACCAGACGAGCGCAAGATCGTAGGCCAAGGCGATGGCCAGCGTCGCGATGATGCCGGTTATGATTTCCAGCGGAAAGTCACGCTGATACCCTTCGAGAAACAGGGAACCCAGCGATTCCACGCCAGTGAGGGAGCCCACGGTAATCAGGCTGATCGAGCTCGCCGACACCACGCGCAGATTCGCGAGAATCACGGGACCCGCCTGAGGCAATTCCACGTCCAGGAAGCGACGCATGCGTCCGTATCCAATGGAGGACGCCGCGTCGATCAGCTCCGGATCGACCGACGCAAGAGCATTGGCGCAGGATTGTGCCAGCAATGCGACGGCATAGATGGTCAACGCGACCTCAAGATTCACCGGGTTGAGAATTTTGGTGCCGAGCAAGGAAGGCAGCAGCATCAGCAGAGGCAGGGACGGAATCGCATACAACGCTCCACAGAGTGCAATCAATATGGAGCGCATGCGTCCCGTCGCGTTGAACAGCCGTCCGAGCGGTACGGAAAGCAACAATCCCACCGTCATCGGCATCAGGTTGTACGCGGCCTGCCGCCCCGCCAGCATGGCGATGCGGTCCGCGTTCTGCATGAGCCAGTTCATTCGCCCGTCTCCGTTCCGGCGTGAATCTGCGGGCGTCCCACTTCGATGAAATCGCGGACCCAAGCGTTTGCAGGAGCGGAGAGCACCCGGTCAGGCGTGTCAAGCTGCTCGATGCGCCCATGAGGGCCAATCACGGCAAGGCGGTCGGCGAGCAGCAGCGCCTCGTTGATGTCATGGGTCACGAAGACCACCGTGGCGCCAGTATCGCGCTGGATCCGCTTGATCTCACGCTGAAGGTCACGCCGCACCACCGGGTCGATAGCGGAGAAGGGCTCGTCCATCAACAGCGTGCGAGTGCCGGCCGCCAAGGCCCGCGCCACGCCGACACGTTGGGCCTGACCGCCGGAAAGCTGGGATGGATACCGTCTGGCCAGCGACTGGTCGAGGCCGACGACCGGCATCAGTTCCAAAGCTTTGGTCCTCGCCTGGCGACGTGGCATGCCTTTGAGAAGAGGTGTCGTGGCGATGTTGTCGGCAACGGTGCGGTGAGGCAGCAGGCCGCCGCCTTGGATAACATAGCCGATGGAGCGGCGCAACGCGATTGGGTTCAGACTCATGACATCTTTTCCCTCGACGCGTACCTGTCCCTCGGTCGCTTCCTCCATGCGGTTAATCAACCGGAGCATCGTGGTTTTGCCGCAACCGGATGGGCCGACAAACACCATGAACTCCCCGGTTTCGACGTTCAGCGTCAGGTCCTCTATGGCGACGGTTCCATCCGCATAGGTCTTGTGCACATGTTCAAACTCAATCATTGTCTTTTCCTATATGAAGCTCTTGTTTCAGCGCTTTCACGTATGCCGTGCTCATCGCGGCAAAGATTTGGCGCATCTCCGGATCGATAACCTCGATTGCGTTGATCTCCGCGTTGCGCAACGGGTCGAGGATTTCCTTGGCCATGCGCCGCCCTTCCTCGGTGAGGCGAAGCCGACGCTCTCTGCCGTCTCCTCCCGTGTGCTCGACTTCCTCGACCCAGCCGTTGTTGCGCCAGCCCTTAATCGTCATGTTCACCACCTGCTTGGTCGCATACGTGCGCGAGCAGATGAACCGTTGCGTGATCGGACCGTCCGTGTAATACATCCACAGCAAGATGTCCAACGCCTTGCCGTGCAGACCCTTGCTGCGCGCGTAATGCTCATAGACCGCCATCTGGTCGTTGAATGCCCTGATGACCTCATGCGAGGCGTTCGCCTCCTGGGGGTGTTCCAGTTCGTAGTCGCTCGATGCGTCCTCTCGTTGCTGTGTCATAATGCCACTCCCTTGTCGTTGATATTGGTGAGAACCACTGCCTTTCCAAAACCTTGTTCATGCTCCACGTATTCATGTGCTTGCTGTATGTGAGCAAGGTCGAATACCCGTTCTGGAGCAACCGGGACTTGCCAGCGCTCGATGTAGGAGAACATGTCCTGCACCAATCTGCCATCCACATCCCCCGAATAGCAGCCGGTGAGCCGCACTTGCCGCCTCAGATCCATAATTGGGTCGAAATCGTCAAGGGTCCATTGTCCGCCGAGTTGGCCTGTGCTGCATACCGTGCCCGCTTGCCGTGTATGCGCGATGGAATCGCGCAGAGTGGCTGGTCCCACCAATTCCAGCACTTTGTCGAACCGTTCATCCGCACCGATGTCGAGATGCCCGTCCTCGTCACGGATCACGCGGTCGAACCCCGCACTCATAAGCCGACCGGCCTTGTCCATATGCCTCGTGGATGCAACGAGCTTTGAATCCGGGAAACGCGCCTTGACCAGCCGGCAGAATGCCACGCCAACGCCGCTCGTACCCGCCCGTACCAGAACCACGTCCCCGGCTTGGACGCCCAACGCAAGCATCGACTGATATGCCGTGTAATACGTCTCCGGCACGGCAGCAAGATTCGCCCAAGACAAATCGGTGCGCACCGGATATATCTGTTCGTTAGGCAGTAGTACGTACTGCGCGTACCCGCCATCGAATTCGCGTCCCATGCCACCCATCAGGGAGACGACTGTCTGTCCCGTGGGCAGGCGCTCTTCGTCACTGGTTTGTTCGATCTGCCCGGCACATTCGATGCCGGGCACACGAGGCAACCGCACCGAGGGGGAAAGCCCTTTCCTGGTGAAGATCTCCGAATGGTTAACACCGAAGCCCTTCACCTTCACCACGCTCCAACCAGGCTTGGCATGGGGTTTCGGTACGACGGTAAGCTCCAGCGCCTCCGGCCCTCCCGGCCGGCGCAACACCACTGCCATCATGCTGTCAGTCATGGATTCTTCCTATCAATCGGATAAATGGTCAGTCCAACCATTCAGTACAAGTCTTGTACCAATTTATAGTACAAAACTTGTACCATATCAAAAGTGAGCATGGTGGGTGCACTATCGGCCATAGTCTGGTCGTCGATTCTGCCGGTCAAGTCGTCGCTGGCGCCGGTGAATGCGATGCTCTGGTTTATGCCGATTTGAATCGAGCACGGGGTGGATTCGATGTATCGAATCCACCCCGTGCTCGAGAACCGTCGTATTGATTTATGAGTTTCGTTTCGTCGACGGCAACGAAACGAGAACGTATCAGTCCAGGGCTACGCCCCTCTTTTCCGGCACGAAGAACATGGCGATGAACGCAACCACGTAAATGCATGCGACACAGCCGATGGCGAATCCAAAGCCATGGGTGGCAGCAATGATCGGAATGCACACGGGTGCCGAGGCGCCGCCGATGAATCGTCCGGCATTGTATAGGGCGGTTTGTGCGGTACCGCGCATTTCGGTGGGGAACAATTCCGCGATGAGCGTGCCATAGCCGCCAATCATGCCGTTGGCGAACATACCCATGAAGAAGCCGCCAAACAACAGTGCGGTCGGATCATGCAGCTGACTGTAGATGAGCACCGCCGCGGCGGCTCCAATCTGGAATATCCAGAATGCAGGACGGCGGCCGGCTTTGTCGGCCAGCCAGCCGAACACAGAGATGCCGATCATCATGCCGATGACGGTGACCGCGGTCCACATGCCAGTAGAGGTCAGGGACAGTCCCAATTCGGAATTCAGGTATTTGGGCAGCCATGTCATGATGCCGAAATAGCCAGCGTTCTGCACAGTGGACAGCACGATGATGACGATGGAGTATTTCGCCCGCGTCGGGGTGCGGAATAGGTCGGCAAGATTGCCATGCCTTTTGCCGGATGCCTTGTGGCGTTCGAAAATAGGCGGTTCCGGTACCGATTTGCGGATGACGACGGCAACGATGGCGGGAATGATGCCAACGGCGAACAGACCGCGCCAACCGAACACGTTGATGATCGGAGCGGAAGCGAGCGCGGCGACGAGAACGCCGATCTGGAAGCCCAGACCTACGGCCGATGATGCCTTGGCGCGGTTCTCCGGGCTGGAGACCTCCGAGGCGATGGCCATACCCAAGCCGAATTCAGCGCCGATGCCCAGGCCGGCCATGAAGCGGAAGATGGCCATCAGCCAGAAGTTCGGCGCGAACGCCGAGCATAAGGTGAATAGGCCGAAAAAGATGACCGAATAGGTGAGCATGGTGATTCGGCCGAATCTGTCGGCCAAGGTGCCAAAGATCAGTCCGCCTACGAATGCGCCGGCGAGGGTGATTGATGTGAGTGTTCCGGCGGTGGTGTTGTCGATGCCGAACGAAGCCATGATGCCCGAAAGCGCGAAGCTGAGGATCATCAGGTCGAGACCGTCGAGCGCATGGCCGATCGCCGCGGAGAACACCGCCCAACCGGCGTAGTGTTTCATTTCTGACGCGTTATGGTGTGTCATTGTTCTTCTTCCTCCCGCACCGAGTCTATACACTCCCCCGACACAACCTCCTTGTTCGCCGCCATCGCTCGGAAGCGAAAACACATCTACCAGGTCTGCGAGGAATCCACCAGTAAAGCTGCGGCGTCTCCATCGAGGAGATTCAAGAGTATTGTCGGCTGTGCCTGATGGAGGAATCCGAGGAGAATCTGCGCGCACGCTACGAGATCATTCTGAGGCAGTGGAAGGAAGCGTACAGGCGTTTGGAGGAAGCGAAGGCGACCCAGCATACATGGACAACAAGGTAGCCCACTATGAGGCGATTCTCGCAGGGCTCGCCCCGGACGATACGAATCCAAGGAATCGGACAGCGGAAAACCGCCCGCAGCACTGAACAAGGCCGAGAGCATTCGAAGAGGAATGGATGGCAACGATGCCGGTTCCGCCAGGTCTGTCCATACGGCAATATCGCCCATCGGCTTCCTATGGAAGGTATATGGGAACCGACGGGCGATGTTGTGGTATGGACCGGGAACCGTTACTTGGATTCGATGGCCTTGTGACAGATGGCGATGACCAGCACGTAGACGGCTGCGGCAAGCACGACCAGCACGCCGCCGAACTGCCCCATGGCGTCGGAGGCGACGCCCATGATCGACGGCAGGATGGCACCGCCGATAAGGCCCATCATCATCAGGCCGGAAACCTCATTCTGCCGGTCGGGCTGATCAAGCAACGCGTTCGATAGGAACAGCGAGAACACGTTGGAGTTGCCGAAGCCGATCGCGGCAACGCACACATAGAACAGCCCCTGGGGAGGATTCGAGGAGATCAGAGAGAACGCCGCCAGACCAAGTGAAGCGACCACCATCAGACCGCCGCAGACCAGCATTCCCATACGATTGCTGATTCGCGAAAGCACCAGACTGCCCGTGAAGCATCCGATCAGTCGGAACGCGAAGAACACGGAGGCGGCACCGGCCGCAACGGTCAGCGGAACATTGGTGTGTTCCATAAGGATGCGGGGCGACTGCGCGTTCACACACACGTCGATGCCGACATGGCAGATAATGCCGATAAAGCACAGCAGTACGGCACGATTGCCCAGCAGCTTGAAGCATTCCACGATTCCGGTCTTCCCACTGCGCGCCGGCTCCTCCTCGATCTTGTCGAAGAACAGCAGCACGCCGACCAGAACGCCTATCACAGCGTAGATAGCATACAGCAGCCACCATGAACCGAAGCGGGACATACCCCAGCCCGCGATGATGGGACCGAACACCGAGGCGAAGGTCTTGATGAATTGTCCGGCTGTCAGCGTGGAGGCGAGGCCGTCGCCTTTAACAAAGAGCGTCAGCAACGGGTTCAGCGACACCTGCATCAACGTATTGCCGATGCCAAGCAGCGCGAACGAGGCGACAATCAGCACCAATCGTTGGGTGGATCCGTCCGGACAGGCGACATATGCCAGGACCGGCAGGACCATCGCACCGACCGTGACCACGATGGACAGCAGAACCGTGTTCCGCCGGCCGATGCGGTTCATCAGCATGCTTGTCGGCACTGAGAAGATGAGGAACCAGAAGAACACCATGACGGTGAACAGATTCGCTATCGAATCAGTCAGGGAGAATTCGACCTTGACATAGTTCGTGGCCGTGCCGATCAGGTCGACGAAACCCATGACGAAGAACGTGGCCATGACCGGAATCAACGTCTTGAGACGCCCGCTTCCAACGCTCCTGGCACTTCCGACGTTTTCGTTTTGTCCTACAGTTTTCTCGTTTGCAGCACTCATCATCCGCTCCTATCCGCTTATCCGCTCACAAATCCAACGTTTCGACTTCAACAAACGCATCGGCCTGATCTTTATGCGCGGCGATGCGCTTCGCGTTGACCTCATCGACGTTCATGACCCACTGACGTGCGTAATCCGGTTCCTTGCCGAACTGGATGTGCCGTTCAATCAGACGCTCACGGCGCAGATCGTCATCAACATCCACATACCAGACCTCGCTCATCGCGGCACGCACGCCCTTCCAAGCATCGGTGCCATCGAGCAGATAGTTGCCCTCCGTCACCACTAGGCGCGTCCAAGGGAACACCGGAATCGCACCGGCCAGCGGCTGCTCAAGATCGCGTTCGAACATCGGAGCGTAGATGACACCGTCCTCGCCGTCGAGGATACGGAACAGCAGGGAACGATAGCCACGTGCGTCGAACGTGTCGATGGCACCCTTACGATCAAGCCTTCCCAGACGACGAAGCTCCACGTCCGCCAGATGGTAGCCATCCATGGGAACCCACGCGGAGAAATCCTTGCCCTCGATGGCCTTGCCCGACGAAGTGTATTCGGCAGGCACGCCGTTGACGAACGATTCGGCGAGAATCTGCGCAAGCGTGGACTTGCCCGCGCCGGGCGCCCCCACAATGCCGAGGATGACACGCTCATTGCGTTCCAGCAGACCGGCCACTCTGCGCTTTGCCTCTTCGACTCCCTTGATGACATCCACCATCGTTGAACTCCTTTGTCGTGTTTGCGTATTGGCGTTTTTTGTTTTCGGAATTGCGCTCATCAAGTTCTTTCTTACGAGCTTCCTTGTACTTAAGTATTCTATACTTATGTATATTTTTATACAAAACTATGGCGTGTTGCGTTATGCTACTTACATTTCTAGTAAATAAATCGTTTGGTCTTATACTGAATCTATGACTACAAACGAAGACAGCGCCCCAATTCCAATGGACGAGGGAACCATAGCCCTACTTACCCTTCTGCGGCATCACGGAGCCCAGACGAGGGCAAGCGTCGCCGAATCCACCGGATGGGCCCGACCAACGGTGAATAAACGCCTCGAACGGCTTGCCGACGTCGAACTCGTCGTTCCGTTGCAGATGGACAATTCCACCGGAGGCCGTCCAGCACAGGGATTCGCATTCAACCCGGATGCCGCATGCATCATTTCCATCGATATCGCCACCACGCACACCACACTCGCGCTGTGCACCCTTGACGGCAAAATCCTCGCTTCACGCGAAATCCCCCATGGTGCGGAACATGACCCCCATATCGTTCTGCCAGAACTATGCGAGATAGGTGACGAACTGCTTGCCGAAACCGAACACGGCGTTCCATGCGCGGTATCCATTGCGGTGACCACACGAGTCGAGGAACCGACCGGACAAATCATCGAAGCCCCCGTGATGCGCCACTGGGAACATCTCGACCTCCCGGACTTCTTTGATGACCGCTACCACGTGCCCGCCTTCGTCGAGAACGACGCGAACATCCGCGCGCTATACAAGGCGCGCAAGCTGGCGAGCCACAGTGAACAGCAAATCAGCGACCTAATCTACATCCATGCAGGTATGGGACTCGGCGCGGGCATCATCTCGCATGGCGAGATCCTACATGGCGCGTTCGGCGGAGCCGGCGACATCGGCCACATCCACGTATTCGGACAGACCGGAGCCGACAATCCATGCCGATGCGGCAACACCGGTTGCGTCGAGGCCTCTGCCGGAGGCTGGGCCATCATCCAGAGCCTCAAAGCGCTTGGCCGCGACGTCAGCACATTGTCCGACGTAGTCTCCCTTGTTCAGCAAGGCGATCTTGAGGCCGTACAACATGTCAGAAGAGCGGGAAGGCTCATCGGCGACGTAATATCCGCGGCCATCAATCTGCTTAATCCATCGCACGTTGTAATCGGAGGCGAGCTGTCCCAATGCGGTGAACTCTTCATATCCGGCATCCGCGAACGCATTTGGGGCAGGGCCCAACCCCTTGCCACCAAAAATCTGCACATTGAAGTATGCCCCGATGACAGCCGCGCTGGCGTTGTCGGATTGTCGTATGCGGCGGCCGACAAGGTATTGGGAAATGCGACGTTTGCCAATGGCATATTCTGCAGCTGACCGCAATCAACGGACGATTCCTCGCCATTCCCTCCCAAACAGGGAAACAAATGGATAGTCGTTAAATCGTCAAGAA
Source organism: Bifidobacterium sp. LH_743 (assembly GCF_056355775.1). NCBI lineage: Bacteria > Bacillati > Actinomycetota > Actinomycetes > Bifidobacteriales > Bifidobacteriaceae > Bifidobacterium > Bifidobacterium sp. LH_743. The sequence goes on along the minus strand of NZ_JBKESZ010000002.1, from coordinate 24,124 downwards.
AACCGCACGTCAGCCGACATGGGCGTCAAATAGTCCCGTCGACAGACCGACCGGCGTTCCGCAGCGACTGCCCGCACAAGCCGTCCACCTATTATTGAAAGAACGTTAGAGCATCGTTAGCCGCATAGCGTAAGGAATCACATGCGTTATTTCACTTCTGACACGCATTTTGGGCATCCGCTGGTCACCGCATTGCGCGGATTCCTGAACAATGGCAGGCTCCGCGCCGAATATCGTGACATCTGGCAGGCGCAGGGCCGTACCGCCGCGCACACGTGGATCAAACAGTACGTGCATGACAATAAGACGTCGTTCAAGGCCATCTGCGATATCGAACGCCATGAGAACGCCATCATCGGCAACATCAACGAAATCGTCGGGCATGCCGACGAACTGTGGATCCTTGGCGACCTGTCCTACCGATGCACCGTCGAGCACACGCTCGACTGTCTGCGCCGCATCAACTGCCGGCATCTGCACATGATCATCGGCAACCACGACCGCAACTTCCGGCTCCGCTCCAACGACATGTTGTATGCAAACGTGTTCGAGACCATCGACGATTACCGCGAGATCGATATGGAGATGCCGCTACTCGACGATTCGGGCGATTCCACGGAGCCAACCGCACCTCAAACCGCGCTGCAGCCCGTTGGCATGAGCCATTTCCCACGCCTGTCATCGATGCTGCAGGAACATGACGATTGGCCCGGGAACTGGAACGAGTTCGCGGATGATGCGCCCGATTGCGAGGGCTGGCTGCTGTATGGCCACACGCATCAGGACGTTCCCGACGGCACCGACCCGCATTGCGTGAACGTCGGTCTGGACGCGTGGGATTTCAAGCCCGTAAGCGAGCAGCGGATTCTCGAATGGTTCATGGAATCGATTCGTGGAATCCAACATCCGACGGTATGATGGCCACGTCGAATGTTGCCCGAGGAATATCAAGGAGCCTGACATGTCAACAGCCGAAGGAAAGCACATCGCGGTCGTCACCGGAAGCGCCCTGGGTCTGGGCTATGAGCTGGCGTGCCAGCTCATCGGCAAAGGCTGGCTGGTGGCCGGCATCGACTTCAACGCCGAACGCCAGACCGAGCTTGCCGGCCGGTTCGGTTCCGATAGCTATCGCGCGTTCGTCGGCGACGTCTCCGACGAGACCTTCGTGAACGACGCCATCGTCGAAATCGCGAAGCTTGGCCATATCGACCTGCTGATCAACAATGCCGGCCAACCCTCGTTCAAGGCGCCGACCGGCTACGTCGCGGCCGACGTGGACAAGTGCCTGAAGGGCCTCAAAGGCATGATCCTGTGGAGCGTGGCGACACTGAAGGCCTGCGGCGAGCAAGATCTGAAGATCGCCAACATGATGAGCACCGCCGCCACACGCGGCAACGCAAACGAATCCGTGTACTGCGCGACCAAGTGGGGCGAAAAGGGCTACACGCAGAGTCTGAAGGCCGCCTACAAGGGCACGAGCGTGAAGGTGGTGGGCGTCTACCCCGGCGGCATCGACACCGACTTCTACCGCGACAGCCACGATTACGTGTCGCTCGACAAGCAGCACTCCTTCATGAGCCCGGCCGAACTCGCCGAAGTGATCCTGTTCAATCTCGTCAACGAGGCGAATCTCACCGTTTCCGACATTCTCATCGAACGCAACTACCGGTAAGCCCATCCAGTAAGCCCACTCTGCGGAGCCTTGAGGTTTCCTAAATGACCTTCGGCTCACCAAGATTGGCCAGGGTTTCATTCCGACCGATCCACAACCCAGCGCACGGATCGGTCGGAACGGAATCATCCGGAACGTTCACCGTCCGGAGGCGAAGCGATTTAGAACGCCAGATCGCGCCAACGCGCGGTACAGGCCCCATGAGCCGAAACCTGCGAACACCAATGCGCTCAACAGCTCGCACACGGTGCCGATGAGACCGCGCGGGCTGAAGAACGAGAACGCCTGATAGTAGAAGAACAGCAGGTAGAAGTTGTATACGAGGCCGATCGCCATGGCCGACAGCAATGTGACACCAAGCGTCCAACGACGGTAGCGGAACAGGGCGAACACCGCTTCGGCGGCCACCGCCTGCACGAGGGCGATCACCACCAGACTCACACTGTATTTCGTGCCGAGCACCACTTCGATGAACGAGGCGACCAGAAGCACATAGGCCGAGGCTCCCGGCTTGCGTACGATCAGCAATCCCAAAGTGGCCGGGAAATAGAACAATGCGTGCAGCAACGCGGCGGAGCCCGGAAGAACCAGCGTCAGCAGCGGGAAAAGACCATATGACAGGCCATCGAACACCCAGAACATCACTCCCGACATCACGCCGACCGCCGCGCCGACGGCGATATCGATCACACGCCATGCAAGTGTTCCATGTGTTTCCTTCGACGTTTCCTGGGCGCGTTCCGTGATTTTCATATCCGTATCATGAGCAATGATTTCGGGGAATGGCTTCGCCATAATGAATCCTTCTCTCGGTCGATGCCACGCACCGTGAATTGGAGATCGCGGCAATCGCCGTGGGCCACCCCTCGACCTGCGCGGCTCGGGCAGGAGCGACGCGCGCCATTATACGAGCGATACGTATCGTCAAAAAACAAGGAGTCCATCTTCCGGAAAAATGCGAAGGAATCGTCTGCATCGCGCACAATGCGCCGCCCCGTCCCGCCGTTTCACTTACCCTTGAACAGGAATTGAGTGGTGACATAAAAAGAGCATGGGCACACGCGTTAAGAGGTTGTTGGCATGAAGACGATGGTGCGACGATTCGGAATCCTTCTATGCGTTGCGCTGGCCCTGCTGTCGGCGTTCTATGCGTTCATCGTGATGAGGGCCCGGTCCGGCACCGGTTTCTGGATGGTCTGGCTGGGCGTCGCCGCTTGCCTCATCCTGATCGCGATCGGCATCGCGGCAGACTGGTGGTCGAATTTCCCCCGTATTGTCCAGGACATCATCGTTGCCCTGATCGCCATCGGCCTTGTGGCGTTCGGCACGGTGGAGGGCTGCGTCATCAGCAGAATGGACGAACAGGCAGGTCCGGATCTCGACTACGTGGTGGTGCTCGGCGCGCAGGTGCGCGCGTCCGGCCCGAGCAAGGTGCTGCGCTATCGGCTCGACACGGCGGTCGAATATCTCAACGAGAATCCGAAAACCATCTGCATCGTCTCCGGCGGTCAGGGCGTGAACGAGCCGTTCCCGGAGGCCCAGGGCATGGCCGATTATCTCAAGGAACACGGCATCGGGAAGGACCGCATCCTCAAGGAGACGAAGTCGCGAACCACCCAGGAGAACATCTCGAACAGCAGCGGCCTGATCACGAAGCCCAACGCCGAGGTAGGCATCATCACCAACGATTTCCATATGTTCCGCGCGCTGCAGATCGCGCATAAGAACGGTCTTGCGGAGGCGCAGGGCATCGCGGCTGGCTCTCCCCGTGACATGCTGGCGAACAACATGCTCCGCGAGTTCTTCGCCGAAATCAAATTCCTGTTCTCGTGACCGAACGTTCCTCCGCCGACGCCCGTAGCATGTGTTCGTCACGTTCGCGGATGATCTCCCGTCCCGTTTCGCCTTCCCACTCATAGAAGCCTTTTCCGGTTTTCGCACCGAGTTCGCCGGACTCCACCTTGGTTTCCAACAACGAACGAAAGCCAAAGCTCCCGCAGAATCACCAGGTCATGGCATTCCCGTCAGCGTGTGTGCTTCGCGGCAGCCATTCCTTCTTCGGCAACGAGGAGAACGTGGGCCATCGATCCGCTGCGTCAGTGGCCGATTCGAGACGACGCTTGAAGCCTGGCCATTCAGGATCGGATTCAATCAGCCGTCCAAGCAATATCGCCGTGGCGTGAGCGTCACTCAGCGCGCTGTGTGCATCCTCATTCGCGATGCCGAAGTATTCGCAGCAATCGGAAAGCTTGCCGCGGCCGATCAACGAGCGGGACAGTTTCATCGTGCACAGCATGGTGCTTTGGTCGACGGGGATCGAGGCGCCCATACGGGAGTACTCAGCAAGCAGGAACCTCGAATCGAACGACACGTTGTGCGCCACGAATACGCGTCCGGCCAGCAGGTCGCGCAGTTCATGCGCGATGCCTTCGAAGTCCGGCGCATGCAATAGTTCCCGTGCGGTGATGTGATGCACCCATGAGGCGCCGACACTGCGATCGACATGGATCAGCGTCTCATGTTCGTCCTCAAGCGTGCCGTCCGGCGACACGTGGACCAAGCCGATCTCAATGGCCCGGTCGCCTTTCGCCGGACTCAATCCCGTGGTCTCGAAATCGACTACCGCGTACCCCTGATCCATCACATGTCCTCCCATCCCATGACGCTTGTCGGAACTCGCCGTATACGGATTTTCAGCGGCCATATTCCAACAGCATTATTCCTGCGAAAGAAAAAGGCCGGAACCCACTTGGGGATTCCGGCCCACGCGTATTCAGCGCTTCAGCCTATCGGGCTTTGCGATTCACTCGGCATCCTTGTCGGCTGCGAGCTCATCGGCCACGGCTGCGGCCGCGGAAGCGGCTTCGACGCTTTCGGACTCTTCATCTTCGGCGGCTTCGCCAAGGAAGGCGCTCAGGTCCAGGGTCTCACCTTCGGACTTGAAGGTCACGGCGCGCATGCCGGAGAGCAGGCCCTTGGAACGGCCGACTTCCTGCACCGCGGAGCCGATCTGGCCATTGCGGATGATGGCCTGGATGAAAGCGTTCGGATCCATGCCGTACTGCTGGGCGATGGAAGCGAGGAAGTTGAACACTTCGCCCTGGGAGACCTTGACGTCCATGTTCTCGGCGAGCACGTCGAGAACCATCTGGTCGCGGAGTTCCTTTTCGACGGTCTGCTCGGCTTCGGCCTTCTGCTCCTTGGTGGCCTTGGACGGATCCGCGGTCACATTCTTGAGCTGCTGCTCGACCATTTCGGCCTTGACGCCCTTCGGCACCGGAATCTCGAGGCCTTCCTCGAGCTTGGCGATGAACGCGTCGCGGGCGGCGGTGGCCTGACGGCCTTCAGCATCCTGAGCGGCGACCTTCTTCAGGTCTTCCTTCAGCTCGTCAAGGGTGTCGAACTCGGAGGCTTCGGAAGCGAAGTCATCGTCGAGTTCCGGCAGTTCCTCGGCCTTGACGGAGTTGACCTTGACCTTGATCTGAGCCTTCTCGCCTTCATGCTTGCCAGCTTCGAGAGTGCCTTCGAAGGTGGTCTCCTCGCCGGCGGACAGGCCTTCGAGAGCCTCGTCCAGTCCGTCGAGCATGGTGCCGGAGCCGAGCTCGTAGCTCACGCCTTCCTGGGAGTCCACGCTCTCGCCGTCGATTTCGGCGTTGAGGTCGATGTTGGCGTAGTCACCCTTGGCGGCCGGACGGTCGACGCTCACGAGAGTGCCGAAACGCTGGCGCAGGGCTTCCAGACGGTTGTTGATGTCCTCATCGGTGACCTCAGCCTTGGCAACCTCAATCTCCATGCCGTCAAGAGCCGGCAGTTCGATGTCCGGACGACGCTCGACGGTGGCGACGAACTTCAGCTTGGTCTCATCCTTGGCGGATTCCGGCACTTCCTGAACGTCGATCTCCGGCTGAGCCATCGGGTGGATCTTCTTGGTTTCGAGAGCCTTGGAGTACAGCTCCGGCACACCGTTGTTCACAGCCTCGCCGGCGACGGCGCCAAAGCCGATGCGCTGGTCGATGATCTTGCCGGGCACATGACCCTTGCGGAAGCCAGGCACGTTGACCTGCTTGCCGATTTCCTTGCGAGCCTCGTCGAGATACGGGTTGAATTCCTCCGGGTCGACGGTGATGGTGAGCTTCACCTTGGTCGGCTCAAGATTCCTGACGCTGATTTTCACGCTTGCGCTCCTGAAACAATACGGTTCTTCATTGTTCTGCCGTTAGGCAACCTCTACATGATAGCGCGACTTACGGACTCTGCGACAAGGGCGACCTGCCAGTCGCGCGCGCCCTGCTCCGTAAGGAACTGTGCCACATCACGCTTTCGCGGTTCGTCCGTCCAGCACAGGTTGCGCAGATACTGCGGTTTGATGATGATTTCCACCGGCGTGCGCGTGTCTTCAGCTATCTGCGAAACCGCCTTGCGCGCCCTGTTGAGCACTTTCAGGCGTTCCGGATAGCGTTCCTTCCACGCGCGGATGGATTTGGGAGCCGACGACTGCGACTCGTGCCGATGGCCGGCGGCACCGTCCGTCTCCGGCCATTCGCTTGGCGGCAGAGCGAGCGCCTCCTGGATGACGCGCTTCCACATGCTCGGTTTGATCTTGCGCTGGATCGGGGCATAGCGTTCGAACATCTTGTCCTGCTCCGAATCGGTGTGCATGCGGACGCGTTCGTTGATGGACCGGATCGCGCGGAACTGCGCCGCGTTGTGCGGCTTGCGCTTGGCCACTTCGATAATCGTGCTGTCGGCGAGCAGCAGCGACGGCGCGATGTCGTGTTCACGCGCGAGCTCGTCCCGTCTGGTCCACAGCGCCCTGACGATGGCCAACGCCTGGCGGTCGCGCATGACTTCGTTGATATGCGAGACGTGCATCCATGGAATCGGATGCCCCTTGCGCGGTCCCAGACCTTCTTTGAGTGCGTATTCGAACTCCTCCCGAGCCCATTCCATCTTGCCCTGGCGTTTGAGTTCGGCACGCATCTTCGTCTCAAGCTCGATGAGTAGTTCGACGTCCAGCGCGGCGTAGTTGCGCCAATCGCGGGGCAACGGGCGATACGACCAGTCCGCCGCGGAATGCTCTTTGGCGAGAGTCAGTCCCAGGAAATGCTCGGTGACGGCGGCGAGCCCGAATCGTTTCAATCCCAGCAGTCGCGCCGCGATTTCGGTGTCGAACAGTCGCTGCGGTTTCATGCCGAGGTCCGCGAATCCCGGAAGGTCCTGCAGTGAGTCGTGCAGGATCCACACCGCGTCGCCGACCGCGCGATTGAAATCGTTCCAATCAGCTCCCGCGACCGCAAGCGCCTGGGGGTCGAGCAGGCCTATGCCGGCGCCGTCGCGTTTGAACTGCACCAGCCAGTCCTCGTGACCGTATCGGAATCCCGATGCGCGTTCCGCGTCCGCCGCGAGGGAGCCATGTGAGGAAGCCAAAGCACTGCAGTATTCGCGGAACGCGGGCAGTGTGTCGATCACATCAGGCACGCCTTCACGTGGTTCCGACTGCAGCTTTGGCTCATCGATCAACGGAAACATCCTCCTCGGATTGCGTCATGGACCGGAGGAACGCCGCCCACCGTCCGACTTGGGAGCCGGCGTCGAGACCTCCATCGGCATAGTCTAATGGCGTCCAAGACACGCGGATCTCGCAACCCGCCATCGGTGCGTCCGGATCATGCCCGAAAGCCGTGTTGCGTGCGACGGTAACGGTTCCCGACACGTGCTCGGAATCATCAGGGTCAAGGAACCGCATCATCGACTCCCAATACATGCCGGGATCCATACGATCGCCATCCTTTTCCGGCAGCGGCAGGGAGGCGAAGGCCACGCAGCGCCAGTGCGAGTGCCAGTCTTCCTGGAATTTGAGCGAATACAGCACCATGATCCAACCGGACGGGCATCCGTCGTCGTATTCCAGTTCAACGCCAATGCCGAAATTCGCCATGGAATTCGGCACAGGAATCTCGTGGTATGCCATGCCCTGTAATCGTGGCATGCGTTCCACGGACAGCACGGCATCCCAGACCCGGTCGGGAACGCCGTGAGGGCGAAAGAGAGTGGAGCGCCGGGCGTCGTCGCCCATACGTGGTCCCTTGTCATCGTCGTACGCCACGTTGCGCACGCCCTGAGGAAAATCGAAAATGTCTGCCATAGTCCAAGACTACGCCAGAAGACCTTTTTTTGTCGTATTTCGCGTCATTTCGTCACGCGTCGAATGTGAAGATTTTTCCGTTCACGAAGAGAACGCCGGAATCGCGATGCCAAGTTGGCATCTCACGATTCCGGTGTTTCATTCCGTCTATGTGGGCTCCTGTCAAAGGACCATCAGTACACGGTGAATCCGTGCGCCTGGAACTGCTCGACCACACGCTGCTTCATCGCGGCCGAAGGCCCCTTCTGGTCATCCAACGGATATGGGATTCCCAGCATGTGCCATTTCGGACGTCCAAGCTGGTGGAAGGGCAGCACGTCGATATGTTCCACGGCGTCGCCGAAGGTCTCGCAGATCTTCGCCACGTTCTCGACATTCTCCTCGGATGAGGTGAGGCCCGGCACGAGCACGAACCGCACCCAGATCTTCTTGCCCGCCTTGGCGAGACGCTGTCCGAAATCGATGGTCGGCTGCAGGATTCCGCCGGTCACCTTATGGTATGTCTCCTCGTCGCCGGATTTGACGTCGAGAAGGCACAGGTCGATGTCGTCCACCATCTCGTCGGTGTAGCTCTCGCCAAGGAAACCGGACGTGTCGAGACACGTGTGCACGCCCATCTGCTTGGCCGCGTGGAACACGCGGGACACAAATGCGGGCTGCATCATGGATTCGCCGCCGGAGAAGGTGATGCCGCCTCCGGTGGCTTTGAACAGGTCGGCGTAGCGTTCGATCTTCTTGATCATGGCTTCGTAGTACACAGGCTTGCCGTCGCGCATCTTCCAGGTGTCCGGGTTCTGACAGAATTGGCATCGCAACGGGCAGCCACTCATGAAAACGGTCATACGGGTGCCGGGACCGTCCACAGACGTGTTGATGTCCCACGAATGGACAAATCCGATGTCGCCGCTTTTCAGCGCTTGGATGCGGTCCAGACGGTCCAGACCAATCGGGGATTCGAATCCCGACAGGCCTCCCATCAAAGTCTGCTTGGCGTATTCCTTGGAATCCCTCAGCATATGCCTGGTCGTGGTACGGAATATGGGTTCAGGCATCGATATCCCCTTTCATCATCCTTCCCATCCTATCGAAAAAAGAGGGACGGAGCATAAGCTCCGCCCCTTGCCTTCATCGCCGTCTCATACGGCGGCAATCATCCGTCCGATAGGACCGTCAGTCGACGACAGCGCCCTGATGGAACGTACGGGAAATCACGTCGAGCTGCTGTTCCTTGGTGAGCTTGACGAAGTTCACCGCGTAGCCGGAGACGCGCACGGTCAGGTGCGGATACTTCTCCGGATGCTCGACGGCGTCCTCAAGCTGCTCCTTGCGCAGCACGTTGATGTTGGCGTGATACAGGCCGTGGCCATTGCCGGCATCCAGGATGCCCACCAGGTTGCTGATGCGCTCGTCCTCGTCGCGACCCAGGCCATCAGGAGTGATGGTGTTGGTCAGCGAGATGCCGTCAAGCGCGTCGTTGTAGTCGATCTTGCCGACCGAGAACATGGACGGCAGCATGCCGTGGGAGTCCATGCCGTTCTCCGGGTTGGCGCCCGGAGCGTACGGGGTGCCCTTCTTATGGCCAGACGGGAAGGCGCCGGTAGCCTTGCCGTATTCCACGTTGGAGGTGATGGTCAGGATGGACTGGGTCGGAACGGCGTCGCGGTACACCGGCAGACGCTTGACCTGGCCCATGACGGTGGAGACGACCCACTTGGCGATGTCGTCGGCGCGGTCATCATCATTGCCGTAAATCGGGAAGTCGCCTTCGGTGCGGTAGCCGACGATCAGATCGTCGTCCGCGCCTTCGACGTACTCGTTCTCATGGCCCGGAGTGGTCTTGGCATCCTTGTTGTAGATCGGGTAGACCTTGGCGTACTTGCATGCGGACAGGGAGTCGGCCGCGATGGACAGGCCGGACATGCCGCAGCCGAGGGTGCGGTAGACCTCCTTATCGTGCAGGGCCATCTCGATGGACTCGTATGCGTACTTATCGTGCATGTAATGGATGATGTTCAACGCCATCACATAGGTCTCGGACAGCCATTCGAGGGCCTTCTCGTAGTTGGCCTTGACCTTCTCGTAGCTCAGGGTGCCGTCGGCTTCCGGCTTGATCGGGTCGATCACGCCCTTGTCGATGACCTGCATGCCGGTCATCTCGTCGCGGCCGCCGTTGATGGCGTACAGCAGGGCCTTGGCGGAGTTCACACGAGCGGCGAAGAACTGCATCTGCTTGCCCACGCGCATCGGGGAGACGCAGCATGCGATGGCGGCATCATCGCCCCAATGGGAGCGGATTTCCTTGTCGGACTCGTACTGGATGGCCGAGGTATCGATGGAGATCCTGGCGCAGAAGCGCTTGTAGGCTTCCGGCAGCTTCGGATCCCAGAAGATGGTGATGTTCGGCTCCGGGCCGGGTCCGAGATGCTCGAGGGTCAGCGTGTTGAGCAGACGGAACGAGGTCTTGGTGACCATAGTGCGGCCGTCATCGCCGAAGCCCGCATCGGACCAAGTCGCCCAGTACGGATCGCCAGAGAAGATGGCGTCATAGTCCTTGGTACGCAGGAAGCGCACGATGCGCAGCTTCATGACCAAGTTGTCGATGATCTCCTGGGCGTCGGTCTCGGTAATCTTGCCGGCCTTGAGGTCACGCTCGAAGTAGATGTCGAAGAAATTGGAGACACGGCCGAAGGACATGGCGGCGCCATCCTGGCTCTTGATGGAGGCGAGGTAACCCATGTAGGTCCACTGTACGGCCTCCTGCGCGGTCTGCGCTGGGCGGGACAGGTCAAGACCATACTCGTTGCCGAGGTTGATCAGCTGCTTCAGGGCCTTGATCTGCTCGTCATGCTCCTCACGGAAGCGAATCCAATGCTCGATCTCCGGCTCGGTGAAGTCGTTGCGGTACGGGATGGAGTCCTTGTCACGCTGCTTGAACTTGATCAGGGTGTTCACGCCGTACAGCGCCACACGACGATAGTCGCCGATGATGCGGCCACGGCCGTAGGCATCCGGCAGACCGGTGAGAATCTTGTTGTGGCGGGCAAGCTTGATCTGCTTGGTGTAGACGCCGAAGACGCCGTCGTTGTGGGTCTTGCGGTACTTGGTGAAGATCTTCTTGATCTGCGGATCGGGCTCCTTGCCGGCCTCCTTGATGGCCTGCTCGACCATACGCCAGCCGCCGTTCGGCATCATGGCGCGCTTGCAGGGCACGTCAGTCTGCAGGCCGACGATCACATTGTCGACTTCCGGGGAGTCGATGTAGCCCGCCGGGAAAGCATCGATGCCGGCCGGGGTGTGGGTGTCCACGTCGTAGACGCGCTGCTTGCGCTCCACGGCCAGATAATTGTCATCGAGATACTTCCACAGGTGCTTGGTCTTCTCGGTGGCATCCGCCAGGAAGGACTCATCGCCCTCATATGGCGTGTAGTTCTTCTGAATGAAGTCACGGACATCGATGTCCTTCTGCCAGTTGCCCTCAGCGAAACCTTCCCAAGCCTTAGCCTCAAGTTCTTCCTGGGAGACCGCCGTTGCATCAACTGCTGCCATTTCCACTCCTTCTGGGTGTTTGGTTGGCGACGCATCGTTACGTCGTCGCTACCTTTTGATTGTAATGGCCGGCGTCTGTGAAAAACATGAAAGCCACACCTGAAATTAGTGACATAAATCACAATCAGGCGTGGCTTTCATTCGTGAATCGACACTGGGTCAGTTTTCGGAGGACGAGCCGGAGCCACCGGACCAGCGTTTCCATTCGCGGTCCTGCTCCTCCCATTTGAGGTTGCGCTCCTGCACGATCTTCCACGCGTCGAGCGCGTCCTCACGGGTCCTGTACGGCCCCATGCGGTGGCTTGCCGGAGAGATCATGCCCAGTTCCGGCTGCTCCGTGACCGTGTTGAAATACCACTGCTTTTCCATTTACGGTCTTCATCCCTTCCTGCAATCACGGCCCGTCCATCCGGTCCGCGGCCGAATGTCTTGCTTGCGTGTGTTTCGTCTTACTCGCGGAACGCGTTGGTCACCGGCAGACGGCGGTCGCGGCCGAACGCCAACGCCGTCACCTTCGGGCCAAGCGGATACTGGCGACGCTTCCATTCGGCGCGGTCCACCAGTCGCATGACCGTGTCCACGGTGGCCTCGTCGAAGCCGTCGGCAAGCAGATCGGCCCGACCGTGCGCATGCTCGATATACATCGCCAGCACCTGGTCGAGCAGCGCGTACTCCGGCAGGGAATCGGAATCCTTCTGACCGGGACGCAGCTCAGCGGATGGCGCCTTCTCGATCGAATTGACAGGGATCATCACGCCGTCCGGCAGAGGAACGCCAGCGCTCCCCTGCTCGTTGCCCACGATGTGGAGTCCCCCGATGCCCATGCCGGCGGCCGCGGCCTTGTTGCGCCAACGGGAGATCTCCCACACGCGGGTCTTGAGCAGATCCTTGATCGGTGCATAGCCGCCGACCGCATCACCGTAGATCGTGGAATAACCGCAGGCCAGTTCCGACTTGTTGCCGGTAGCCACGGCCAGAAGCCCCTTGGAATTCGAATAAGCCATGACGATCACGCCTCGAATGCGCGCCTGCAGGTTCTCGGCGGCGACCCCTTCCAATTTCAGCTGGTGCTGGAAGGAGACGAACAGCGGCTCGATGGGCTGGATGTCGTAATGCGCGCCGATGTTGCGCGCCAGATCTGCGGCGTCATCCTTGGAACCGTCGGACGAGTACATGCTCGGCATGGAGATGCCATACACGTTCTCGCCGCCCACGGCGTCGGCGGCCATGGCTGCGACAAGCGCGGAGTCGATGCCTCCGGACAGGCCTAGGCACACGCCCTTGAAATGGTTCTTGGCCATGTAGTCCTTCAGCCCCAGCACGCAGGCGGTGTACACCTCCTCGTCCGGATCCGGCTTGTCCACAATCACGCCGACCGTCTGATGTTCGGCGGATGTGTCCAAATCGAAGAAGCTCAGGTCCTCCATGAACATCGGCGAGCGCTCGAGCAGGGTGCCGTCGGAGTCCACGACGAAGCTTCCGCCGTCGAAGACGAGGTCGTCCTGGCCGCCCACTTGGTTGAGGTAGATCATCGGCGCGCGCACTTCGGCAGCGCGTCTCACGGCGAGGTCGAATCGCGTATCGGTCTTGCCTTCCTCGTATGGCGAGCCGTTCATGGTGAGCAGCAGGTCGATGTTCTCCTTGGCGAGTTCGGCCACGGGGCCTCCGTCCTGCCAGATGTCCTCGCAGATGGCTACGCCGATGCGGGCTCCGTCCACGTCGAGCACCATGGACTTGTTGCCGGGGCTGAAGATGCGGAATTCGTCGAATACGCCGTAGTTGGGCAGGAAGTGCTTGTCGTAGCCGGCCCAGACGACGCCGTTGTGCAGTACGACGAGACGATTGCGTGGTTTGGATGTCTCGCGGTCGGTGCCCACGGTGCCGACCACCACGTACAGTCCGTCGAGTCCGTCGGCGGCCAGTTCGGTGGCGAGCCAGTTGGCCTTGTCCCAAGCGGCCTTGCGGAAGGTGGCTCTCAGTGCAAGGTCCTCGATGGGGTATCCGGTCAGTGTCATTTCCGGGAAAACGACCACTTTCGCGCCTTGTTGCGCGGCGCGATGCGCGTATTGCATGACCTTGTCGGCGTTGGAGTCGAGGTCTCCAACGCAGGTGTCGATCTGGGCGAGTGCGAAACGAATGTCTGTCATATCTGCCTAGCTTACCGTTGGTTTGTTGGACGTTTGTTTTTTGCGATTGCGTCCGTCCGCGATCATGGAACGCGGACGGACGCGAGATGCGTCATGAGAGTTCGTTGAGTACCGTCAATGCCGCGTTGGCGTAGAATTCCACGCCGGTCTGCAATGATTCGTCGAGTCCGACGAAGTGCGGGCTGTGCCAGTCGGGGCAGCCTTCCTCACCGTTGGAGCCGATGAAGGCGAACACCGGCAGGGTGACGGGCATGAAATCGCAGAAGTCCTCCCCCGCCATCGACGGGCGGATGGGTTCGAGCTGCGCGTAGTCGCGTACGCTGTCGGCGACGATTTTGGACAGTTCAGTGTCGGAGACGAGCGGATTCTGGAAGTCATCCCAGTCGACGTCGGCAGTGATGCCATATCCGGAGGCGATGGATTGGACCTGCTGTTTGAAGCGCTTCTCGACCAGCTCACCGTCGGATTTGTGGAAATAGCGTACCGTGCCTTGGAAACTCGCTTTGTCGGGCACGACGTTCCACACGTGGCCTCCGTGCAGTTCGGTGATGGACAGCACGAGCGGATGGAATGGCGAGACGTTGCGGCTCACGATGGTCTGCAATGCGAGAATCATCGTAGCGAGCGCCTCGATCGGTCCGGTTCCCTTATGCGGATAGCCGGCATGGGTGCCGGTAGCATGCAAGGTGACGTGGAATTTCACGCAGCCAGCCATCATCGGTTCGGGGCCGACCGCGATCTGCCCCGGCGCGTAGTTCGGATTGTTGTGCGCGCCGATGGCAGCGGATACGTCGGCGAGCAGACCTGCGTCGACCATGGATTTGGCGCCGAGTCCGAGCTCCTCCGCCGGCTGGAACAGCAGTTTGATGGAACCCTTGATGCGCTTGCGATGCTTGGCGAGCCAGAACGCCGCGCCGAGCATGTACGACATGTGCAGGTCGTGGCCGCATCCGTGCATGACGCCGTCGTTGACGGATGAGAACGGCAGACCGGTGTCCTCTTGGATGGGCAGGCCGTCGATGTCGGCGCGCAATGCGATGCGCGGTCCCGGCTGTTCGCCGCGGATCAGGCCGACCACGCCGGTTTCCAGCGGATTGTTGAGCACTTCGATGTCATGCGCGCGCAACAGTTTTTCGATGTAGGCGCTTGTCTCGTATTCCTTGAAGCTGCGTTCGGGGTGCGCGTGCAGGTAGTGTCGGATTTCGATGATCTCCGGCGTGATCTCGATATGTTCGCTCATGGTTGTCGATTGTAGGCATATGCGGACGTTTTTCCTATTTTCGTGTCCGCTGTTCCATGTCGTCGACGGCGTTTCCTCTTATCCTCCCGTAAGCTGGATGGTGGTCTGACACGGTATTCATTAGGGAGGCTGGCATGGGATCGGACATCAGGGCGGCGTTTTTTGATATCGACGGCACGTTGACGAGTTTCGTCACGCATGTGGTGCCGCAGTCAACCATCGACGCGCTGCACGCGTTGCAGGAGAAGGGCGTGAAGGTGTTCATTTGTTCGGGCCGCGCACCCTCTTACATGGGTGTGGTGCTGGACACCATTCCCGTGCGTTTCGACGGCATCGTGGGTCTCAACGGTCAATACTGCACCACTCGCGACGGCCTGAGCTATCAGCATCCTATCGACCAGGCCGACGTGGAGATCATTACCTCCTGGCTGGAGGAGCATACCGACGTGATCGCCAACTATGCGGAAAGCGACTACGGGTATTTCAACCGGACCAACGCAACGTTGGAAAGCACGTGGGACAGTCTCGGCAAAACCGCGCCGAAAATCGATGTCCATGACCCGCGCGAACGTATCGGCTCTCATCGCACGTTCCAGATCAGCCCGTATATCGACAGGGATACGGAAGCACGCATCTCCTCCCTGTGCGGCAATGTGCGCGGCGTGCGATGGCATCCTGCTTTCACCGACCTGATTCCCGCGGATGGAGGCAAGGCGGTCGGTATGCAGGTCGTGCTTGAGCATTTCGGCTGGTCGAAGGACAATGCGATCGCGTTCGGCGACGGCGGCAATGACGTGGACATGTTGCGCTATGCCGGCATCGGTGTGGCGATGGGCAATGCGACGGACGAGCCAAAGTCGGTGGCGGATTACGTCACCGATAATGTCGACGACGCCGGCATCGCGAACGCGCTCAGGCATTTCGACATCCTGTAAAAGGCGTACCGCAGAATTTTTCTTCCGATTTGAAGCTGCGAATCTCGCAAGTTCCTACGGTTCTCGCACACTCTATAAGTAATTCCGATAGTCGGGCGCCGTGTTGCCGGTGAGGTTTCCTCTATATTGGTCAATCGTTGGCCCGCAAGCATACAGACGTACGGGCCGTAAGACGATTCGAGAGAGGAACTCAACCATGCATAGCAAGAAGATTCTCGGCGCTCTGCTCGCCGTCACCACCCTCGCGACCTTCGGTCTGGCCGGCTGCGGCAACTCCGATTCGAATGGAGCCTCCTCCAAGGAAGACGACAAGACCATCACCGTGGCCGCCTCCCCTACCCCGCACGCGGAAATTCTGAACAAGGCCGTCAAGCCGCTCGTTGAGAAGGACGGATACAAGCTGGTAGTCAAGGAATTCACCGACTATGTGCAACCGAACACCGCCACTGAAGAGGGTGAAGTCGACGCGAATTACTTCCAGCACAAGCCGTATCTCGACAACTTCAACAAGGAAAAGGGCACCCATCTGGTGTCCGTGGAAGGCATCCACTTCGAGCCGTTCGGCCTGTACCCGGGCAAGACCAAGACCCTGGACGATCTTCAGGACGGCGCTACTGTGGCCGTGCCGAACGACGCCACCAACGAGGCGCGTGCCCTCCTGCTCCTGCAGGATGCCGGACTGATCAAGCTGAAGAATCCGAAGGACATCAACACCACGCCGAAAGACATCACCTCCAATCCGAAGAACCTGCAGTTCAAGGAGCTTGAGGCCGCTGTCGTGCCGACCGTCATCAAGGACGTCGACATCGCAGCCCTGAATGGCAACTATGCCATCCAGGCGGGCTTCGACCCGACAAAGGACACGTTGGCCACCGAGAAGGCCGGCGGTTTGGCCGCGAAGACCTACCAGAACATCCTGGTGGTCAAGAAGGGCAACGAGAACACCGCCAAGACCAAGGAGCTCAAGAAGGCCCTGAAGTCCGACGAGGTCCGCGATTACATCAACAAGAACTACAAGGGTGCCGTGGTTCCGGTCTTCTAAGGCCGACCGCTCCGGCTGCCGATTAATTCAATGCCGCAGGATAACATGTCCTGCGGCATTCTTGCTATGAACCATGAAAACAGGAACAGGACATTATGACGATTCAGATCGACCATCTGCATAAAAGCTACGGCAGCGGTGCCGAAGCGCATGAGGTGCTGCACGACATCAACCTGACCATCGATTCGGGTGAGGTGTTCGGCATCCTCGGCTCCTCCGGCGCGGGCAAATCCACGCTGGTGCGCTGCATCAACCTGCTGGAGCGGCCCACATCCGGCAAGGTGCTCATCGACGGCAGGGACATCACCGACGTGAAAGGCAAGGATCTGGCGGGCGTGCGCGCTGGAATCGGCATGATCTTCCAGAATTTCAGCCTGTTCCAGCAGCGCACCGTGCTGCGCAACGTCGCGTTCCCGCTTGAACTCAACCACACGCCGAAAGCCAAGCGTGAGGAGCGCGCCCGATACCTGCTCGACCTGGTCGGACTGGCCGATCTTGCCGACCGGTATCCCAGCCAGCTTTCCGGCGGCCAGCAGCAGCGCGTCGCCATCGCACGCGCGTTGGCCAACAATCCGTCCATCATGCTGTGCGATGAGGCCACCAGCGCGCTCGACACCACCACCACGGCGCAGATTCTCGACCTGCTGCGACGCATCAATCGCGAGCTCAACGTGACGCTGGTCATCATCACGCACTCCCTGTCGGTGGCACGTAACATCTGCGACCGAGTGGCCATGATCGACGGCGGCCGAATCGTGGAGATGGGCGACACCGAGGAACTGTTCGCCAATCCGCAAAGCGACATTCTGAAGACGTTGATAGCCGACGCGAAGGTGGAAAGCCACCGTCATAGGCACGATTCCACCGCATCCGACGGGCAGGCGGATACGCGGACCAAGGAAGAGGTGAAGTGAAATGGGACAGGTTATCTCGCAATTCATCGCCGAATATGGCGAACTGCTGGCCGAAGGCGTGCGCGACACGATCATCATGACCGCCGTCGCGACGCTGCTGGCGTATGTGATCGGCCTACCGATCGGCGTGCTGCTCATCACTTCCGCGAAGAAGGGCATCCGCCCTAACGCGCCGCTCAACACCGTGCTCGGCTGGATCGTGAACATAGTGCGATCCATCCCGTTCATCATCCTGCTGGTGGCCATCATCCCGTTGACGAGGCTGATCGTAGGCACCTCGCTCGGCGTGCCGGGCGCCATCGTGCCACTGGTCCTCACCGCCGCGCCGTTCGTGGCCCGCGTGGTGGAACAATCGCTCGCCGAAGTGGACGGCAGCTTGGTGGAAGCCGCGCAAAGCTTCGGCGCCAGCAATCTGCAGATCGTGTTCAAAGTGCTGCTGTTCGAAAGCCTGCCTTCGCTGATCCGCGGCGCCGCACTGACGTTCATCACCCTGTTCGGCTTCTCCGCCATGGCCGGTACCGTTGGTGCGGGCGGCTTGGGCGACATCGCCATCCGCTACGGCTACCAGCGCTACCAGTACGATGTGATGACCGCGGCCGTGATACTGTGCGTCATCCTCGTGCAGATCGTGCAGACCATCGGCGACGTGGTGTCCAACCGCATCGACCATCACGAACGCTGAGACATTCCACCGAACGTCCAATCACAAAAGAATCGGGTCCAGACACAATCCGTCTGGACCCGATTTCCATATAAGACCATATACGGCCGGAAATGTTACTTGTTGAGTTCGGCCTTGACCAGACCGGCCAGCTTGCCTCCATCGATGGTCTTGCCCTCAAGCGCGGCACGGGCCGCCTTGATGACACGGCCCATATCCTTGGGACCTGCCGGTTGCACTTCCGCCATGGCATCGGCGACGGCCTTGTCGTAATCCTCGTCGGTGGCGCCCGCCGGAAGGAAGGTCTCCAGGAAATCCGCTTCGGCGGTTTCAGGAGCAGCCTTATCGGTCAGTCCCTTATCCTCATACAGCTTGGCCGTTTCACGACGGGTCTTGACGCCCTTCTGGATGACTTTCAGCACCTCTTCGTCGGTGGCCTCATGACCGTTGGCGATTTCCATGTTCTGAATGTCCGCGAGCGTCAGGTTGATCGGATTGAGCTTCGCCTTGTCCTTGGCCTTCATCGCGGCGATCTTGGCCTTCTTCAACGTATCCTTCATCGACATGTTCATTCCTCTTTTCCGAATCGTTCGGCACACGTCTTTATACCACAATAGTCACCAGACGCCCTCCGCAAACGGAAACCGTCAGCGTTCCAGCAGATCGTGGATGCGATCGGTCAGCTCGCGATGCGTCGACGAACGCATCGAAGGGAACGCCCGAAGCAGACGGACCTGCTGACGGCTCAACGCACGACGCACATGCTCCTTGGTGAGTCTGTCCAACGCGGCAGGCTTGTCTTTTCGTCCGACCGTACGAATATCGGCGATTGTGCCGTCGATACGCTCGCGGGTCTGGTCAAGACGTTCCTGAGCGGACCGCTGGGCCTGCGCAAGACGATGCTCCATGCGCGCGTTCGCCTCGGCCATATCGTCGTTCGCCTTGTCGATCGCCTCCAGACGCCCGGCCTTGACGTCCTCGCCGAGCCGCGCGAGCCTGTTGTCCATGTCGGCCATGCCCATGGTGCTGGCCAGCCAGTCGACGAACGCTACGGCCAGGAGACCCCAGGCCGCGATATGGAGCCACGGTTGGGGTATGGTGGCGGTGAGTTGCGCCAGCCAGGGTTGTACGACCAGTTTGACCAGCGTGGCGCCCGCGCCGAACGCCAGGAATCCGTTCAAATAGACGCGACCGTTGATGTTGAACGGTTTATCGGTGTAATCCCAAAGCCGAATGTGGAACATGCGCTCGTACTGCCACGACACCACGTATTCCAAGGTGCAGGCGATGACGCCGCTTCCTAGAAACAACGCCACCGGATTGGTCACGTCGTGCAGCAGCAGTATCACCAGCAGCGCGCCGTTGCCGTAGATCGGGCAGATCGGGCCGTTCAGCGCGCCTCGATCCACCCACTTGTGCTTCAGCACCAGGTTGAGCCCGGTCTCCCACACCCAGCCGATGCAGGAGTAGCACATCCACCACAGGACCACCTGTTCCGCAAGATTCAGCAAACCCATACGACGACCTTACGTTCCCGGCACGCATTTTCCAACTCGCATCATAAAAATCCTTCACAGGCGGCCCACCCGATCCCAAGCCAGTGAGGCATAACCATGCGTCATCGGAGAAACCGATGACAACCATCGGATAATCCCATTTGATTGATACTTTCAACAGGTGTTCAATATGAAGGCATGAGAGAGTTCTGTACGAAATGGTGGAATCGCATCACCACCACCGATATGTTGCTCATCGCAGCTCTGACCTTGGCCATCTCCTTCATCGGATCCTGGCTCAAGCAGTTCCCCGGGTTCTCGCTGTTCGGCGCGTTGATCATCGCACTGATCATCGGCATGATCATCCAGTTCCCGATCCGAGGCATATATGTGAAGACCAGCGCCAAACGCGCGGCCGGGGTGAAGGACGCCGCCGGCCTGATCTCCAACAAACTATTGCGTCTGGGCATCATCCTGCTTGGCTTTAAGCTCAACCTACAGATGCTGTTCACCCAAGGTGTTAAATGCCTGCCCATCGCAGCCGTGATCGTGACCCTGACCATTGTAGTCACCTATCTGCTGGCCCGCGCGTTCAAGGTCAGCCCGATGCTGGCCATCCTGACCGCCGGCGGCACCGGCATCTGCGGCGCGGCCGCCGTGATGGGTCTAGCCGGCTCCATCACCGTAGGCGAAGACCAGCAACAGGAGAAGGAAGATGACGTGGTGATGGCCGTGGCCACCGTGGCCATCATGGGCACCATCTTCGCGTTGATCGAAATCACCGTCTTCCCGCTGTTCGGTATGTCCCCCACGCAGCAGGGTGTGGCCGCGGGCGCCACGTTGCATGAAATCGCCCATGCGGTCGCCGTCGGCGGCGCGTTCGGCGACACAGCCCTGAACATGGCCACCATCATGAAGTTGAGCCGTGTGCTCATGCTGGTGTTTGCCGCAATCATCATCGCCATCTGGTGGGATAAGGCCAAGGACACTGCCTCCACCGGCGGCAAGCGCAAAATCACCTTCCCCTACTTCATGCTCGGCTTCATCGCCGCGTCGGTCCTCGGCACCTACGTGCCGTTCCTGAACGCCATCGCCGCGAATCTGGTGGACGTGTCCTACACCATACTCGGCATGGCCATGGCCGCGCTCGGCATCAACGTGAATTTCAAAGCCATCGCCGCCAAGGGCCTGCCGGCTTTTGCCGCCAGCTTCATCACCTCGGTGCTGCTCATGTTCTTCGGCGTCGGTATCGCCTTCCTGTTCTTCTGATCGAAACAAGTCGTACACCGTTCCGCAACGGTGATTTTTATCCGCAATCGACGAATCACAAGCCTCCCGTACCTGCGGGAGGCTTGTCGTATATGGACCGGCAGCGTTTTGCTCGACTCGTCATCGATCCCGTCACCGCCAACCACGGCACAAGACCGAGCTTGTGGCACCTGTCCATGGCGCCCGCGCCGGCACAATAACGAGAGCCATACATTCTCCCCCAGTCTCAAGCCCATGAGACACTTAAGACCATGACTACAGTTATCATGCGCACCTCGCATGATAACCGTGATCGACTGTTTTTGGCTTTATTCCGAGGTTTTCTGTCCTTGGGAAACCTGTCGGTCACGCTCATTTTCCACGAGGCACCTACAGGCACCCGAAAATAATCCGGGAACGTTCCATTGAAGCCTAGTATCTTCGCCAGCCGGCGCCGCTCACAATTCCCCGCATTGCAGGTAACACCCGGGGAGAAAACACATTGACCACGTCAGCATCATGGATACGACCGGTGAGGCGGGATATCGCCCGTCGCCTCAAGACCTGCATCAAGGTCGTTCGCGTCACGCAACGACAACCTGCCGAAATACTTCAACAAGTCACCATCGCCAAACCAGAAACGCTGCGAGCATCTCGCCACGGATGGCTTGTATAGCCCCTCCTGACGCCAATCAAGCAACGGCACGTCACCCGGACCGTTCCATGTCGTCACACTGGTCACCTTGACGACGATACCCGAGACCTGATCGCCCTCAACCCTGGTGACGATGACAGGTCTGACCTTGCCCACGCCGGGATGATCGGGGAACTCGACGCGCATCAGCCACACGTCGTATACTTCCGGCTCACGCATGATCATAGATGTCATCCGCCGGATCGTCCCACTCCTGAGGCAACACGATGTTGCCCGTGCTCTTCGAGCGCTCGAACCGATACGCATCGTGAGCCGGAGGAACCGGATACCCGTCGGATCGGACCGGCCTCAGACTCGGTGTGAACGGCATGCCCTTGTCACGCACCACCTGCCGCAGGCAGATCTCCGTGAACGAGCTCAGGCTCAGACCCATCTGCTCAAGTACGTCCGTCGCCTCGCGCTTGACCTCGGGATCCAACGCAATGGTCGTCCGTTCCTTCACAGCCATAGCAGCCCCCATCCGTGCTTATTACATAAGAATTATGTAAATTATACATAGTTTCGACGCTTAATCACAACCCACTCGACTGCATTTCGCACGCAAGCGACAAGATATGAATTTTTTGGCTCCGCATTTCCCGACTCGATGGGAGATGATGGTATTCATGGCAAAAAGCACTACCACTCACCGGAGTTCAAATCCGCAACCGGTCAGTATCCGGCCTTGATGGCGGTGATGGTAAGCTCGCCGCGGTTCGCGTACCCGAGATCTCAGATATGCAGGAGCGCACAGTGACCTCACTCAGTCCGAGCCGTTTGGCAATGGTCTTGTTCAGCAGCACCTAGACCGAGGTGGTGACGTTTTCTTGGACTCCCTGACCGGGAGGAGAACCCCCTTATGGCTAAATACAGCAGGGAGCAGCGAGACAGGGCCGTGGACCTGTACATCAAATACGAACGCTGCGCCGCCGACGTGATCCGCGAGCTCGGCTATCCCAGCAGGGGCTCGCTGTGGATGTGGCACAAAGACCGGCTCGAGGAGGAGCGCACCGGCGTCCCCTCCAGGCGCGGGGAACGCCACAGGCGCTACAGCGACGAGCAGAAACAGGCCGCGGTGGACCACTACCTCGAATACGGCAGACGGCTCAGCCGCACCATGCGGATGCTGGGATATCCGAAAAGCAAGGAACTGCTCATGGCGTGGATCGACGAGCTCGCGCCCGGCCAACGCAAGCTGAGGCACGGGCCGGTGCCCGAGGAACTGAAGCGGAAGGCGGTGGTCGCGGTCGCGTCCGGACGGCTGAAATCACGTGAGGCGGCCGCCGAGCTGGGCGTGGAGGCGTCCGTCGTGAGAAACTGGAAACGACAGATGCTCGCCGGATCCAAGGAGACGCCCGTGACGAAGGAACGCAAGGGAAAGGCCGGGAACGGGAGGGCCGTCGCGCGGCCCGTGGTCCCGGACGCGCCGACGGCCGCTGGCGGTTCAGGGGACGCGGCCGGCCTGGCGGACGCGGTGGCGTCGCTGGAGAGGAGGCTGGCGGAGACGCGGGCCCGTCTGGACGAGCTGGACGCCGACATCGAACGGCAGCGGCGGGAGAAGAAGGAGCTGGACATCGAGATCGCGATCCGGAAGGGCGCGTTGGAGCTGTTGGGAAAAGAGCCGGGCGCAGACCCGGAAAACCTGACCAACCGCGAGAAGACGCTCCTCGTCAGGACCGTTAGCGAGACGCTGGGCGTGACCGCCAGGAGCCTGCTGCCCGTGGTCGGCATCGCGCGCAGCACCTACCATTACCAGCTCAACGCCATGAAACGTCCCGACAAGGATGCTTCCCTCCTGGAGCTCGTGCGCGAGGCGTTCGAGAACAGCAGACGCCGCTATGGATACAAGCGGATCCACCTGGAGCTGAAAAGCATGGGCGTCAGGGCATCGGCCAAACGGGTCATGCGGCTGATGACCTCGCATGGTCTGGTGCCCCTGTTCAAGAGCGCGAAGCGGTACAGCTCGTACAAGGGCGAGCTGACCAAAGCGCCAGCGAATCTGGTGAACCGCGACTTCCACGCCGAGCGGCCGAACATGCTGTGGGTCACGGACCTCACGGAGTTCTCCATCCCCGCGGGCAAGGCGTACCTGTCGCCCGTGATCGACTGCTACGACGGGCTTCCGGTCGCGTGGACGATCGGAACGAGCCCCAACGCGGCGTTGGCCAACGGCATGCTGTTGGACGCGTGCTCCACGCTCAAGGACGGCGAGAGGCCGATCATCCACAGCGACCGTGGCTGCCACTATAGGTGGCCGGAATGGATCCGCATCTGCAAGGAACACGATCTGACGCGTTCGATGAGCGCGAAGGGATGCAGTCCGGACAACGCGGCCGCGGAGGGGTTCTTCGGCCGTCTCAAGCAGGAGTTCTTCCATAAACGCA